>ONGJ01000007.1 GCA_900317375.1 uncultured Eubacteriales bacterium
GGACCGGTATCTCTTCTTCGTGACGAAAAACGGCACGGTCAAGCGCATCAGCCAGGCCTCGCTGAAGAATCTGCGCAGCAACGGCATGCGTGCCATCAGTCTGGACGAAGGGGATGAACTGATTACCGTCCTGCCCACCGACGGCAGCGAGGATATCCTGATCGCCACCCGCAACGGTGCCGCGATCCGCTTCCCCGAGACGGACGTGCGTGTCATGGGCCGCACGGCGGTCGGCGTCCGCGGCATCCGCCTGCGCGGGGACGACCGGGTGGTCGGCGCTGGCAGCAGCACGGAGGGCGAGACCCTGCTCAGCCTGACGGAAAACGGCTTCGGCAAACGGACCGATGTTGAGGAATACCGGTATCAAGGCCGCGGCGGCTACGGCGTCATCAGCCACCGCCTGACCGAAAAGACCGGCCGGGTGGCGGCCGTGCGTCTGCTCTCGCCCGGTAAGGATGTCCTCATCGTGACGGACGACGGCACCATGATCCGCGTCGAGTCCGAGAAGATCTCCTGCTACGGCCGCAGTTCGCAGGGCGTCCGCGTCATGCGTCCGGCGCCCGGCAGCCATGTCATCGATATGGAGAAAACCGACCGGGAGGAAGCGGAGCCTGCCGAAATTCCGGAAGAAACCACGGAAGAATGAAGCAGGTCACCATCTATACCGACGGGGCCTGCAGCGGAAACCCCGGTCCCGGCGGCTGGGCGGCCATCCTGATCTATCAGGACAGGGAAAAGGTACTTTCCGGCGGCGAAAAGCAGACCACCAACAACCGCATGGAGATGATGGCCGTCATCGCCGCGCTGGAAGCCCTGAAAGAGCCCTGCGAGGTTGAGCTCTGGTCCGATTCCCGCTATGTGGTCGATGCCCTGGAAAAGGGCTGGGCGGAGAGCTGGCAGAAGAAGGGCTGGAAGCGGTCCAACAAAGAGCCGGGGGCATGCGGATAACAGCTATAACAACCGCTGCGACGAGCTGGCGGTGCAGCAGCGGGACCTTTACGGAAAATGACCGAACTGATCCACCAGATTTTATGCCATAAAGAGCTTGCCGCCCTCCCCTCTCTGACGGAGAGCGGTGAGCTTCCTGCGCTCGTTTCCGGCCTCTCGGCGGTGCACCGGGCCAATCTGGCGGCGGCACTGTTTCAGGAGCTGCAGCGGCCCCTCTTTGTCCTCTGTCCGGACGATACCGCGGCCGAGAACTTTGCCCGCGACCTGCGCAGCATGCTGGGTTTGCCGGTTTCATGCCTCGTTCTGCGGGATTTCTGCTTTCTGCCTGCCGAGGCCGCGTCCCACCGGATGGAGCAGAAGCGGCTGAACACCCTGTACGGGCTCTGCAGGTCCGCGGAAAAGGACGAACCGTGCATTGCCGTTGCCTCCGTGTCCGCGATGCTGCAGCGGACCATCCCACCCGAAATCCTGCACCGGGCGGCGTTTACGGTTTCGGCAGACAGCCGGACCGAAATAGAACAGGTTGAGGAAGCGCTTGTGCGCTGCGGCTACGAACGCTGCGACCAGGTGGAGGGGCCCGGCCAGTTTGCCAGACGCGGCGGCATCCTGGATCTTTTCTCCCCGTCTGACAGCAGCCCCGTGCGTATGGAGTTTTGGGGCGATGAAATCGACTCGATGGGGACCTTTGACATCTCGACCCAGCGGCGGGAGGAGAACATCCGCTCCTGTACGGTGCTTCCGGCGCAGGAGGCCCTGCCGACGCTCAGCCCGGGCGGCCCCGAGGCCGTGAGCCGGAAGCTGGAGGAGCTGGCCGAGCGCGCCGCCCGGCGCCGCACGAGCGTGTCGGGCGCGAGCCTCGCGGCGACACTGCGCGCGGACGCGGAGAGCATCCGCAGCGGCCTGAAAATGACGGATCTGGACCGCTGGCTGCCGCTTCTGTATCCGGCGGCGACGGGCTTTGACTATATTCCGCAGGACGCCGTCGTCTTTGCCGACCAGCCCACCCGCATCGGCGAGATGGCAAGGGAGTACCGGAAGCAGCTGGGGGAAGATCTGCAGACCCTGCAGCGGGAGGGGAGAAGCCCCTTTGACGCGGACAGCTTCTGCTTTCCGCCGGACGGCATCTGGAAGGAGCTGGAAAACTACCCGCTCTATGCCGGAGACGCCTTCACCCTCGGCCGCGGCTCCTTCCGCCCGAAGACGCTGCTCAGCATCCCGGCCAAACAGCTGCCCTCCTATGCCGGAAATGCCCAGGCGGCCGCCGAGGATCTGAAGGTCTTTCAGAAGCAGGACTATCGCGTGGTCATTCTGGCCGGCGACGAGCGCCGGGCCGGCGTGCTGCAGAGCTTTCTGCGGGAACGCGGCATACAGGCCGCACTCTGCCCGGAGGCACAGCCGCTGCCGGCATTCGGCGAATGCTGCATCGGCATCGGTGCGATTTCCTCGGGCATGGAATATCCGGCGCTCCGTCTGGCGGTGCTGACGGACGCCCAGCTGATCCGCGGGAAAAACAAAAAACAGAACCGCAGACTGCCCGCGGACAGAAAGCGCATCGAAAGCTATGCCGACCTGTCCGTCGGGGATTATGTGGTCCATGAAACGCACGGCATCGGCCGTTTTTCCGGCATTGTCAAAATGCAGGTGGACGGCTTTGAAAAGGATTATATCAGACTGAATTACGCGGGCACGGACGTGCTCTATGTCCCGGCGACCCAGCTGGATATGGTCTCCAAATACACCGGCGGCGGGGAGGAGCGTGCGGTCCGTCTGTCGAAAATGGGCGGCACCGAGTGGGCAAAAACCCGCTCAAGGGCCAAAGGCGCGGCGAAGGAGATGGCGAGGAAGCTGATCGCCCTGTATGCCGAGCGCCAGCGCCTCCCCGGCTATGCCTTTTCCCCGGACTCGAGCTGGCAGCGGGAGTTCGAGGAGAACTTCCCCTATACCGAGACCGACGACCAGCTGCGCTGCACGGCCGAGATCAAGCAGGATATGGAGCGGGCGGTCCCGATGGACCGGCTGCTCTGCGGCGACGTGGGCTTCGGCAAGACGGAGGTGGCCTTCCGGGCGATCATGAAATGCATTCTGGACGGAAAGCAGGCGGCCATTCTGGTCCCGACGACCGTTCTGGCCCAGCAGCATTATCAGACGGCGCTGCAGCGCTTTTTCGGCTTCCCGGTGCAGATCGAAAACCTCAGCCGTCTGGGTGCCGCAGCCGGAAACACCAAGGTGCTGCGGGATCTGCAGAGCGGAAAATGCGATCTGGTCATCGGCACGCACCGCCTGCTGTCAAAGGATGTACAGTTCAAAAACCTCGGCCTGTTGGTGGTGGACGAGGAGCAGCGCTTCGGCGTCACGCATAAGGAGCATATCAAGGAGCTGTCCCGGGGCGTGGACGTGCTGACCCTTTCGGCCACCCCCATCCCGCGGACGCTGAACATGGCGATGAGCGGGATTCGGGACATGTCCACCATCGACGAAGCTCCGGAAGACCGGCTGCCCGTGCAGACCTTCGTGATGGAGCACGACTGGGACCTGATCGCCGATGCCATCCGGCGGGAGCTGCAGCGCGGCGGGCAGGTATATTACCTCCACAACCGGATCGAGGACATCGACCGGACCGCCTCCCGCCTGTCCCGGCTGCTGGAAAACGTCAGCATCGCCGTGGCCCACGGAAAAATGGACCGGAACGAGCTTGCCCGGGTGATGGACAGCGTGGTCAGCGGCGAGACCCAGGTCCTTGTCTGTACAACGATCATCGAGACCGGCATCGACATCCCGAACGTCAACACCCTGATTGTGGAGGATGCGGACAGGCTGGGTCTGGCCCAGCTGCATCAGATCCGCGGCCGTGTCGGCCGCTCCACACGCAGGGCCTCCGCCTACCTGACCTTCCGCCGGGACAAGGTGCTGACCGAGATCGCCGAGAAACGCCTGTCGGCGATCCGCGACTTTGCCCAGTTCGGCTCCGGCATGAAAATCGCCATGCGGGACCTGGAGATCCGCGGCGCGGGCAATCTGCTCGGCGCCGAGCAGTCCGGCCACATGGTGGATGTCGGCTATGACATGTACATGAAGCTGCTGAACGAGGCCGTCCTGGAGGAACGGGGCATTCCCGTCCCGCAGCGGGCCGACTGTTCGGCGGATCTCGCGGTGGCGGCGAGCATCCCGGACCGCTATATTCCGTCCTCCGAACAGCGGATGGACATCTACCGGCGCATCGCGATGATCCGGACGGAGGAGGAGGCGGACGACCTGCTGGACGAGCTGATCGACCGTTACGGCGAACCGCCGCCGGGCGTCAACGCCCTGATTCAGGTGGCCATTCTCCGCGGCGTTGCCGGCAAGGCCGGCATCACCGACATTATTCAGAAGCAGGGCGAACTTCGCTTTACCCTGAAGGAATTCGACATGGAAAAGGTGTCGGAGCTTTACGCAAGACCCGAATACAAAGGAAAGCTTCGGGTGGAGGCGGGATCCAAGCCCTGTCTCAGTCTGAAGATTCGATCCAAGAAAAACGTCATTGATGAAGCACGGGAATTCGCTCTGGCATGGGCCGGTTCCGTTCCCGGCGAAAGGAGCACGACATGAAAAAACTGGTCATGATTCTTCTGGTTCTGTGCCTGGCCGCGGTCGCGGTCATCGGCACCCTCGACGCCCGGACGGGGCTGCCCGTCCCGGCTGCGGCATCGGCCGTACCCGCTGCGGAGACAGACAGCACGGCCTCCGCCGGACAGAACAATTATGTGATCGCGGGCGACGAATATCAGAGCCCGGAAACCGACGCGGCGGCGCCGGAGCAGGAGACACAGCAGGAGACGCAGCAGGAAGCGCAGCAGGAAGACAGTTCTGCAGCCGGGACAGAGACCGCAACCGAGGAAGGACCGGTATCCGGAAGACTGGACTATCAGGCCATGTACGCGCTGCACGACAAAGAGGACAAGGTCCTCAGGATCGGCGATGAGGAGGAGCGCTGGGGCGATTATTTCTACGTGCTCTATTCCCAGTGCAGCCAGATCGAGAACTACTTTGACAGCATGGCTGCCTACTACGGCATGCGCTTCGGCTGGACCGATCCCATCGAGGAAGGCACGGAGGAGACCTTTGCCGAGACGGCCTCCGAAACGGCGGAAACGCTGATGGTTCAGCTTGCCGCACTTGAGAAGTTCGCAGCGGACCATGACATCAGCCTCGGCGAGGAAGAGCTTGCCGCGGTTGAAGAGCAAAAGAAGCAGGACCGTTTAAGCGCCCTCGGCGAAGATGCCACGGACGAGGATTTCAGTGCTGTGCGGCAGCAGGTCTATCTGAGCGATGAGATGTACGACCGCATCGTGCGGCAGAACATCCTGTATCAGACCTGCTTCAACCGCCTGTACGGCGAAAAGGCGGAGAAGCTTTCTGACGAAGAGGCGCTGCAGTATCTGAAGGACAACGGCTATCTCTCGGCCGCGCACATTCTGTTCCAGAATACCGACCCCGAGACCGGCGAAAAGCTGGATGACGAGGCGCTGGCCGCAAAGAGAGCCGAGCTGGAGGCCCTGGTTACAGAGCTTCGCGCGATCGAGGACGATGAGGAGCGCGTCAAAGCCTTCCTCGAGAAGGTGAAAGAGCTCAGCGAGGATCCCGGCAGCGCCTACTATCCGGAGGGCTATACCTTTACGGAAGGCCGGATGGTGCCGGAGTTTGAAAATGCGGCGAAGGCGCTGGAGGACTATGCCGTCTCCGACATCGTCGAGACCGCCTACGGCTATCATGTTCTGCTCCGTCTGCCTCTGAAGGCGGACGCGGTCGTCGAGTTCAGCAGCACAAACAACGAGGCGAGAACGGCGCGGATGCTGGCGGCAAACGCTCTTTACGGAAAGCAGCTGCAGGAAACGGCGGACGCCCTTGCACTGAACTGGCTTGACGGCGTGGAAGCACCGAAGCTTCTGGACTATGTCAATCCCTGAGGAGATACGGAATGAAGGTCTGTGATCTGCCCTATCGCCGGGTGAGCGAAGAGGAAATCCGGGAGGGGATCGGTAAGGTTCTCTCCCGGATCCGCGAGGCAAAGAGTGCCGATGAGATTCTGCAGGCGCGGGAGGAGTATCTCGCGCTGCTGCTGGAGTACCAGACCAATTCGGCGCTGGCCTATATGCGCTATTCCGTCAACACGGTTGACGAATTCTATGTCGCCGAGAACGCATATTACGACGAGATCGGCCCCATGGTTCAGAACGCCGGCGTTCAGTACGCCGCCGCGCTGCTGGATTCTCCCTTCCGTGAGGAGCTGGAGGAAAAGCTGTCTCCGGTCCTGTTTCAGTCCATGGAAGTGGAGCGGAAAGCGGTGTCCGAAGCCATCCTCGAGGACATGGTTGAGGAAAACAGGCTTGTCAGGCAGTATTCCGATCTGATGAGCGGGATGGAGTTCAGCTTCCGCGGGGAGACGCTGCCCCGGGCCATGCTGATGAAATACGCCAGGTCCGAGGACCGGGCTGTCCGCCGCGAATGCTATGCGGTGCTGGGCCGCGGTCTGGAGAGCCACCGGCAGGAGCTGGACGGCATTTTCGACCGGCTGGTCCATGTCCGGGACCGCATGGCGAAAAAGATGGGTTACCGGAACTTCGTCGAGCTGGGCTATTACCGGATGGGCCGGCTCTGTTATGACGAAGAAAAGGTCCGCATCTTCCGCGAAAACATCCTCCGTGACGTCGTGCCGGCGGTGTCGGCCCTGCGGAAGGAAAACGCCGCGCGGCTCGGCATCTCCGACTATCACCTCTACGATGACGGGATCATCATCCCCGGCGGGGACCCGAAGCCCTGCGGGAAGGAGGCGATTTTCCGGGCGGCGAAGGAGATGTACCATGCCATGGGCGCGGAGACCGGCGCGTTCATAGACAGGATGCTCGAAAACGAGGCCTTTGACGTGGACGCCCGGAAGAACAAATGGGGCGGCGGCTACTGCACCGATTTTCCGAAGTTCCGTCAGCCCTTTATCCTGGCCAACTTCAACGGGACGGCCGGGGACGTGGACGTCGTCACCCACGAGGCCGGCCATGCCCTGAACAGCTGGCTGATCGCCGATAACCGCTTCGCGCTGGAGCTCGGCTGCGGCGGCATGGAAACGGCCGAGACCCACTCGATGAGCATGGAGTTTTTCGCCTGGCCGTATATGGAGAAATTCTTCGGCGCGGAAGCCGATAAATACCGCTATATGCATGCGCTGGACGCCTTCTCCTTCCTGCCCTACGGGACGGCGGTGGATGCCTTCCAGCACCAGGTCTATGAAAACCCCGACATGACCCCTGCCGAGCGCAACGCCGCCTGGCTGAAGCTGGAAGGGCAGTTCCGGCCACATATTTCGATGGAGGGGATCCCCTATATCGAGGAAGGAACGCGCTGGCAGTACCAGATGCACATCTATGAGACCCCCTTCTATTACATCGACTACTGTCTGGCCCAGACGGCGGCCTTCTGCTTCCTCCTCGCCTCCCGCGAGGACTATGACGGCGCCTTTTCGCGCTATCTGCGTCTGAGCCGGCAGGGCGGAGAAAAGCTGTGGACCGACCTCCTGGAGGAGGCGGGCTTCCCGTCGCCCTTTGCGCCGGGTGCGCTGAAGGAGCTGGCCGGCAGGGTACAGATGCTTCTGGAAGAGCTGAGGGCGGATAGCTGAGAGAAAGGAACGGGGAGACGAAACCATGCTGCAGAATCCGAATCTGGCCGATGTCCGGCCCGGCGATGAAATTGACGGCTTTTACCTTCTGACGGACGCGACGGTGCGTACCTCGTCAAACGGCAGCCGGTATCTTTCCGCGACGCTGTGCGACCGCAGCGGCAGTCTGGACCTGAAAATGTGGGATTACGGCGAGAACATCGGACCGGAAGACAACGGTGCGGCCGTGCGGGTGCGCGGGCAGGTCCTGGACTACCGCGGAACCAGACAGCTGAACGTACGAAAGCTTCGCCTGGCGGAGGCGTCGGACGGGGTAAATGCCGAGACGCTGATGCCCGCAGCGCCGATCGATGCCGAGGAGGCCATGCGCTATGTCGAGGGCATCCTCGCATCGCTGCAGGACGCCGACTATAGGAAGCTGGCCGAGACGCTCTTCTCGCGCCGGAAGGAACAGTTCAAAACCGTACCGGCGGCCAAGAGCATCCATCACGGCTTTCGAAACGGCCTGCTGATGCACACGGCCAATATGCTGCAGACGGCGGAGTTCCTGTCGGATCTCTATGCCGAGGTGGTAAACCGCGACCTGCTGCTGACGGGAACGCTGCTGCACGACATGGCCAAAATCCGGGAGTTCACCTTCTCACCCCTCGGCGCGGTCAGGGACTATTCCGTCGAAGGGCGGCTGCTGGGCCATCCCTTCATGGGCGCACAGGAGGTGGCGGAGGCTGCGCAGGCGCTCGGGGTCCCGCAGGAAAAGTCCGTTCTGCTGCAGCATCTGCTGCTGTCGCATCACGGAGAACCGGAATTCGGCGCGGCGGTGCTGCCGATGTGCGCCGAGGCAGAGCTTCTGCATCTCATCGACCTGATCGACAGCCGGATGGAGATCTATGCCGAAACCCTGCAGGATCTGCCGGCGGGCTCCTTCAGCGATCGGATCTATGCCCTCGAGAAGCGGATCTACAAGCTTCCGGAAGCGGAGAATGAGAAAAGCAGTTGACAAAGAGAAGCGGCAGTGATATGATACCCGTAATTTCACACACTAAACCGTTGAAGCGGAGATAACGGCAGTTATGCCTCTACAGAGAGCCTGCGATGCTGAGAGTCAGGTGAGAAACAGACTGTCAAATGGACCGCGGAGGGTGCAGTCAAATGCGGGGAGAACGCCCGCAGAGTATTCTGCAACGTGAGGGCATACGTCAGTTGCCGGGGATATGCAGGTATCCCGACAAGCGCACGGGTCAGACCGTGAATCAAGGTGGCACCGCGGATCACAGCATTCGTCCTTGACAGAAAGAGTTCTGTCGGGGGCGATTTCTTTTTGCTCCCGGGGAATAGAAAACAGGGAAAAGGAGCGGGAAACATGATACGACAGGCGATTGAAAAGATTGTCAACAAGGGAGACCTCAGCTATGAGGAGGCCTATGCGGTCATGAACGAGATCATGAGCGGCGAGTCCACCGCCACGCAGAATGCCGCCTTTCTGGCGGCGCTGTCGACGAAGAGCGCGCGGGCCGAAACCACCGACGAGATTGCCGGCTGTGCGGCCGCCATGCGCGACCATGCCACCCGGGTCGAAACCGGCATGGAGCTGTTTGAAATCGTCGGAACCGGGGGCGACAACGCCCACAGCTTCAACATTTCGACCACCTCCGCCCTGGTCGCAGCAGCCGGCGGGGTGAAGGTCGCCAAGCACGGCAACCGGGCGGCATCCTCGCTCTGCGGCACGGCCGACTGCCTGGAAGCCCTCGGGGTCAACATCCGCCAGAGCCCCGACCGCTGCCGGGAACTGCTGAAGGAGGTCGGCATCTGCTTCTTCTTCGCCCAGGAGTATCACCGCTCGATGAAGTATGTGGGCGCCATCCGCCGGGAGCTCGGCTTTCGTACGGTGTTCAACATCCTCGGGCCGCTGACGAACCCCGGATCTCCGTGCATGCAGCTGCTGGGCGTCTATGACGAGTATCTGGTGGCGCCGCTGGCGCAGGTGCTGATTAACCTCGGGGTGAAAAGGGGCATGGTGGTCTACGGTCAGGACAAGCTGGACGAGATTTCGATGAGCGCGCCGACGACGGTCTGCGAGATCCGGGACGGCTGGTACCGCGCTTCGGTGATTCAGCCGGAGGATTTCGGCTTTGCGCGCTGCAGCCGGGACGCGCTGCGCGGCGGCTCGCCCGAGGAGAATGCCCGGATCACGCGGGACATCTTAAGCGGGGCGCAGGGGCCGAAGCGGGACGCCGTTCTGCTCAACGCAGGCGCTGCGCTGTACATCGCGGGAAAGGCGGAGAGCATGAAGGCCGGCACGGTGCTGGCAGCCGAGCTGATCGACTCCGGAAAGGCAGCCGAGACGCTCCGGCGCTTCATCGAGCTCAGCAATCGCCCGGAGGAGACGGCGTGAACATCCTCGACCGGCTTTCGGAACACGCCCGGGAGCGTACCGAACAGGCGAAACGAAAGCGCCCGTTTGAGAGCCTGCAGGCGGAGGCGCTTGCCCTGCCGCGGGGCGACTTTGCCTTTGAGCGCGCCCTGAAAAAGGAAGGGCTTGCCTTCATCTGCGAGTGCAAGAAAGCCTCCCCCTCCAAAGGGCTGATCGCAGAGCACTTCCCCTATCTCGAAATCGCCCGGGACTATGAGACGGCCGGGGCGGACGCCGTCTCGGTGCTGACCGAGCCGAAGTGGTTTCTCGGCAGCGACGACTATCTGCGTGAGATCGCCGCAGCACTGTCGATCCCCTGTCTGCGGAAGGATTTTACGGTGGACCCGTATATGATCTGTGAGGCCAGACTGCTCGGCGCCTCGGCGGTCCTGCTGATCTGTGCGATCCTGAATAAAGAGCAGCTCCGTGACTTTCTGGGCTGCTGTGACGCGCTGGGCCTCTCGGCCCTGGTGGAGGCGCACGACGAAAACGAGATCGAAACGGCGCTTTCCGCCGGGGCGCGCCTCATCGGCGTCAACAACCGGAACCTGAAGGATTTCAGCGTGGATACCGATCGAAGCCGGCGTCTGCGGACGCTGATCCCGCCGGAGGTCCTGTTCGTCTCGGAAAGCGGCGTACGAAGCGGACAGGACGTGGCCGCCCTGCGGGAGATCGGCGCGGACGCAGTCCTGGTAGGCGAGGCGCTGATGCGTGCAGCGGACAGAAAGGCCGTGCTGACGGAATGGAGGAACGGGATATGACCAGAATCAAGCTCTGCGGCCTGATGCGGCCGGAGGATATCGAGACGGCAAACCGCCTGACGCCGGACTATATCGGCTTTGTGTTTGCCGGAAAAAGCCGGCGCCGGGTAACGCAGACGCAGGCGGAGGAGCTGAAAAACCGGCTCTCGCCCGCCATCCGGGCCGTCGGCGTATTCGTCGGTGAAAGCCCGGAGACGGTGGCGGGGCTTCTGAACCGGGGCATCATCGACCTGGCCCAGCTGCACGGAGACGAGGATGAGGCCTATCTCCGCCGTCTGTGGGCGCTGACCGACAGGCCCCTGCTGCAGGCCTTCCGCATCGCGGACGGGGAAGACCTGCGCCGGGCGGAGGGAAGCAGCGCCGATCTCATCCTGCTGGATGCCGGCGCGGGGGACGGGGCGGTCTTTGACTGGCAGCTGCTGCGGGACTGGAGAAGGCCGTATATTCTCGCAGGCGGGCTGAACCCCGAGAACGTGAGAGAGGCCGTCCGGTCCCTGCATCCCTGGGGCGTGGACGTCAGCTCGGGCATCGAGACGGACGGAAGAAAGGATCCGGATAAGATGGCGGCCTTTGTAAGGGCCGTGCGGGAGGAGGACAGAACATGACAAACCCAAACGGGCGCTTCGGCATTCACGGCGGGCAGTATATCCCCGAGACGCTGATGAACGCCGTGATCGAGCTGGAAGAGGCGTACAATTTTTATAAAAAAGACCCAGCCTTCCGGGCGGAGCTGTCCGCGCTCTTCAACGAGTATGCGGGCCGACCCTCGCGGCTGTACCATGCGGCAAAGATGACGGCGGACCTGGGCGGTGCAAAAATCTATCTGAAGCGCGAGGACCTCAACCACACGGGTGCGCATAAGATCAACAACGTGCTCGGACAGGCGCTGCTGGCAAAAAAGATGGGAAAGACCCGCCTGATCGCCGAGACCGGGGCCGGGCAGCACGGCGTTGCCACGTTGCCACGGCGACCGCGGCAGCCCTGATGGGCATGAGCTGCGTGGTGTTCATGGGCGAGGAGGACACGCGGCGTCAGGCGCTGAACGTCTATAAGATGCGCCTGCTGGGGGCCGAGGTCATCCCGGTGACGACCGGAACGGCGACGCTGAAGGACGCCGTGTCCGAGGCCATGCGCGAATGGACCTCGCGCATCAGCGATACGCATTACTGCCTTGGCTCGGTCATGGGGCCGCATCCCTTCCCCACCATCGTGCGGGATTTTCAGGCGGTCATTTCGCAGGAGATCCGTCAGCAGCTTCAGGAGAAGGAGGGGAAGCTGCCGGACGCGGTGCTGGCCTGTGTCGGCGGCGGCTCCAACGCCATCGGGTCGTTCTATCACTTTATTGAGGACCCCTCGGTGCGCCTGATCGGCTGCGAGGCGGCCGGGCGCGGCGTGGATACCTTCGAGACCGCCGCCACCATCGCGACCGGGAAGCTCGGCATCTTCCACGGCATGAAATCCTATTTCTGCCAAGATGAATACGGCCAGATCGCGCCGGTCTATTCCATCTCCGCCGGTCTGGATTACCCCGGCATCGGCCCGGAACACGCCTGGCTGCACGATATCGGCCGGGCGGAGTATGTGCCGGTGACGGATGAGGAGGCGGTCTGTGCCTTCGAATATCTGTCAAAGACCGAGGGGATCATCCCGGCCATCGAGTCTGCGCACGCGGTCTGGTATGCAATGAAGCTCGCGCCGGACATGGCGAAGGATCAGGTGCTGGTCATTACGATCTCGGGACGGGGCGACAAGGACTGCGCGGCCATCGCGCGCTACAGAGGGGAGGATATCCGTGAGTAAGATTGCCAATGCCTTTGACCACGGGAAGGCCTTTATCGCTTTCCTGACCTGCGGGGACCCGGATCTCGAAACCACCGCGGCGGCGGTGCGGGCGGCGGTCGAAAACGGAGCGGACCTCATCGAGCTCGGCATCCCCTTCTCCGACCCGACGGCGGAGGGCCCGGTGATTCAGGGGGCCAACCTGCGGGCGCTGCGGGGCGGGGTTACCACCGACCGGATTTTTGACCTGGTCCGGGACCTGCGCCGGGACGTGAAGGTCCCAATGGTGTTCATGACCTATTGTAACGTCGTGTTTTCCTACGGGGCGGAGCGCTTCCTCCGCAGCTGCAGCGAAACCGGCATCGACGGCCTCATCCTGCCGGACCTGCCGTATGAAGAAAAGGACGAGTTCCTGCCGTTCTGCCGGGAGGTCGGGGTGGATCTCATTTCCCTGATCGCGCCGACCTCGGAAAACCGGATTGCCAGGATCGCCGCAGAGGCCGAGGGCTTCCTCTATATCGTATCGAGTCTCGGCGTGACGGGGACGCGCAGCGAAATCACCACCGATCTCGGGGCCATCGTCTCGGTGGTCCGCCGGCACACCGACATCCCCTGCGCCATCGGTTTCGGCATCTCGACACCCGAACAGGCGGGGAAAATGGCAGCGCTTTCGGACGGCGCCATCGTCGGCTCGGCCATCATCAAAATCCTGGAGAAATACGGGAAGGCCGCGCCGCCGGAGATCGGGCGCTATGTCCGCAGCATGAAAGACGGAATCAGAAAAGCAGAATCCGCATGAAAAAACAGCCGCCCGAAAGGGCGGCTGTCGTGTATGATGCGGGAAATCAGCGGATGGAGAAGAAGGCCTTCATGCCGGGATACTGGGCCACGTCGTAAAGCTCTTCCTCGATGCGGAGCAGCTGGTTGTACTTCGCCACGCGGTCGGTGCGGGACGGGGCACCGGTCTTGATCTGGCCGGCGTTCATCGCGACCGAGATGTCGGCAATGGTGGTGTCCTCGGTCTCACCGGAGCGGTGCGAGACAATCGCGGTGTAACCGGCACGGTTGGCGGTCTGGATGGCGTCCAGGGTCTCGGTCAGAGAGCCGATCTGGTTGACCTTGATGAGAACCGCGTTGGCGGCGCCGATTTCAATGCCCTTGCGGATGCGCTCGGGGTTGGTGACGAACAGGTCGTCGCCGACGAGCTGAACCTTGCCGCCGAGACGCTTGGTCATTTCCACCCAGCCGTCCCAGTCGTTCTCGCCCAGGCCGTCTTCGATGGAGATGATGGGATACTTGTTGACCAGGTCTTCCCACATGTCGATCATCTCACCGCTGGTCATGACGGTGCCGCGCTTCGGCAGGTGATACTTCTTGTCTTCCGGATTCCACCAGTCGGAGACGGCGGCGTCCATGGCGATGCGGAAGTCCTCACCGGGCTTGTAGCCGGCCTTTTCGATACCGGCAACCAGCGCCTTCAGGGCGTCCTCGTCGCTGGCCAGATTCGGGGCATAGCCGCCCTCGTCACCGACACCGGAGGGAGGAACAACCTTCTTCAGGGCGTGGAAGACCTCGGCGCACATGCGCAGAGCCTCGCGGAAGTTCGCCGCGCTGACGGGCATGATCATGAACTCCTGAATGTCGACGCTGTTGTCGGCATGGGCACCGCCGTTGAGAACGTTCATCATGGGCACCGGCAGGGTCTTGGCATTGACGCCGCCGATATAGTTGTACAGGCTCTGACCGGTTGCCTCGGCAGCGGCCTTGGCGCAGGCCAGGGAAACACCCAGAATGGCATTCGCGCCGAGACGGGTCTTGTTGGGGGTACCGTCCAGCTCGATGAGCAGATTGTCGATGGCGGTCTGGTCCAGAACATTCAGGCCGACCACGGCCTCGGCGATCTCGCCGTTGACGTTCTCGACGGCCTTCATGACACCCTTGCCGTTGTAGCGCTCTTTGTCGCCGTCACGGAGCTCACAGGCCTCATACATACCGGTGGAAGCACCGGAGGGAACAGCGGCGCGGCCGATGGTGCCGTCATCCAGCGTAACCTCGACCTCGACGGTCGGATTGCCGCGGGAGTCAAGAATCTCACGCGCCAGGACATCAACGATTTCAAAATATTGTTTCATGGGAACAACCTCCTGTTCGAATCTGGCAAGATTATAAACCAAAGCGCGCCAAAAGGAAAGAGATAGTTTTCATCCCGCTTTGCAAATCGGTGTTTTTGTAAAAAATGACCAAGCCTGGAGGGCCTTTTCGTCAGGAAAAGGCCCGGAATTGTGCAGGTAGATTGCGAAGCGGCGGAAAATGTGATAGAATGCCGGCAGGAAAATGCGGATGCGGAGAAAGGAGGACAGAAAATGAAGACTTTGAAAAAGATTCTGCCGGTTCTGCTGCTTTTGCTGGCGGTTCTGATTCTGCTTCCTCCTGCCCGTGAAACCGGAGGGCCTGCCGCGCAGCCGCAGACGCAGCAGTCGGGTGAGCTCCAGCTTCTGCAGGATGGCGGCACCGCGGGGCCGACAGAACAGAAAAAGCTTCCGGAGGACGGAAGCTATACGACGAAAGAGGATGTGGCGGCCTATCTGATTCAGTACGGGCATCTGCCCGGGAACTTCGTCACGAAGGCCGAAGCGAGAAAAGCCGGCTGGATCGGGGGAAGTCTGGAAAAAACCCTGCCGGGCAAGTGCATCGGCGGGGATTCCTTCGGGAACCAGGAAGGACTTCTGCCGAGAGCAAAGGGGAGAAGCTGGCGGGAATGTGACATCAATACCTTCGGCAAAAAGAGCCGCGGTTCCGAACGGCTGATCTGGTCCAACGACGGGCTCATCTATTACACAGGCGATCACTACGAAAGCTTTACGCTGGTATACAGTCCCTGAAAAGCAGAGGGGACAGCGGAGAAAGGAAGCGGAGAACATGAAGAAACGGATCATCTGCGTCAGCCGGGAATTCGGCAGCGGCGGGAGAGAGCTCGGCAAACGCCTGGCCGACAATCTGGGCTTTGCCTATTACGACCGCGAGATCGTGCTGAGTCTGGCAGAGCAGACGGGCATGGACGAAAACAGCCTCGAACAGCAGCTGGAAATCGCAGCACCGGTCCCCTTTGCCATTCACTTTGCCCAGAGCTTTACGGACAACCTGACCGTCAACGATACCACGGTGCAGCTGCTGTCGCTGCAGACCCGCCTCATCAAGGAGCTGGCCGCAAAGGGCGACTGCGTCATCGTCGGGCGTGCGGCGGATTCCATCCTCGAGGAGGAGTTTCCCTTCCGCCTCTTTGTTTATGCCGAAAGCGAGGCCAAGCTGGAGCGCTGCCGCAGCCGCGCGACGGAAGGCGAAGGGCTTTCGGACAGGGAGATCCTGCGCCAGATGAAGCGGATCGACAGACGCCGCGCCGAGTTTCATGACATCATCTCGCCACGGCCCTGGGGCGACAAGGAGAGCTATGATCTCTGCGTAAATACGACGGGCACGGAGATTAAGGCTGTCGTGCCCGCCGTAGCGGAGTATTACCGGCTCTGGGCGGCGGCCACAGACCGGGGTCGGTAACGGGCGTCAGTAATAGATGCCGTTGCTGACGACGGGACGGTAGTCAGGGTCGTTCCAGCGCACGCTGTAGTTCAGGGTGTCATATTCCATCTGGTCCCGCAGCAGGGCATAGCGCGGCGCATAGTTCCGGCGGTCTTCCCGGTAGTACGGCTGCTGCATGTACCACTCCAGCTCCTCGCCTTCCAGACAGGCGGCCCGGCGCCAGCCGGCTTCGGAGCTCTCCCAGGCGGTGTCATCGACCTCGCAGTCCGGATGGAGCTCGCGGTAGTGAGCGATCTGCTCCGGCGGGACGGGGCAGAAATTGGAAATGCCCAGGTAGAAACGGTCCAGGTCGAGATCGTAGATCGGCGAAATGTCCGTCAGATACGGACAGTGGCCGACGTTCAGGTGCTTGAGGGTCTTGAGGCCGCTGAGCGGGGACAGGTCCGAGGTGTTGGAGTAAAACAGCTCGAGATACTCCAGGTGCTTGCAGTTGGCTAGCGGGGACAGATCCCCCAGCGGGTTCATCGCGATGATGAGCACCTCCAGATCGGGCATGTAGTTGACGACCGAGAGGTCGGTAATACATTCGTTGTGGCCGATATCCAGATATTTCACCTTGGTGCAGTATTTCAGCACTTCCAGATCGCTGTTTGTGACGGTACCGCCGATGGACGGACTGGAGGCGAGGATCCTCTCCACATTGGTTCGGACGGAGTATTTCAGCCCGAAGCTGATGCGCCACACGACCTCGGTATCCGGCAGCGCGTCCCGGATGACCTCCATATCCTCGTTGCGGATGCCGCAGCTGTCCATCATCAGGGTTTTCAGGTTCGGCATGCATTTCGCCGCGGCCAGCACCTCTTCGCCGCGGTCTGGGACCGCAAGATAATTGAGGTCAATTTCTTCATCCTCCAGCGTCAGCGGAACGCCGCAGAGCGAGAAGCGGTAATCGATTGTCGCATTCGGCGCGGCGGAGCGAAGGGCGAGGATGTCCTCCCAGGTCGGATGGTCTTCCCGCTCATCGCTGCCGAGGCGGATTTCCTTCAGATCGCGCAGGCAGGCGATGGTGCTGAGGGCGATGCGAATCCGGACAGGCGCGACATCGGAGAGGTCGAGCACGGTTTCGTCCAGCACGCTGTCCTTCCCCAGAAGGCGGCAGTGATAGGAAAAGGCAATATCGGGATATGCATCCCGGAAACGCAGGGCGGCCTTCGGCGAGAGGCCGTCCTCTTTGCTGCCCAGATTGACCTCCTTCAGCTTCGGCAGGAGGGCGAGGGCCTCGAGGGCCTCCTCGGCGTCCCGGGTTTTCAGGCCGGTCAGGTCCAGGCTCTCCGCGTCGGGTTCGGCCGTGACGCCGTTGGGGAAGAGGACCGTGCTGTCCGCGGGGGCTTCCTCTTCGCTGCCCGCAGCATTCGGCTCCGGCCTCGGCATCTCCGCCGCGTCGGCATCGATGCCGCAGCCGCAGAGAAGCGGGAGCAGGAAAAGCATGACACAGAGAACAGCGGCATGTATCCGTTTCATCCGTGACCTCCTTCAGAATAGAGGGGCGAGTCCCCCATTTTTACGATCAGCATGCCGTCCAGCATCTGCATGCTTTCGGCATCGGGATAGCAGGGCATGGCGCTTACCCGTGCATCCTGCTGCATCCGGTTCCAGACATCGGAATCGGCCAGAACGGCAGGGTTGTTCAGAATATAGCGGAAATAGGCGGCATAGATGTGATAGTTATACGAGGTCAGGGCCTTTTCGATGGGGGAGGCTTCCTCGCAGCCGGTGATGTCGTAAGTCGCCTCAAAGCCGGGGATCTGTTCCTGCAGCTGATCGCTGACGCCGGCGAAGACCACAGCCGTCTCGCCGGGGACATAGTCCTCCCGCTCTTCCATCCGGTACAGCACCCGCGTCATCAGGGAGAGCGCGGCATTCTGCTCCAGGTTTTTCCGGGTATAGACGACGTTGGCCGTCTGGATGTTGGCGCAGAAAAGCGCAAAGAGAAGCAGCACCGAAAGCGCCCGTGTAAGCCCCAGCGGCTTTTCTTCCGGCAGGAGAAAGACCGGGAGAAGGAGCGCCAGCCCGGAAAGCCAGAACGCCGTTTTCATCAGGTCGTGCACATCCCGGGAAAAACTCAGCTGCGCGGTGTTCATCCCCAGCGGGAGCAGCAGGACCAGCGCGCACAGCAGCAGCTTTTCCTTTCCCCCCGCCTTTCCGCACTTCAGCCAGACCAGCAGGTGCCAGAGCCCGAGCAGCGCAAGGGCGATGTTGACCGCCAGCACAAAGGGCTCCACATGGCTTTTGGCGGGCTGGAAGAAGGCCGCCGCCCAGGTGGCATACACGTGCGCCAGGCGCCCGAAGAGGGAAAGCGAGCTCGTCTGTGAAACGTTGTTATAGCTGTCCATGGCCAGGTTGATGCCCTTCCAGGAGCACATCAGGCGAACCAGGACCCAGTACAGCAGGCCGCCCAGCGCCAGCATCACGAGTGCGCGCAGACCCTTGCGGAAAACGGCGCGGAAGTCCTCGCCGCGCAGAAGCGCGGCCATGCTGAGCAGCATGATCAGCGTGATCGGGACCGAGACCATGCTCTGATAGGTGCCGACGCAGAAGCAGATGAGCAGAACGCCGGCGAAGGCGCCCTTCCAGCCGCCCCGATCCCAGAGCCAGACGGCAACAATACCGACCAGCATCGCGAAAAGGTCGGCGTCCATCTCATAGAGGAAGGTGGCCGTCATCGCGATGAGCGAGAGGTTCGCCGTGAGGATCCCGGCGGTCAGGACCGTGAACAGGCGGGAGGGGATCCGGAACAGGCCGGTGATCAGAAAGCAGGAAAGGCTCAGCCATACCAGGCTCAAAAGGCCGAGCTGCCAGGGTGCCGCGATCAGGCCCCGGAGAACGCGCCGGTACAGAACGATGCCCGGCCGGCCGAGCTGCATCTTCCAGTAGGTCTCCACAGGCGTGACTACCAGGGCGTTGAGCATGTCATGCGAGAAGCCGGCGCGAAGAAAGCCGTAGGCGTGCGCGGCAAGGCCGAACAGAAAAACCGCGGCAAAACAGAGCAGAAGGCGCTGCTGCACATCGCTGTTCCAGCGTTCCTGCAGGCGCTCTGCCAGGCTTGTTTTTCCGATTTCCGCCATATTCCCGCTCCTTTCCGGAGAGAAAGTAACATAGAGACAGTCTACCACAGGGCAGGGAAAAAGACAAGGGAAGCGCTTGACTTTTCGGGCTTTCCGGTTATAGGATAAGAACAGGCCGGGCGGGAAAGACCTGTGCTTCCCGCGCGGCGGGGCGGAGGAGAAAGAGAGGCTTCCGAAAGAGGAGGTGCTGCATTGAAAAAGGTCATCATTCTGATCGGAAACTACGGTTCCGGGAAAACAGAAATCGCGCTCAACATGGCGGTCAGGGCGGCTGCGCAGGGAAAAAGGACCCAGGTTATCGACCTGGACCGCATCAACGACTATTTCCGCATGTCGGACCATGTCCGGCTGCTCGAGGACCGGAACATCAACCTGGTTTCGCCCACCTTTGTCGGGGCCGGGATTACCCAGACCAACATGCCGGCGGCAGTGGGTTCGGCCTTTGCGCAGGACTGGGATCTGGTGCTCTTCGACGTCGGCGGCGATCCGGCCGGGGCGCTTTCCCTGGCCCGCTATCACATGGATTTTGCCGCGCTGGAGCCGGGTCAGCTCGAGGTCTATGACATCGTCAACATCCGCCGGCCCATGTCCGAGACGGCGGACAGGATCCTGAAGCTGAAGGACGAGATGGAGGGCTTTGCACGCCAGACCGTCACGGGCTTCATCAACAACTCGAACCTCCAGACCTGGGCCAGCGCCGACGACCTGCGCGATGGCTATCCCGTGGTGAAGGCAGCGAGCGAGCGGAGCGGCATCCCGGTGGTTCACACCACCGGGCGGAAGGAATATCTGGATGCCTTCCTCGCTGACGGAACCTGGGAGGAGAAGTATCTCGGCCGGCCCCTCGCCCTTGAGCCGTATATGCGCCGGGAATGGGACAATCTGGGAATATAAAAAAGCAGCCCGCCGAAAATGGCGGGCTGCAGATTCTTTCTGCAGGGATCAGGCAGCGGAGGCGTTTGCGCGCCGGGAAGAGATGATCTGCCAGGCGAGCGCGGCGGCAAAGACGACGATGCCGATCAGGTCGGTCATCGTGCTCGGATCCAGCATCAGCAGGCCGCCGGCGGCAAAGAGGATGCGGACCAGCGGGTTCATCGGCCGCAGCAGATAGCCGTTCAGGGCGGCTGCCACGCCGAAGATGCCTACCAGAGACGTCAGGACGACCGAAACCACCTGCAAGGCCGTGGTGTTGATGAACAGCATGGCGGGATTCATTGCAAAGATATAAGGCACGACAAAGGCCGCGATGGCGAGCTTGGTCGCGTTGACGGCGGTCTTCATCGGCGGGGCCTTGGCGATGGCCGAGCCTGCATAGGCGGCCAGGGCGACCGGCGGTGTGATGTCGGCGACGATGCCGAAGTAGAAGACAAAGAAGTGGGCGGCGACCTGCGGGACACCGATCGTGATCAGGATCGGCGCACAGGTCGAGGCCATGATGCAGTAGTTTGCCGTCGTGGGCACGCCCATGCCCAGCACGATGCAGCAGAGCATCGTCAGCACCAGCGCGATCATGACGCGGCCGCCGGAGACGGTGACCACCGCCGTGATGAGCTTGGAGGCCAGACCCGTCGAGGTGATGCAGCCGGCGACAAGGCCCGCCATGGCGCAGGCGACGGCGACGGTGATGCAGCTCTTGGCACCCGCCTCCAGGGCGTCAAGCACCTTGGTCAGGGTCAGGTTGTCGCTGGTATCGGGATTGTGCGTAACGCGGTTGACGACGTTGTTGACGATGCCGACGCCGATCGTAATGAGAATGGCAATGGCTGCGGAAAACTGCATGGTGTGACGGTTGGTCGAGACCAGCACCACCAGCACCACCAGCGGCGTCAGCAGGTAAAGCTTCGGCAGAAGCTCCATGAATTTCGGCAGCTCCTCACGGGGGATGCCGCGCAGGCCGAGCTTTTTCGCCTCAAGATGCACTGCGATATAAATGCCCGCAAAGTACAGAACCGCCGGCAGAATCGCCTTCAGGGCCACCTGTCCGTAGGGGATGCCCATGTATTCGCTCATCAGGAAGGCGGCGGCGCCCATAATAGGCGGCATGATCTGACCGCCGGTGGAGGCGGCCGCCTCCACGGCGCCGGCAAATTCGGCCCGGTAGCCGGTCTTCTTCATCATCGGGATGGTGACGGAGCCGGTTGTGACCGTGTTGCCCACCGACGAGCCGGAGACCATGCCGCAGAGCGCGGAGGAGAGGACCGCAACCTTGGCCGGACCGCCGGATGAGGAACCGGCGATGCAGTTGGCGAGATTGATGAAGAAGTTCGAAATGCCCGTCCGTTCCAGGAACGCACCGAAGATGATAAAGACCACGATGTACTTGGCGCAGACGTTGATGGGGGTGTTCATGAGTCCTGTCGTGGTATAGAACAGGTCATAGATCACCTTGCCGAAACGGACGTTTGCAAAGGTATAGATCAGCAGCGCACCCACCACGCAGAGGATCGGGATGCCGACACAGCGGCGGCAGAGCTCCATATAGGCCAGGATGGCACAGACGGCCATGGCGACCATGACGGGGTTCTGGGTGACGCGGGTAGCGAGCTTGATAATGGACTGGGCATTGGCCGCGAAATAGAAGAAAGGAATCGCGCCGAGCAGGATGATGACGATGTCGTACCAGGGAATGTAGTTCGGACGCACATGACTCTTCTTGATGGGATAATGCAGATAGCCAAAGACCAGGATCAGGCCGAGGAAGATGTTCAGTTTGACCTCTGGCATCATCTTTCCGAAGAGCGTTACAAGGATGCAGTAGATCGAGAAGGCAACGCCGAAATAGCGAAGAACCAGCTTCGGAATCCCGTTCCAGATGCGGACATTGGATTCGCGGTCGTACTTCTTCATCATTTCTTCGACATCCTGGGCGGTGCCGACGTCAACGTTCTGCGGCGGGATCGGTGATTTTTGCTTTTCGGACACGTGCTCATCTCCTCAGGAAGTTTGTTCGTCTCTCCCGCCGAAAGGGAGGAGAGACCTCATGATAAGGAAAAGCAGGGCGCCGACAGAAGGCGGCGCCGCTGCATCAAAGGGACGCGGAAAAAGGAAGCTTACTTGGTTGCGACGGAGAAGCCCTTTTCGGAGAAGTACTTCGCAGCACCGGCGTGATAGGGAACGCTGGTGACGGAAGCGGCAAAGTCGAGGGAAAGCTCGTTGGCCTTGTCGTGGGCCTTCTTCAGCTCGTCAATGTTGTCGAAAATGCCGGAGACGAAGTTGTAGACGTCCTGTTCGGGGACATCGTCACGCGCGATGACAACCGCACCGACTGCCACGGTCGAGGCATCCTCGGGCATGTTGTAGGTCGCAGCGGGAACCACGTACTTGCTGTAATAGGGAGACGAGGCGATCAGAGCGTCAATGTGCTCGTCGTCCAGGCTGACGAGGTAAACCTTCTGTGTGGCGGCAAGCGAGGTTACGGCGGTGGTGGGGGCGCCGGCAACGACGAAGGCGGCGTCAATCTGGCCGTCCTGCAGAGCCTCGGTGCTGTCGCCGAAGGACTGATAGGTCGGGTTGATGTCGGCTTCCGTCAGACCGTAGACGCCGAGAACGTCGATGGCGTTGAAGTAGACGCCCGAACCGGCAGCGCCGATCGAAACCGTCTTGCCCTTGAGGTCGGCAACCGTCTTGATATCCGGGTTCAGCGTGACGATCTGGACCTGCTCCATATAGAGCGCGGCAACCGTCGAGAAGTTGCTCACGGCACCGGTCTCTTCAAACAGACGCGAGCCCTGATAGCCGTAGGCCATGACGTCGGACTGGACAAAGCCGAACTGGGCGTCGCCGGCCTGCAGGTTCTCAATGTTGGCCTTGGAACCGCCGGAGGTGATCGCCGTCACCTTGGTGCCGGTCTTTTCCGTGATCTTCTGGGCGAGAACGCCGCCGAAGCCGTAGTAGGTACCCTGGTCACCGCCGGTGGTGAAGGAATACTCCTTGGGCGCGGCCGTGGTGCCGCCCGTCGAGCCGCCGCAGGCGCAGAGCGCGAAGACCATCACGGCAGCAAGCAGAAATGCAAGAACTTTTTTCATTTTGTTATCCTCCTGTATCTTGCCGGAATATAAAATTGCTGTATAATTAAAACATACTTTGAGAAAGAATGCAAGCGTTAATGTGTAAAATTATGAAAATATATTTGTATACACTTGCGCTGCGGAGAGACGGATGAACATTCGACTGATCGCCTTTGACCTGGACGGGACCCTGCTGGATGACAGGAAGAATCTGCCGCCCGAAAACCTGGATGCGCTGCAGGCGGCTGCGGCCGCGGGCATAGTTCTGGTGCCCGCGACCGGACGGATTCTGAAGGGGCTTCCGGATGGCTTTGTAAACCCGGGCCTGTTCCGGTACTTCATCTTTGCCAACGGCGCCGAGATCTATGATCTGCAGGAGGAGAGATGCCTCCACCGTGCCGGCATCGAGCCGGCACTGGCCGCGGAGGTCTGCCGCTACATGGATACCCTGCCGGTGCTGTATGACTGTTACCGGGACGGGATGGGCTATATGACCGCCTGGATGTATGAGCAGGCGCCGGACTACTTCGGCCCGGAGCCGGAAATTCTGAAGCTGGTGAAGAGTCTGCGCAGACCCGTGCCGGAGCTGAAGGAGGACATCCTCCGCGAAAACCGGCCGCTGGAGAAGCTGCAGATGTATTTCCGGCCGGAGAATATGGACGAGCGGGAAAGACAGCTGAAGGCCCTGCCGGAGCGCTTCCCTGCCCTGAAAGTCTCCAGCTCGCTGAAAAACAATATTGAGATCAACAGCGTATCCGCCGGCAAGGGGAAGGCCCTTCGCCGGCTCTGCGAACTGCTCGCCCTCCGGCCGGAGGAAAGCGCGGCTTTCGGAGACGGCCTGAACGATATCGAGATGCTGGAGGCGGCCGGCATCGGCTGCGCCATGGCCAACGCCGGCGCGGCGGTCCGGGCGGCTGCCGACCGGATCGTGGAGAGCAACAACGACGCCGGTGTCGGGAAGGAAATCTTCCGGATCCTGGCCTCCTGAAAACGCAGAAACACAGGCTGCACGGCGCTTGTCAGCTTGTGTTTTCTGCAGTTTGCAGGTATAATCGGAGAGAAAGAAAACATCAGCTTTTCTGCCGCGCCGGAGACCCGCGGCAGGCAGCCGGAAAGAGGAACATCATGGCCTATACCGCACTCGAAAAGATGAGGGAAAAGAACCGGAAACGTTTCGGAAAGGATATCGGACCCATGCAGCCTCCGGTCTGTGAGGGCAGCGAAACGGGAATGGACCTGAAGTCGGCCGCCCTGCGCTTCCTGCGCGAGCGCTGCGAAGGCCTGTGCTTCAGCAGCGAGATCGAAACCGCGGAAGAAGAGACCGGGCAATACCGCGGCACCAGTCTCCGGCCGAACCAGATTCCCTACAATATGGAGATGGACCTGAACCGGCGCTGTCTCGAAAAAACACTGGAGACCTTCCTCGCGACCGGATCCGCGGAGAACGCCTACCCGGTGTACTACTGCTTTCTCGAGATCTTTCTCGGGTACTACGGCGAGTCGAAACGCATGATCGAGCTGCTGAGCGAGTATGAGGAAAACGGCAGCTCCCTGCTGCTGAAGCACCGTGACCACTATTCGCACTCGGTGTATGTGTTTGCGCTGGGCCTGGCGATCTACGAAACCAATGCCCGATACCGGGAGGCGTTCTGCCGCTTTTATCAGCTCGGCGAGAAGACGGAGGCCGAGCGCGCCTGCTTTTTCCTCGAGTTCTGGGGTCTGACGGCGCTGTTTCACGATATCGGCTATCCCTTTGAGCTGTCCTTTGAACAGGTGCTCTCGTATTATGAGGTGGACAATCAGGAGCGGGGCGAAGGCTGTCCCTGGCTTGCCTATCGCGGTCTCGAGAGTCTGACGGCGCTGGACGAAGAGGCGGCCGGGCATTTCCAGGCGATGACCGGAAAGCGCTTTGAAAGCATCGGGGACCTGCTGGCCTGGGACATCGCCGAAAAGCTGGGCGAGGCCTATTCCTTCCCGCCGGAATATCTGCAGGACATCGTCCGGGACAAGCCCTCCGAGCCGGAGCGCTTCGGCTACTATATGGATCATGCGGTGTTTTCCGCGCTGCGGCTCTACCGCCAGCTGGAAAAGGCTCTCCGCCCCGAAAACCTGACAGCGGCGCACATCGACGTGCTCACGGCGATCCTGCTGCACAACAGCATTTTCAAGTTTTCCATCGCCTTTTACAAGGACAGCAAACTGCGGAAAGCTCCCCTGGCAGTCTCTCTGCATCCCCTGGCATGGCTGCTGATGCTCTGTGACGAGCTGCAGTGCTGGGACCGCGTGGCCTACGGCCGCAACTCGCGCTCTGAACTGCACCCCATGGCTGCCGCTTTCGATTTTTCCGACGGGGCAGTCTCCGCCGTCTACTTCTATGACCGCGAAGAGCAGAACAAGATCGACGCCTATTTCGCTGCCCGGCAGGCCTGGGAAACCGCCGGCCGGCCGGATCCGGAGCCCCGCCTCAAGGCCTACAGCGATATGGTCATCCAGGAAGAAAACCGGGACGGGGAAAACAAGACCGGGAACCGGTTTACCGCCGATATTGAAAAGATCGTCGACACCGGCATCTGCCCGCTGCATGTGGTGACCGGTCTTCGGGAGGCCGAACACTGGGTCAAGCACACCTATCTCTCGGACTCGAACTTCCTGCATCTGTATGACCTGGCCGTGGCCCTGCACGGGCGCCGGCTGCCGGAGGGGACCCCCGTCGGGGAGATGGAGCGCCTGTTCCGCTCGCTCTCACTGGAATATGAACTCTCCACCATCAGCCGTGCCCGGCACTTCGGACGGTATCTGGACGCTGTCGGCTGCTTCTATACCGACCGGCCGGTGGACTATGACATGGTGACCGCCTTCACACCGGAGCAGGCGGCCGTCTTTGCGCCGATGGAGCACGCACGCTGGCTGCGGGAACACCGCGCCATGGGCTGGCGCTTCGGGCGGGAGTACGAGACGCTGGCGCTGCCGGAGGGCAGCGGGGATGAGATAAGCGCGCGCGGCGACCTGCGCGAACAGCTGCGCGTGAACAGGATGATGATGGAAGGAGAGTTCACGGACGAGAAGATCCGTGCCCACTGGCTGTCGCTGCCGGAGGAGGAGCAGGATAAGGACTGGAAACCCTACAACAATCTGCTGGTCCTGCTCAGGAAGTTTGACGGCCTGCGAATCTACCGTCTGGACGGTGCCGGGAAATGAAAGACTGGAGGAAACAGGCGCCTCCCTATGAGGGAACGGAGCCCTATCTGTACCTCGCCTTCGCCGATGCAGACGCCGGCCGGATCGGCGGGCTGGTACGCCTGCTGCTGAAACGCGGCCTGCGCGTCTGGTACAGCACCGGCCCCGCCGGCAGCGCGGACGAACTGCTGCGGCGGCAGCAGCGCGCTCTCGGCGCCGAGATGACCGTGGTGTACCTGACGGACGCCATGACCCAGGACCAGGACGGAAAGGCCTCCATTCTGGTCAATCAGAAAAACGGGAGAAAAATCCTCTGCATCGACCGGGATGCTGCCGACCGGGCCCTGACCATGGGCCTGCACGAAAGCGTCCCGCACCTGGCTGCCTGGCAGTATCCGACAACGGAAGACCTGGAGGAAGCCCTGATCCGCAGCGACGGCTTTACCCAGGAGATGTTCGGCGAGCCGGTTCTGATCCGCAGAAGCGGCCTGACGGGACGGCTGACGGCAGTGCTTTGTGCGTCCGCGCTGCTGCTGGTTCTGGGAGGCTTTCTGGGCCTGCGGGTTTTTCACTGGTTTCAGCCGGAAATGCCGCAGGATGAGATCATCTTTGCCGACGAGACCATCCGCAGCGCCGTCCGGGCGGCGGTTGGCGGCGGGGTGCTGACCGAAGAGAACACGGCGGCGATTGAGGAGCTTCGTCTGGACAGCCTGCCGTCAGGCTGGGAGGACCTGGAAAAGCTTCCGAAGCTTGCGCGCATCGTGCTTCCGCAGGAAGCCGTCCTGAAGGCGGAGAGCCTGCCCGATGAGACCGTGGTTCTGGTTCTGACGGGAGGCGATGCTACATGAGCCGTTTTTTCAAGCCTTATGAGGGGAACAAACCCTTCTTGTTTATCAGTTATTCCCATCGCCAGTCGGACCTAGTCGTCGACAGCATCCGCATCCTCCACGAGCAGGGCTGGCGCCTGTGGTATGACGAGGGCATCCCCGCCGGCAGCGACTGGCCGTCAAACATCGCCCGGCATATGGAGGCCTGCGGGGCGGTGCTGTTCTTCCTGTCCGGCACAGCGCTGGAATCGCCCAACTGCCTCAGCGAGATCCGAACGGCCGCCCGCCTGCGCAAACCCGTTCTGGTGCTGCGCCTGGAGGATGCCGAAGCGGGTGAGCAATGGGATGTGCTGCCGCCGAAGGAAAAGCATCTGACGGCGGCGGAGACCCCGGAGGGAAATGCGGCTCTGATTCTGCAATCGGGTTTTCTGAAGCGGCGTTTTCACCATCGCTGGACCGAGCGTATTCCCTGGCGGGCACTGGGTCTTGCGGCTTCCCTGCTGTTCTTCCTGAGCGCGGCGGGCGCCTTTGCCGCGCTCGCGACGGGGAGATGGTCGCCGTTTCCGGCACCGGAACGGCCGGGACCGACTCCGACCCCGACTGCCGCCGCAGCGACACCGCCGCCGACACCGCCGCCGGTTGTCGATCTCGGCGGAAACGAACGTTTCTTTGCGGTCAGCTTTCCCGACAGCCAGCAGGAGCGGGCGGTACGTTCCGCGCTGCAGATGCCGGAGGGAGAGATTCAGGCCTGGAACCTGGCCGAGCTCCCCTCGCTCTTCTTCTGCGGGAACATGGTCCGCAAAAACCTGACCGGGGTCAGCTTCCGCGAGGACGGGACCTGTCTGGTCAATTCCGCCCCGGTTATACAGGGCCGGGTGAAGGACCTGTCGCTCATGCGGGACATGCTGCGGCTCGAGGAGCTAGCCCTGATCTGTCAGCCGGTGTCGGATCTTACGGATCTGAACGGCCTGACGCTGCTGAAGGACCTGAGCCTTGCCGGAAGCCCCGGGGTGAAGCTCGACGGCCTCTCGGACCTGCCGTCGCTGACGGCGATCCATCTGGAGCACACCGGCATCCGGGATCTTACGCCGCTGGAGACGCTCCCGGCGCTGAAAACCGTGACGGTCAGCCGCGACATGCTGCCGCTGCGCTGGAGCCCGGACGCCCGCTTTGCGGTCATCCTGATCAGATAGAGAAAAGGGAAGCTGTCATGCTGCAGAATGCCGAAAAGAAAATACCCATCGTCATCGGCGTGTCCGGTCATCGGCGCCTGCGGGCGGGCGATCTTCCGGCGCTGCGGGTGTCGGTGCGCGAAAAGCTGTCCGCACTGCAGAACGAGTATCCGCATTCACCGCTGGTGATGCTCTGCAGTCTGGCGGAAGGGGCCGACCTGCTGTGCGCCGATGCATCAGAGGAGCTCGGCATTCCGCTGCTCGCGGCACTGCCTCTCCCGCTGGAGGAATATGAGAAGGACTTCAGCCCGGAGGGCGTGCGGTGTCTGGAAAAGCACTGTGCCCGGGCGGAGCAGGTCTTTGTGACGCCGCGGAGCGAAGAGATGCCTGCGCAGAGGGATTTCCGCAACCACGCCTACCGCCAGGCGGGGATCTATGTTTCCTCGCACTGCCACATCCTGCTCGCCCTCTGGGACGGCAGACCCGGCGAATACGGCTGCGGTACGGCCGAGGCCGTCGGCTTTGCCCTGGAGGGGGTCTGCGGCCCCGAAAACGGCCTGCCCGTCCGCCATGCCGGCAATACCCTTGTCTGGCATGTCATCACTCCCCGCGGGGAAGACGAATCCGCAGCCGCCGGAGAAGTCCGCGTGCTGGGAGACCGGCAGGCGGTGCAGGAGATCCTGAAATACACCGAGGAATTCAACCGCCTTGCCGAGAAGACGCCGCAGGCTGAGCAGGAGCTGCTTCCCGACCCGGACCCGGGGGATCCGATCCTCGGCCGGATGCTGGGGGTCTACGGGGCGGCAAGCACGCTCACAGGGAAAAATGCCCGGCAGTACCGGCTGACGCTCGCCGCTCTTGCCGTCGCCAGCGCCCTGATCGCGATGGCCTTTCTGCTGTATGACGAGGCGGAGGCCATCGGCCTGATTCTGGTGATCGGCCTGCTTCTGCTGCTGTCATGGCTGCTTCAGCGCCTTGCCGGCCGCTCCGACTGCCTGCGGCGCTATATCGAATATCGCGTCCTGGCCGAGTGCCTGCGGGTCGGCATCTACCTCCGCCATGCCGGAAGCGGGATCCGGGTGGAAAACCTGCTCTCCTGGACCCAGCAGACAGAGACCGCCTGGGTTCTGGACGCACTCTGTGCCCTCCGCGCCGGCTGTCCGCCGGAGCGGGAACACGAGATCCGCACATGCTGGGTCGAGCAGCAGCGCGCCTATCACCGGGCGGGAGAAGAAAAAACGCGGAGGGAAGACCGATTCAGCAGCCGGGTCGTCGGGGCGGCGCTGCGACTCAGTGTTCTGCTCTATCTCCTGGCTCTGCTGTTTGAGCTCTTCTGCGGCGGCGTGCTGACAACGCCGCTGCTGCCGGCGGAAAACGCCGAAGGCTGGCGGACGCTGCTGAAGATCGCGCTGGGCAGCATCTCAGCGATGACGCTGTTTGTTGCCAACTACTACGGCCGGCTGTCCCTGCCGCGGGTCCTGTCGGACCACGGCAAGATGGAGCGTTTTTTCGCCCGGATGTCCGAAAAGCTCTTAGAAGAGGGGCAGACCGACGCGCTGCTGACGACGCTGGCACGGGAAGAACTGATTGAAAACGGAAACTGGTGCTCCTACCAGCGGGACAATACCCCCGAGATCAGCCTGTCATAAAGGAGGAAGACGATGAAACAGCATGTTCTGCTGCGCGTACTCAGCGCAGAAGCCGACAGAGACGCCCTGCGGCCGATTCTGGACGCCCTGAAGGAAAAAGGGCTGAGGGTCTCGGACGCCGAAGGGAGTCTGAAGAAGGGGGAAATCCTTCTGGCGGCTCTGTCCGGGCATTTCTATGCCGATGGCGAAAAACAGAAAACCCTGCTCGAGACGCTCAGCACAGGCGCAGAAAACGTCCTGCCGCTGAAGCTGGATGAGGCGGAGATTCCCGAAGCGCTGATGAATGCGCTCTATACCCGCAACATCATCATGGCGGACGGCCGTGACGCTTCGCTCATTGCCGAGCGCGTGCTGTCGGCCATTCCCGAAAAGAAGAGCGCCCTGCCGAAGCTCCTGATTGCCGGGGCGGCCGTGCTGGCCGTGCTGGCGGGCCTTCTGATCTGGCGGAACAGTACGTCGCCGGTCGACCCGGAGCCGACACCCGAACCGACACCGGAGCCGACACAGGAGATTACGGTTCCGATTCCTGCCGGTATGACGGCCGAGGACCTGGAAAAGATCTGGGAGATCAGCATTGTCGGCGACACCCTCAAATGGCGGACCGAAGAACAGCTGCTGCGGGGCGTTGACGGTTCCCTTAACAGAAGCGAAATCGCTTACGACTCCTGGGACGGCGAGAGGCAGCACTATTACAGCATCGAGGACGGACATGAATTTGAGAGCACGGCCTGGGATCTGGATTTTCTGCGGGCCCTGCCGAACCTGCGCAGCCTGACGCTGATCCTGGTGGATGCGGACGCCCTGCCGGATCTCGGAGCGCTCAGCCATCTGGAGCGCGTCGACCTTTCTGACTGCAGTCTGCGGGATATCAGCGGCCTCAAAGGCTCCTCCGTCAACGAGCTGGGAATCTGGAAATGCCCGGTGTCGGACTATTCCGCCCTGACAGGCTGTGAAAAGCTGCGGCGGCTTGGCGTGGATCTGCTCTCAACGGGTGTACAGGCTGACTTCTCGGCCTTCACGCCGAAGCTGAACCGCCTGCATCTCGAAAACATCGAGCTGGCCCCCGGCAGCGATTTTTCGTCATTTGCGGCGCAGACCACCGTGAATGAGGTCTTTTTGAGAAATGTCCCGGTCACCGATCTGTCCCTGGTCGGTTCGGCAAAGGTTCTCACCCGCCTGGATCTTTTTCAGTGCGAAGGCCTGCGGGATATCCGCGTTCTCGAAAACGCCGAGCGCCTGACCGCTCTGCGTATCGAAAACAGCCCGCAGCTGGAGGATTTCAGCCCCGTCTCACACTGCAGTATGCTGGAGGAGATTCATCTGCGGGAAGTAAGACAGCTTCGGGATGCGTCCTTCCTGCAGAATCTGAAAAGACTGAGAGATATTGAACTGTCCGAGGCGAATCTGCAGGACCTGAACTTCCTGGAAGGCCTGACGGGCAACGGGACGCTGAATCTCAGCGTTTCCGGTGATGTTCAGGACTATTCCGGGCTCTCCGCCATTTCTCACTACGGTCGCCTGATGATCAATCCCCGTACCCGGAACAACCCCAACGGCAATCTGGCGCAGATCCTCGAGATTCTGCAGGGTCCGATGATCAACAGTCTGACATTGGATCACGGTTCGAATCTTGACCTTTCCGCGCTGCCGCTGATTGCAAACGATCTTGAGCTCCGATACTGCGACATCCGGGATCTGAGCGGCCTCAAAGACCGGCCAATTTCCAGACTGCGTCTTTACAACTGCCCGCTTCTGAGCTCCCTCGAGGGCCTGCAGAATCAGACGCAGCTCGGAAAACACGGCGGCACGCTCGAAATCTACGGCTGCCCGCGCCTGACGGACTGGAGTGCGCTGGAAGGCCTCCCCGTGCTGAACGAACTCAGCCTCTATGGCTGCTTTACCCTGCCGGATTTCACCAAGCTCCATCTCAAGAGCCTGCATCTGGAAAGTATCGAAGAGCTGGACAGCATCGCCTTTATTCCGTCCATCGACACCGACGGCAAGTCCTTCAACCGCATCGAGCTGGTGGAGCTGGAAGAACTCCGCGATCTCAGCCCGCTCCGGAATGTCCGCATCAACATGCTGACTGTGCCGCCGCACCTGGGCGAGCAGGCACAGGAGCTCAAGGACGCCGGGGCCGTCAACAGCTATGAGATCGCCTTTCCCGACGGCAGCTGGCAGCCGATGGACGAGAGCTTCACCCTGCTGAGCCTGGACGAACTCGAGACCCTGCCGAAGTCCCTGCTGAAGCGCGTGGAACGCCTCCGGCTCGCGGGCGACACCGTGGTCGGCGATCAGGCCGGCTGGCTCGAGGACGAATGGGACAACGGCAAACCTGTCCCGTACTGGTACGACCCGGACACGGATGAGCGCACAAAGATCGAGCCGGGCAGCATCACGGATCTCGGCATCCTTGCCGACCTGACCGGCCTGCGTGAGCTCGAGCTGATCTGTGAGCCGCTCGAGAGTCTGGACGGCATCCAGAACCTCGGCTCGCTGGAGAGCCTGCAGCTGGAGTTCTGCCCGAATCTGACGGACGGCTCGGCGGCCTTTGCCCTGCAGGATCTGTGGGGGCTGCACTTTAACCGCTGCCCCATCGAGAGCATTCAGGGCGTACAGAATCTGCCAAGGCTGAAGTTCCTGAATATTGCAGGCTCCCAGGTCGCTGACCTGAGCCCTCTGCAGGAATGCGACTTTACCGACGCCTATAAAGACAGGGGCTTTCACATCTGGCTGTCCGACATTCCCGCCGAGGACTTCAGCCCGCTCTCGAGCATTCAGCGGCTGGAGAGTCTCGATCTGAATAACCGGGATTCCGCCCTCTGGGCGCCGGCGCTGGAAAACGCGGAGGTCTACGGATTCTGGGGCGCCGATGTTTTCCATGACAACGAGAGTTTTGCCGCCTTTGTCGCCGCGCATCCCGAGCTCGAGCAGCTGAACATTCCCTGGAACGAAGCCGTAACCGATCTGAGCCCGGTCCTCTCCCTTGACCATCTGCAGCATCTGCGCGTCTCCGAGAACATGCAGGCAGCGCTGGAGCCTGTCATGGCAGCGAATCCCGGCTTTGAAATCGAAATACAGAACTGATTCGACAAACAGGACCCCTGTCAAGTGACAGGGGTCCTGTTTGTCAGCCTGTATTCCGGCAGAGGCGTGTTTTCAGCAGAGATCAGCCGGTTTTGCCGGCGTCGGATGTCCGGGCGGGTGTCCAGGGGAGCTTGTCGGTCTTCGCAAGGGCGGTGTACAGCGAGGGCCAGAGGATGAATACCAGCAGCGTCGAGGCAACGGCGTTGACCAGCGTGGTGGCCGAGCCGATCTTGGCCAGCGCGGCCGAGAGGTCCTGCGGGATGCCGAAAATATAGGCCTTGTAGAAATAGCCGAACAGCGGATCCAGGAAAACATTCACACCGAGCGCGGCCGCCGAGGACAGCAGGGCGATCTTGGCCTGCGCCTTCACGCCGGGCTCCTTCTCAATATGAAAGAACTTCCGCGAGACCAGGGTGGCTATGAGCCCGATGACCAGCTTCAGCAGGAAGGTCTTCGGCGCACTGGTGAGATATCCGCTGGTCAGATCGGCCATCGTCAGGCCGAGCGCGCCGGCAAAGCCGCCCCAGCCGCCGAGCAGCAGCGCACCGAGCACCACGAAGGTGTTCCCCAGGTGGATGGCGGTGCGTTCCGTCCCGACGGGGATGTCGATGCGGAGAAACTGAAAGCCGACATAGGCCAGCGCCGCAATCAGCGCGCACTGGGTCAGCTGTAAGATCCGTTTGTGCTCCATGGTATCACGTCCTTTGTGCTTGATGACAGGATCATAGCACGGAACTGACCATATGAAAATGGCCAGTTCTGTGCTATATTTACATGCCAGATTTCCCCTCAATCGACGGCCAAGACCGTGAGACGCCGCCCTTCCACCCGAAAGCGGATTTCCAGGCCGGCAAAGGACATGCCGTAGACCCTCTCCGAATCCTCCTGATACGGCGGCCTCGGGTCCTGTGCCAGGACCGCGGTCAGCGCCGGACGCCGGTCCTCGGGGATTGCGGCTTCCAGCTCCGGCGGGATCAGCACCTCCAGCCGGTCGGGCATCTCCGGCGCAAAACCGCCGACGGCCTCCGTCCGGCAGTCGGCATAGGGCAGATAGGGTTTGATGTCATAGATGGGCGTGCCGTCCATCAGGTCGGCGCCGGCGACCAGCAGGCATGTCCCGCGTCCGTCTTCCTTCTGCATGCCGACCAGGCGTACGCAGGAGAGGCCCAGTCCGTTCGGGCGGAAGGGTGAGCGCGTGGCGAAAACCCCGAGCCGCGTGTTCCCGCCGAGGCGCGGCGGGCGGACGGTCGGCGTCCAGCCGCGGTCCCGGTTTTCGGAGAAACCCCAGATCAGCCAGATATGGGAAAAGCCCTCGAGACCGCGCAGGGCCTCATCCACCCGATAGGCGGGCTCAAAGACGATTTTCCCGCGCAGTTCTTCCGCGAGACCCGCCTGGCGCGGGATGCCGAACTTGGCGCGGAATTCGGTGTGAATAAAGGCTACGGGCGTGAGTACACAGTCCTGTGACATACTGGAAACCTCCGCTTTGACTGATGGAAAGAATCGTAGCACAGCCGGGAACAAATGTAAAGCATCGGGAGCGATAGGCAAAAAGACAGTCCCGCCATATCAAAAGCATCTGGAGAACGCCTTTCTGAAAGATTCCCGTTGCAGTTCCCCGCCCGGAGGAGTACAATAAGAACTGCCAGCGTTTACGGAGAATCCCGTAATACAACAACAAGGAGGATGACAATTTTGTCCGGCAAGAAAGTATTCAAGTCCATGGACGGCAACGAGGCTGCCGCCTACGCAAGCTATGCCTTTACCGAGGTCGCGACGATCTATCCCATTACCCCGTCCAGCCCGATGGCGAATCACGTGGATGAATGGTCCGCCCACGGCATGAAGAACCTTTTCGGTTCTCAGGTCCGTCTGATGGAGATGCAGGCCGAATCCGGCGCCTGCGCCGGCATTCAGGGCGCACTGGAGGCGGGCTCGCTTGCGACGACCTATACCTCTGCGCAGGGCCTGATGCTGATGATCCCGCCGATGTACCGCATCGCCGGTCTGCAGCTTCCTGCGGTCATGCATGTCGCTGCCCGCAGCGTGGCGACGGAGTCGGTGTCCATTTTCGGTGACCATTCGGACGTGATGGCCTGCCGCCAGATCGGCTGGGCCCAGCTTGCCTCTTCCAGCGTGCAGGAGGCCATGGACATGGGTGCCGTGGCGCATCTGAGCGCGATCAAAGGCCACATGCCGGTGCAGCATTTCTTTGACGGCTTCCGCACCAGCCATGAGATCCAGAAGATCGAGGTGCTCGACTTTGAAGACCTGAGGGCCATGGTGGACTGGGACGAGCTGCAGAAGTTCCGTGACCGCGCCCTGAACCCCGAGCACCCGACCATCCGCAACAGCGGCGAGAACGACGATATCTTCTTCCAGCACCGCGAGGCCGTGAACCCGGCCTACTTTGCTTTCCCCGCCGTTGTGGAAGCGTATATGGAGAAAATGTCCGCCCTGACCGGCCGCGACTACAGACTGTTCAACTACTTCGGGGCCCCCGATGCCGAACGCGTCGTCGTGGCCATGGGCTCGGTCTGCGAGGCTGCCCGCGAGGTGGTGGACTACCTGACCGGGCGCGGCGAAAAGGTCGGCCTCATTCAGGTCCATCTGTACCGTCCCTTCTCCATGCAGCACCTGCTGGCGGCGATCCCGGCAAGCTGCCGGATTCTGACCGCACTGGACCGCACCAAGGAGCCCGGCGCGCTCGGCGAGCCGCTGTACGAAGATGTCTGCACAGCCGTTCTCGAGGGCGGGCGCGGGATTCAGGTTCTCGGCGGCCGCTACGGCCTCTCTTCGAAGGACACGACCCCGGCGCAGATCAAGGCCGTCTTTGACAACATGAAGGGCGAGAAGAAAAACCACTTCACCGTCGGCATCAACGATGACGTGACCCACCTGTCCCTCCCGGTCGGCGAGAACATCGTCACCGCCGGCAAGTCGATCATTTCCTGCAAGTTCTGGGGCCTTGGCTCGGACGGCACCGTCGGCGCCAACAAGAACTCCTGCAAGATCATCGGCGACAATACCGACCAGTACGTCCAGGCCTATTTCCAGTATGATGCGAAGAAATCCGGCGGCCTGACGCGCAGCCACCTGCGCTTCGGGCACGAGCCGATCCGCTCGACCTACTATGTCACGATGGCCGACTTTGTCGCCTGCCATAAGCAGAGCTACATGCAGAGCTATGACATCGTCAGCGAGGTCAAGCCCGGCGGCATCTTCCTGCTGAACACCCGCTGGAAGGGCGAGGCCCTGGCCCGCAATCTGCCGAATCGCGCCAAGCGCCTGCTGGCGGAGCGCGGGGTGCAGTTCTATACCATCGACGCCACCGATATCGCGGCTGAGATCGGCCTCGGCAACCGCACCAGCACCGTTCTGCAGGCAGCCTTCTTCAAGCTCTCGGGCGTGCTCCCCATCGACGAGGCGGAGAAGTATATGAAGGCAGCCGCCGTCAAGACCTTCTCGAAGAAGGGCGAAAAGATCGTCAACATGAACCTCGCTGCCATCGAGCGCGGTCTGACCGACGCCGTGAAGATCGACATTCCGGCCGAATGGGCCAAGCTTCAGGACGAAGCGCCGGTCGTGGATGAAAGCCTGCCCAGTTATGTCCGGAAGGTCCTGATGCCGATGAACCGGGCCGACGGCGACAACATCCCGGTCAGCACCTTCACCGAATATGCCGACGGCGTCATGCCCATCGCCATGGCGAAATACGAAAAGCGCGGCGTGGCCGACAACGTCCCGGTCTGGGACCCCGCGAAGTGCATCGGCTGCAACCGCTGCTCGCTGGTCTGCCCGCATGCGGCCATCCGCCCCTTCCTGTTCACCGGGGACGAGGCCAAAGCCGCACCGGAGAGCTGCGAGACCAAAGCGGCGGTCGGAAAGGGCTTTGAAGGCCTGCGCTACCGCATTCAGGTCGGCGTGCTCGACTGCCAGGGCTGCGGCAGCTGCGTGAACGTCTGCCCGGCGAAGGAAAAGGCCTTGACCATGGTGCCGCTGGACGATGTCCGGGAGGAGCAGAAAAACTGGGATTACTGCCTGACCCTCTCCGAGAAGAAGAACCCCATGACGAAGTTTTCTGCCAAGGGCAGCCAGTACGAACAGCCGCTCTATGAGTTCTCGGGCGCCTGCCCGGGCTGCGGCGAGACGCCCTATATCAAGCTGCTGACCCAGCTCTTCGGCGACCGCATGTACACCGCCAACGCCACCGGCTGCTCACAGGCCTACGGCTTCTTCGCCCCGACCTTCCCGCAGACGGTGACCTCCCGCGGCTTCGGCCCCGCCTTCTCAAACTCGCTGTTTGAAAACAACGCCGAGTTTGCCCTCGGTATCAGCCTTTCGGCTGAGCAGATGCGCGAACAGAGCAAGATGCATGCCCGAAACGTGATCGAGGCTTCCGCCGACGAGACGCTGAAGGCCGCGCTGCAGGCCTGGCTGGACGAGGGCGATGACGGCGAAAAGACCGAGGCGCTCTCCGATGCGGTGCGCGAGGCCCTCGCTTCTGCGAAGGAGGACAGCGCCGACATCGACTTCCTGCGCAAACGCCAGGACAGCCTGACCAAAAAGGCCATCTGGATGGTCGGCGGCGACGGCTGGGCCTACGATATCGGCTACGGCGGCCTTGACCATGTCATGGCGACCGGCATGGACGTCAACGTCCTGGTCCTCGACAACGAGCTCTATGCCAACACCGGCGGACAGTCCTCCAAGGCGACCCCGATCGGTGCCTCGGTCCAGTTCGCGGCAGCCGGCAAGTCGACCCCGAAGAAGGACCTGGGTCTGATTCTCTCGTCCTACGGCTATATCTATGTCGCTCAGGTCAACCTCGGGGCCAATCCCGAGCACACCATCAAGTGCCTGAAGGAAGCGGCCGCCTGGCACGGTCCCTCCATCGTCATCGCCTATGCGCCCTGCATCAACCACGGCCTCTCCAAGGGCATGTCCAAAGCGATGGACGAGGGCAAGGCGGCGACCGAGTGCGGTTTCTGGCCGCTGTGGCGCTACAATCCGGAGCGCGAAGAGGAGGGAAAGAACCCCTTCCAGCTCGACTCGGGCGAGCCGAACGGCAAGCTGCGCGAGTACATGATGGGCGAGGTCCGCTTCTCGTCCCTGACCCGGACCTTCCCCGAGCGCGCCGAACAGCTCTTTGCCGAGGCGGAGGACTTCACCGCCCGCCGCTACGCCAAGTACAAGAGACTGGCCGCTGAATAAGCCCTGCAAAAACAGCGACCCCGTTCCCTGGCTGTCAGGGAACGGGGTTTTCCATACGGTCAGGCTTGCCGACGCCCCTCAGGCAAGGCCGGGCTCACAGGGCCGGCCGATGCTCCGCCGATGCGCAAAATACAGCTCCTCGGTGGCAAGGGCCATTTTCGTGACCGAAAAGTCGCAGTCATGCGGATAGATGTACCAGGTGTCCTCCAGCGTGTTCAGATCCACGCAGTCGCCGTATTTGCCCAGATACTCGTATTCGATGTGGCAGGAATAGAGGCTCGGGACCGTCTTGATCATCTCGAAGGGCTCGCCCTCCGGCGTGATCCCCCGGACGGCAAAGCCGTTCATGTCGTGGACCATCGTTCCCTCTCCCAGCCTGAGAAAGCGTCTGGCATTGGGCAGCGAGTCCACCCGGACGGGAAGTACGCCGGAAGAGTAACCGCCCGTCTCCACCTCGCGGCGGACATTTTCCCTCTCCCACTCGTACCAGTCGGGAATGTGCGAAAATTCCGTCTCACCCTCATCGGCGCGGAGCTCGCCCAGCTCCGTCATGGTCCAGCTTTTCCCGCAGGCGGTACACCGGAGCTGTGTTCCCTCGGACGTCATCCGGTACTCCCTGCCGCAGGCGGGACACTGATACAGCACCTTGTGCAGGCCCTCCGCCCGCCCGGAATAGGGCGTCCGGATGCCGCGCTCCTTCTGCCAGGCGAAGTCGTCGTACTGAAAAGCCCCGACAATGCGCCGGTTGAGCTCGTCAACCGGCAGCTCCTTCAGATCCTGCGGCGTGAACAGCAGGGACATCTCGGCCTCGGTCGGCGCGACATTCCGCTCGTGCAGGTTCCAGAAGGGCGAGTTCACGTGATGCCCGTGACAGATGAGCGTCACGACCGGCACGCCCAGCATCCGGCAGAGCTTCCCCAGCGAGGCCGGCAGCACAGCCGTGGTCCCGCAGAGGGAATAGCGCGCTTCGGGATAAATCACGGCGATATCCCCGTTTTTGACCACCTGGCGGAGCTGCCGGATCAGGGTGATGTCGTTTGTAAACTTGCGCTTGCAGATGCAGCCGACGTCCCGCAGAAGCCATTCCCGCCCGATGAAGCCGTCGATGGCAACAATGTAGTTGGCCCGGTGGGGGAACATGGCCATGGTCGCCACCTTGAAGTCCATGAAGGCGTTGTGGTTGCAGAGCAGGACATAGGGCGGCTTTATATTCTCCATCCCGTTTTTCCGGATCACGGTCCGGTGTTTCAGGGCCGCGGGCGCGCTGAGAAGCCAGGTCAGCGGCCGGAGATACCACCGGGTGCGGACCGGCGGCCGCTGCATATCGAATCTGGGGACCGTTTTTTCCACGTGCATCACTCCCTGAAAGCAGGTTTTCTTTCCGCCCCGAAACTGTGCGGCACTGCCGCCCGCTTATTTCCCGTCCGGGAAGCTGGTAAAGCTCTCGTGCTCCAGCGCCGGAAGGCCGTATTTCTCTTTGGCGTCCGCAAAGGCCCGGATCATGAACGCCATGCTGCGGGCGAGATTGCGCATGGTCTGCAGGCCCTCCAGGTCCTTCTTCACGTCCTCCGCCGAGAATCCGTGCACCTGGTTCCAGTAGGTGCTGGTGGCAATGGGCATGCCGCTGATGCTGAAATACTTGTTCAGCACGTCAAAGCTTGCGGTGTTGCCGCCGCGGCGGCAGGACACGACTGCGGCGCCGACCTTCATGTGCTTGGGCACGTGGTTGTTGGCGTTGCCCGTGCTGTAGAACAGCCGGTCCATGAAGGAGAGGACGGTTCCGTTGGGCGAGCTGTAATAGACGGGGCTGCCCACCACAAGGCCGTCGGCCTCGTCCAGTTTCTGCGCCACCTCGTTCACCAGATCGTCAAATACGCATTTTCCCAGCTCGTCACATTTGTTGCAGGCGATGCAGCCGCGGATGTTTTTGTTCCCGATCTGGATGAGCTCGGTTTCGATCCCTTCCTCCTCAAAGGTTTTGATCATTTCCTCCAGCGCAGTGGCCGTGCAGCCGTGCGCCCGGGGGCTCCCGTTCAGTAAAAGTACCTTTGCCATTGGTTTTTCCCCTTTCCGTTTTTTGCTGTTTCCGATAATAGCAGGAAAGGCGGGAACAAGTCAAGTGCAGGCGGTGCTTCCGCAGAAATTCCAAAGTTTTCTTGCATTCTGCGGTTTTTTTTAGTATGGTATCAAAATAGAATTCCATGAAAAAGCAGGGAAGCAGGGAAGGAACAAAAGGGATGCGGATCCGATCCGTACCGATTGAAACCCTCCGGAGCGAAAGGGGAGCCGAACAGGATGAACAGGGACAGACAACAGGAAATTGCCGCCGACAGCATTGCTGCGCTGAAGGATGCCGAAGAACGGGTCCGAGCCACAGACCTGCAGATGAGAGCGCTGTTTCTTCAGCGGCTGGAGGCCCTGCGCGCACTGGCCTGCTGGAAGAAGGAGCGGGGCCTTCCCGCGGAGGACAGAGAGCTGGAACAGCGGACCCTGTCAGAGCTGACGCCCGGCGTGGAGGAGGAAGCGCAGCGCTCGTTTTACCTGAGCTTTCTGCAGGACGTGCTGACGGTCGGCACGCGGTGGCAGCATTATCTGATGGAGGGCCTGCGCGTCGCGTACAGCGGCGTGGAGGGCGCCTTCGGGCATATTGCGGCGATGCGCATTTTCCCGGACGGGACAAAGATCCCGTATCCTTCCTTTGAGGACGCCTACAGTGCCGTGGAAAAGGGTGAGTGCGACCTTGCCGTGCTTCCGATCGAAAACAGCTATGCCGGCGAGGTGGGGCAGGTTCTGGACCTGATGTTCTCCGGAAACCTGCACGTCAACGGCGTCTATGATCTCCCGGTCACGCAGAATCTGCTGGGTCTGCCGGGGGCAAAGGCCGAGGACATCCGAACCGTGATCAGCCATCCCCAGGCCCTGGCTCAGTGCCAGCCTTACATCCGCAGGCACGGCTACTGCACGAAGAGCGCGTCCAACACGGCCATGGCGGCCAAAGAGACGGCGGAGGGAGGCGATCCGTCTGTCGGGGCGATCGCCGGTGCCGAGACGGCACAGCTCTACGGGCTGCAGCTGCTGGATCATGACATCAACGAGAGCCGGTTGAACACCACGCGCTTTGCCGTTTTCTCCCGGGTGGAATATCCTGCCGCCGCCGGGCACGACAAGGGCGCCTTCCTGATCCTGTTTACCGTAAAGGATGAGGTCGGCGGCCTCGCCAAGGCGATCAATCTTATCAGTGCCTACAATTTCAACATGCGGGTGCTGCGCTCCCGCCCGATGCACAACCTCCCGTGGAACTATTATTTCTATGCCGAGCTCGAGGGGACCGACAGCTCCGAGAACGGCCAGCGGATGCTCAATGCCCTGAGAGGCGTCTGCCCGATGATGAAGGTTGTCGGGCGGTACACGGCGGCGGAGGTGCTGTCGGAAGCCGAGAAAAGCTGACGGCAAAGCGAAGTCATCCCGGAAGGAGAGTGAAAGACCGTGAGAATGGAGTTCAGCCGGAAGCTGCCGGACCCCACAGAAACCAAAGACATGCTGCCTCTGTCCGAGGAGCTTACTGCTGCGGTGAAAAAGCAGACCGCGGAGCTGAAGGCGATTCTCTCCGGGCAGAGCGACCGGATCGTGCTGATCATCGGTCCCTGCTCCGCCGACAGTGAGGACAGCGTCCTCGATTATGTCTCCCGGCTGGTTCCGGTCCAGGAGAAGGTAAAGGACCGGATCCTGATCGTTCCGAGAATCTATACGAACAAACCCCGCACCACCGGCGAAGGCTATAAGGGCCTGGTCCATCAGCCGGATCCGAATGCCCGTCCGAACCTTCTGCGGGGGATTATCACCACGCGGGAACTGCATATGCGTGTAGTGAAGGAAACGGGTTTTGCCGGTGCGGATGAGATGCTGTATCCGGAGAACTATCCGTACCTGGACGACCTGCTGGGCTATGTCGCGGTCGGGGCCCGGAGCGTGGAGGACCAGCAGCACCGCCTGACCGCCAGCGCCGTTGACTGTCCGGTCGGCATGAAGAATCCGACCAGCGGCGATCTGACGGTCATGATGAACGGGATCCTGGCGGCGCAGCATCAGCACGATTTCATCTACCGCAGCTGGGAAGGGCATTCCCTCGGAAACCCCTATGCCCACGCGATCCTTCGCGGATACGTGAATCAGCAGGGCGTTTCGTATCCGAATTATCACTATGAGACGCTCCGCCATCTGGAAGAGCTGTATGCCCGCTGGGAGCTCCGAAACCCGGCGGCGGTCATCGACTGCAACCACGCAAACAGCGGGAAGAACCCCTTTGAACAGCCCAGGATCCTGAAAGAGGTGCTGCTCTCCGGCCGGAGTAATCCCGGGATCAGAAAGCTGGTCAAGGGCTTCATGATCGAAAGCTATCTGGAGGACGGGAACCAGCCGGTGGGCGGAGGCGTATACGGAAAGAGCATCACGGACGCCTGCCTCGGCTGGGATAAGAGCGAGCGGCTGATTTACGACGCTGCCGAGATGCTGTAGTTTGCCGGACGGAGGCTTCCTTTTGCCTCCCGCCCATACCGGACAGCAGAAGAAGACGGCTTTCTGCACAGCCCCTTTTCGGAACTTTTTTCGAAAGGGGGCTTGACAGCGGCAAATGTATTTGGTAAAATATAATTGCATCAAATGAAACGGAGAAAAAACACATGGATCAGGATTATCGGGAGGCGATGAAGCTTTCCAATCAGCTGTGTTTTCCGCTCTACGCCGCTGCGCGGAATGTGACAGGTCTGTATACGCCCTGCCTGAAGCCGCTGGGGCTGACCTACACGCAGTATATCGTCTTTCTGGTGCTGTGGGAGAAGGACGGCATTCCCGTCGGCGAGATCGGTGAAAAGCTGATGCTGGACAACGGCACGCTCTCCCCCCTTCTGAAGAAGATGGAGCAGGCCGGGTATATTGAAAGGCAGAGAAGTCACGAGGATGAGCGCATTGTTGTGATCAGCCTCACGGAGGCGGGCAGGCAGCTGCAGGAAAAGGCGAAGGAGATCCCCCAAAAGGTCGCCGCCTGCATTGATCTGCCGACGGAGAAGGCAGGACAGCTTTATGCTTTGCTGTATGAGCTTTTAGATAACCAGGGCTATGAAAACCCGAACACACGAAAGGAGCAGAAAAATGAAAACAGTCTATGATTTTACGGTGAAGGACAGAATGGGCAACGAGGTCAGTCTGTCGGAGTACAAGGGCAAGGTTCTCCTGATCGTCAATACGGCGACCGGCTGCGGCTTCACCCCGCATTACGAGCCGCTGGAGGCGATGTATAAGGACATGAAGGACCAGGGCCTCGAGATTCTGGACTTCCCCTGCAACCAGTTTGCCAACCAGGCGCCCGGCGATGCCGACGAGATTCACCAGTTCTGCACGCTGAAGTTCGGTGCTGACTTCCCGCAGTTTGCCAAGATTGACGTCAACGGCGAGAATGCCGAGCCGCTTTATGCCTGGCTTGCGACCGAAAAGCCCTTTGCCGGCTTCGGCAAGGGTCTGAAGAATGCGGCGCTGAGCAAGTTTGCCGATATGAACAACAAGGCCTTCGGCGACAAAGCCTATATCAAGTGGAACTTTACGAAGTTCCTGATTGACCGTGAGGGTCATGTGATCGCCCGCTTTGAGCCGACTGTCGACATGAAGGAGGTCAGAAACGCGGTTGCTGCCGCGCTGTAAACATGACGGATCGTACCGATGGCCTGCCGGTGAATGCCGCAGCGGCCGGGATACCCGACTCCCGCGAAAAAACGATCATCCGGACCAGCATCATCGGGATTGTTGCCAACGTGTTCCTCGCCGTCTTCAAGGCGGCAGTCGGCCTGATGAGCCATTCCATCGCCATCGTGCTGGACGCGGTCAACAACATCTCGGATGCCGGCAGCTCTCTCATTACCATCATCGGCACCAAGCTGGCCGGCATGGAGCCGGATAAAAAGCATCCCTTCGGCTACGGGCGCATAGAATACCTCAGCGCCATGATCATTTCCGTGATCGTGCTTTACGCCGGCATCACCTCCTTTGTGGAATCCGTCAAAAAGATTCTTCATCCGGAGACGCCGGACTATACGCCTGTTTCTCTGATCATCGTCGCTGTCGCCGTGGTCGTCAAAATCCTGCTGGGGCGCTATGTCAAACGGGTGGGCGAGCGGGTCAATTCCGATTCGCTCATCAACTCCGGCAAGGACGCCATGCTGGACGCTGTCATTTCGGCGTCGACGCTGGCGGCGGCCGTCATCTTCCTGGTCTTTCATGTGTCTCTGGAGGCCTGGCTCGGTGCCCTGATTTCTGTTGTCATCATCAAGTCGGGCATCGAGATGCTCCGCGATACCATTTCCCAGATTCTCGGCGAGCGGAATGACCCGGAGCTGGCCAGAAGCATCCGCCAGACGGTCATCAGCTTCCCGGAGGTCCAGGGCGCCTACGATCTGGTGCTGAACAACTACGGTCCCGACACCTGGAACGGCTCGATTCATATCGAGGTGCCGGATACCTGCTCCGCGGACCAGCTGGACCGGCTGATCCGCAGCATTCAGACCGCGGTCTACAAGCAGCATCATGTCATTCTGACGGCCATCGGGGTGTACTCGGTGAACACCAGGGATGAAGAAGTCATCGAGACGCGCCGGAAGGTACAGGAGATTGTCTTTTCGCACCCGCATGTCAAGCAGATTCACGGCTTCTACCTGGTGAAGGAGCAGAAATCCATGCGCTTTGATATCGTGGTCAGCTTTGACGCGAAAGACCGCAGGGCGGTGTACGATGAGGTCGTTGCCGACGTGCAGAAAGCCTTTCCCGGCTACACGCTGCAGGTCGCCATGGATACGGATTATGCAGAGGAATAAAACGCAAACCGGGGTGTCCGGGAGAATGCTGCATGTGAAACGGGAGATCGTTTGAAATGACCGCAAATGAACTGATTGCCTATGTCCGCGATACATATTCTGCAGACCCGGAGTATCCCTGGGACGATGAAAACTTCATCTTCCGGCATACAGCCAATCGAAAGTGGTTTGCCGTGGCGATGAGGCTTCCGTACAGCCGGCTGGGACTGGAAAAACCCGGGTCCGTCGATATCGTTGATGTCAAATGCGGACCGCTTTTGATGGACGCATACCGCAGGCAGCCGGGCATTCTGCCGGGCTATCACATGAACAAGGACAACTGGGTGACGATCCTCCTGGACGGGACCGCAGAAGACGGTCTGATCCGCGAGCTGATGGACATCAGCTACGACATGACAAAAAACCCGAAATAAGAAATCGGAAAGCCCCTCAGCCGTTATCTGGCTGAGGGGCCATATTGTTGTCAGCTTTCGCTGTTTCCTTTCTGCCATTGCACAAACTGCCGGGAAAGCAAAAAGAGGTTTGTACATCCGCATGGACTTATGTTACAATTCGTATCAGGGACAACAGAAAACAGACAGGGGGAATGACAGATGTTGGATTTCAGCCGGGTCGGCGACTGGATTGTTTCCGAGACAGATTTTGATCCCGCCGCACTGGGCAAGGTCGAGGCGAATTTCTGCCTCGGCAACGGCTATCTGGGCCTGCGTTCCTGTACGGAAGAGCGCTACCTTGGTGAGACGCGCGACCTTCTCGTTGCAGGCACCTTCAACCGTTTTTCCGAGGAGGAAGTCACCGAGCTCCCAAACGCCGCCGACGTGACAAACATCGAGCTCACGCTGGACGGCGAACGCTTCGATCTGACGCAGGGAAGCATCCTCGACTACAGGCGCTCGCTGAATATCCGCACCGGGCTTCTGTCCAGAGAGGTGAGATGGCGCTCTCCGGCCGGCAGGGTGTATGCGCTGTGCTTTGAGCGGGTGGTGTCGCTGCGGCGTCTGCACAGCATCGCCATGAAAGTGACCGTCAGGCCCGAGCAGGATACCGCCGTCAAACTCCGCTCGGGCATCGACGGGCGGATGACCAACGACGGCTCTCAGCACTTCAGCGAGGGACAGACCCGCAGCTATGATGACAAAACCGTGCTGCAGTTTACGCCGCGCACGGTCCAGTCGAATATTCACTTTGTCATCAGCACGGTGCATCGCTTTACCCTGGACGGCGAAGCGGTCGATCCTGCGCGCAGCCTCAGCATTGTCCGCCGCCGGATGGTGACGGGCTTTACCCAGACGCTTACCGCGGGGCAGACCCTGGTGATGGAAAAGTTTGCGACCGTCTTCACTACGCGTGACCGCGAGGCTTTCGGCCTCTCGCTTTCCGAGCTGCAAACCCTCGGCCTGGAGCAGCTCCGCCGGGATGAACAGACGGGCTTTGACGCCCTTGCCGCCGAGAGTGCTCTGGCCTGGGCGGAAAAGGTCTGGGACCGCGTCCCGATCGCAATCGACGGCCCGGCTTTCGATCTGTTCGCACTTCGCTTTGCCCAGTACCATATGCAGCTGATGACCCCGGCGCACGACAACCGGATGAATATCGGCGCCAAGGGGCTTGCCGGCGAGGGCTATAAGGGCCACACCTTCTGGGATACGGAGATTTTCCTCCTGCCCTACTTTATTTTCAGCATGCCGGAGGTTGCCCGCAGTCTGGAGGAATACCGCTACCTGTCCCTTCCCGGGGCACATGCGAAAGCCGCCCGCAACGGCTATGAAGGCGCGCAGTTCCCGTGGGAGAGCGCCTGGCTGGACGATGGCGAGGTCACCCCCGAGTTTTTCGGTACCGATGTCGTGACCGGCCAGCCCATCAAGGTCTGGAGCGGCTTCATCGAGATCCATATCACAGCCGACGTGGCCTTCGGGGTCTGGCAGTACTACGTCTGCACCGGGGACCAGGATTACATGGACCGCTGCGGCTACGAGCTGATCTTCGACTGTGCCCGGTTCTGGCTGAGCCGTCTGGAGCCGGGCGAGGACGGCATGCTGCATATGAATGACGTGGTCGGGCCGGACGAATTCAAGGAGCATGTCAACGACAACGCCTTTACCAACTATATGGCCTGCTGGAACATGCAGAAGGCTGTCGAGTATGCCGAAGAGCTGCAGCGGGACAGACCCGCACTCTATGCCGCTCTGGACCGGAAGCTTGGCCTGACGGAACTGCTGCCGCGCTGGAAGGAGGCGCTGCCGCGCGTCTTCCTGACCCGGCCGAATGAAAACGGTGTGCTGCCGCAGGACTCGACCTATCTCACCCTGCCCGATGTCGACCTGACGAAGTACCGGAACCAGGCCTTTGTCGGCGGCATCTATGAGGACTATAATCAGGAGCAGATCATCCGCATGCAGGTGACCAAGCAGGCGGACGTGATGATGCTGTTCTGTCTGCTGGAAGAACAGTTCCTCGAGTCGGTCAAGAAAGCCAGCTGGGACTATTACGAGCCGCGCACCCTGCACGACTCCAGCCTCTCGCTCTCCACCCACTGCGTCCTGGCCTGCGATATCGGTGATCTCCGGCTGGCATATGAGATGTTTGAAAAGGCTTGCCGCATCGATCTCTCGAACGACGATCCGCATTCCTCCGATGCGGGCATCCATGCGGCCAGTCTCGGCGGCCTGTGGCAGTGCGTGACCTACGGCTTCGGCGGCCTGCGGATGATCGGGGGCAGGCTTCGCGTGAACCCGAGGCTGCCCGAAAAATGGAACCGGCTTTCCTACTGCTTCTGCTGGCGGGGTCAGCGGCTGCGGGTGGACGCGACAAAAAAGCGCGTGACTGTGACCAACGAAACCGGGACTGCGCCTGTGGAGCTGGAGCTCTGCGGCAGGCAGGTCTGCCTGACCGACCGCGCCTCCGCCGCGGCAGTGTAAGCAAAACAGAACATCGAAAAGGAGGAAAGACATGCTGGTATTCTGGGGTGACGGGTCTCAGACCGCCATGGACCTGGTAAAAAGGATAGAAGTGCGCAGCACCGAGAATTTCAACTGGACCTTCATCTTTATCCTTGCCGTGGTCTTCTATGTATACTGGTCCGAGATCAACAAAAAGAATTATGAGGCCGTCTGTGCGGGGCTTGCCCTTTACGGTGTGCACTGGCTCTATGAAATCGGCAACGCGGTCATCGGGCACGTGACGGGATATCCGCTCTGGTCGGTCAGCAACGAATCGACGACCTTCATCCTGCTGATCGGTGTCTGCTGGGAGCTGTCGATGATGTTCTCTCTGGCCGGGATCATCTCGTTCAAAATGCTGCCGCAGGACAGGAAGACGCGTTACTTTGCCAAAAACGGCAGGAAAGGGATCGACTGCCGCCTGGTCGGGGCGCTGAGCATGGCGCTGCTGTTTGCGCTGGTCGAGTCCTTCCTCGCCGGCACTTCGAACCATTCGTTTATCTGGGTCTACAAATGGTGGGGCGTGCTTCCTGTCTTCATTACGACCTATATCCCCTTCTTCCTGGCAAGCAACTATGTGCCGGATATGGAACCGGCAAAACGGAAGCGTTTTCTGATCATCGAATGGGTCCTGGTTGCCCTGCTGCTGGTGATCCTCATCCCGCTGGGCGTGATCTGACCGAAAATGAGAAACCCCGGGCATGCATTTGAGCGCCTCTTCCTTCACGAAGAGGCGCTCAAAATCATGGCGCGGGTTCCAGTATTCAGGATACCGATTGCCTCATTTTTCATACTACCCTTTCACATCTGAACATTAACAGAGAAAAGGATTCTTCTGTATTCAGACAGAATTCATCGTCTGTCAATGGAAAATCCCTGCCGGATCGGCGAATGAGCCGGCAGGGATAAGGATATCTTTGAAAGACAGAAATCAAGAGGTGGACGCTTTTCCTTTAGGAAGCTTTCTGACGGACTCAGGGCGTCCATTGATACCGCTTCAGGTCGACATTCCCGTTTGGAAGAAACGCAACGCCCTCTTCCCGGAGCCGCGCTTCCTGCTCATAGAAAAACGGGGCAGGCCTCCCCGCATGATTGACCACCCGGTGACAGGGATAGTTTCCGTAGTTTTCCGCCATGCTCAGAACCTTCCCGATGAGCCGCGCATTCCGCTCCCTTCCGATCAGGCGGGCAATCTGGCCGTATGTTGCGACCCTGCCCCGGGGAATTTCCTCCACAACGGAGAGGATTTCATAGATCAGATGTTCATCCAGAACCATCTGCACGGCTCCTTTCTTTGCTCTTCGCTTCCCTGTTTTCGGTCCGACCCGCCGGCATCCGGCGGCAAAAGAAAGTATATCACAAATCCCGGGCAGCAGGAAGATGCGTTGTTTCCCTCCGTAAAGAGAGGATACCCCTCCGTGCTGCCCGGGCCGAAATCCGAATTCTGTTTTTGCTGGCATTCTGCAGAGAAAGGCGGTGCCGGAAAATCACTCCGACACCGCCGCTTGTGCTTACAGATCAAAATACCGTTCTGCGTTTTTGACGCAGATGCCCTCGATGATGCATCGGAGGGCGTTTTCGTCGTTGGGGTACTCGCCGTTTTCCACCCAGCTGCCGAGCAGCTCGCAGAGGATGCGGCGGAAGTATTCATGCCGGGCATAGCTCAGGAAGCTGCGCGAATCGGTCAGCATCCCGATGAAACCTGCGAGATAGCCGTCTGCCGCCAGCGTTGTGAGCTGGTCGATCATCCCCTGCCGGTGGTCGTTGAACCACCAGGCGCTGCCGTGCTGCACCTTCCCGACGGCTTCTCCCGTCTGGAAAGCGCCCATCACGGTCACCAGTGCGGCGTTGTCGTTCGGGTTCAGGGAATACAGGATCGTCTTCGGCAGCTCGTCCGTGTCGTCCAGCGCGCCGAGGAAGGCTGCCAGCTCCCGGATCGAGGGCGCATCGCCGATCGAGTCGATCCCGGCGTCGGGACCGAGGGCGCGGAACACCCGGTGCGAGTTGTCGCGGATGACGCCGAAGTGGAGCTGCATCACCACGCCGAGGCGGTGATACTCCCGTCCCAGGGCGAGCAGCAGCGCGGTCTTGAACTGCTTTTCCTCCAGGGCTGTCGGCAGCTCGCCGGCCAGCCGCTTCCGGAAAATGGCCTCCGCCTCTGCCGGCTCGGCCGGGGCATAGGGCACGCTCTCCATCCCGTGGTCCGAGACCCGGCAGCCGAGAGAGACAAAGAAGGCCAGCCGCTCTTTGAGGACTTCCACCAGCTGAGAAAAGCTTGCAATTTCGCCCAGGCGCTTCAGATACGCCGGATAGTCCGCCTTCTCGATGCCCAGCGCTTTGTCCGGGCGGAAGCTGGGCAGGACCTTCACGCCGAAGGATTGGTCTTCGGCGATTTTTTTGTGCCATTCCAGGCTGTCCGCCGGGTCATCCGTGGTGCAGAGGGCTTTCACCCCGGAGTTCACGATCAGCTTCCGTGCGGACAGCGTTTTCAGCTTTTCGTTGCAGAGCTGCCAGACCTCCTCGGCCGTGTCGGCATTGAGGGCGCCCTGATAACCAAAATAGCTGCGCAGCTCCAGATGGCTCCAGTGATAGAGGGGGTTCCCGATGGCAAGGCCCAGGGTCTCCGCCCATTTCTGGAACTTCTCCCGATCGTCGGCGTCCCCGGTGATGAAGCGCTCGTCCACGCCGGCCGAGCGCATCAGGCGCCATTTGTAGTGATCGCCGCCCAGCCAGACCTGGGTGATGTTCTCAAAGCGCCGATCCTCCCAGATCTCCTGCGGGTTCAGGTGGCAGTGAAAATCGATGATCTGCTGGGGCGCCGCATAGTCGCGGTACAGATGCTTTGCCGTCTCGGTGGAGAGCAGAAAGTTTTTGTCCATAAATGCCTTCATGGTCTTTCCTTTCAGCGCTTTACCCGTGCGCCGGCGCCGCCCATGATGGCTTCGACCTCATTGACGCTGGCCATCGAGGTGTCGCCGGGGGTGGTCATGGCGAGTGCGCCGTGCGCCGCGCCGTAATTGACGGCCTGCTCCGCGTCGCCGGTGGTCATCAGGCCGTAGACAAGGCCCGACGCGAAGGAATCCCCGCCGCCGACGCGGTCCATGATCTCAAGGCCGTTGTATTCCCGGGACTGGCAGATCTCGCCGTCGGCCCAGCAGATGGCCTTCCAGTCGTTGACCGTCGCGGTCTTCACGGTGCGCAGCGTCGTCGCCACGACCTTGAAGTTCGGATAGGTCTCGGCTGCCCGGCCGATCATCTTCTTATAGCCCTCCAGATTCAGCTCCTTCAGGTTCTCATCGTTGCCTTCGATCTCAAAACCGAGGCAGGCGGTGAAATCCTCCTCGTTGCCGATCATCACGTCGACATATTTGGCGACCTCCCGGTTGACCTCGCGCGCCTTTTCCAGACCGCCGATGGCGCTCCACATGGAGGGGCGGTAGTTCAGGTCATAGGAGATGACCGTGCCGTACTTCTTCGCGGCTTTGCAGGCGGCGATGACGGTCTCGCAGCTCTGCTCACTCAGCGCCGCGTAGATTCCGCCGGTGTGCAGCCAGCGGACGCCCAGCTTTCCGAAGACCGTATCAAAATCAAAGTCCTCCGCCGTGGCCTGCGAGATGGCGGTGTTGGCCCGGTCGGAGCAGCCCACCGCGCCGCGGATGCCGAAGCCGCGCTCGGTGAAGTTGATGCCGTTGCGGCAGATTCTTCCGATGCCGTCGGTTTTCTTCCAGTAGATGAGCTCGGTGCTGACGCCGCCCTGCTCGATAAAATCCTTCATCAGCCGGCCGACCTCGTTGTCGGCGAAAGCGGTGAGCACCGCGGTGTTCAGGCCGAAGCACTTGTGCAGGCCGCGGATGACGTTGTACTCGCCGCCGCCCTCCCAGGCGCGGAAAGAGCGTGCCGTGCGGATTCTTCCCTCGCCGGGGTCGAGGCGCAGCATCACTTCGCCCAGACTGACGGCGTCAAAACGGCATTCTTCTCTCGGTCTCAGATTCAGCTCCATGTTTATGCCCTCGCTTCCTCGACGATTTCGCGGGATTTTCTGCAGAGCGCGGTGATCTCATCCCAGCGGTTGCTGTCGATGAGCTCGGCCGTGACCATATAGCTGCCGCCGCAGGCCGCGATGACCGGGCAGCTGAGGTATTCCTTCAGGTTCTTCAGGCTGATGCCGCCGGTGGGCATCACTCTGAACATCGGGAAGGGGGCGGCGAGAGCCTTGATTTTGGCAAGACCGCCGGACTGCTCGGCCGGGAAGAACTTGATGACCTCCAGGCCGAACTTCAGCGCCTGGTGATACTCGCTTGCCGTGGTGCAGCCGGGATAGACGGCGATGCCCTTTTCCTGCGCATAGGCCACGAGCTCGGGGTCAAAGCCGGGGCTCACGATAAAGTCGCCGCCCGCCTCGATCACGGCGTCGATCTGGGCAGTCGCGGTGACGGTGCCCGCACCGACCAGCATGTCGGGACAGGCTTCCTTCATGAGCCGGATGGCCTTGTCGGCGCCGGCTGCGCGGAAGGTGATCTCCGCCACGGGCACGCCGCCCGCGCAGAGAGCCCTGCCGAGCTCCGCCGCGTCACGCTCGGGGTGGTTGAGCTTGATGACCGGCACGACGCCGATCTGAGAAATCCGGTTATTCAAAGCATTCATGGACGATTTCTCCCTCGCAGTCGATTATACGCCGGAATAGGCGGAAAAGCCGCCGTCGATGGGGATGGTCACGCCGGTGACAAAGCTTGCGGCTTCGTTGTTGAGCAGGAACAGCAGTGCGCCGGAGAGCTCTTTGCTCTCGCCGAAGCGCCCCATGGGCGTGGCTGCCAGAATCTTGCCGGTGCGTGCGGTGGGGGTTCCGTCGTCGTTCCAGAGCAGCTTTGCGTTCTGGGCCGTGGAGAAGAAGCCCGGGGCGATGGCGTTGACACGGATGCCCTGCTTCGAAAAGTGTACGGCCAGCCACTGGGTGAAATTGGTCACGGCGGCTTTGGCTCCGGAATAGGCCGGGATCTTGGTCAGCGGCGTAAAGGCGTTCATGGAGCTGATATTCAGGATGCTGCAGCCCTCCCGGCCCAGCATCTGGCGGGCAAAGGCCTGGGTGGGGATCAGCGTGCCGAGGAAGTTCAGGTTGAACACGCTCTCAACGCCTTCCTCGTCCAGATCGAAAAAGCTCTTGGTGTCGCCGTCGATGTCGCCGTCTTCATAGTATTCCTTGTCCGTGGTGGCCTTGGGGTTGTTGCCGCCCGCGCCGTTGATGAGGATGTCGCAGGGACCGAGATCCCGGAGCACCTGCTCGGCCACGGCAAAGGTCTGCTCCCTGTCCAGTACGTTGCAGCCGTAAGCGATGGCAGTGCCGCCTTCGGCCTTGATTGCATCGGCAACTTTCTGTGCCTTTTCCTGGGTCCGGTTCAGCAGCGCCACCTTGGCGCCCGCGCGGGCCAGAACCTTGGCAAATTCCGAGCAGAGCACGCCGCCCGCGCCCGTGACCACGGCAACCTTGCCGCTCAGATCGGTGTTCAGTACGTTTTTCTCCATGTTCTTATTTCTCCTTTTCCATCAGATCCCAGGCGCCCAGCATGTACATGATGCCGAGGGCGCGGTCGTACAGTCCGTAGCCGGGGCGGACGCTGCCCGGCTGTTCATCCCACAGATGCCGTCCGTGGTCGGGGCGGATATAACCCTCGTATCCGCAGTCGTGATAGGCACGCAGGATGTCCAGGATCCCGGTATCGCCGTCACAGTCGCGGTGGCTGGCCTCCGAAAAGTCCCCGTTCGGGAAGTGCTTCACATTCCGGATGTGGGCAAAGGCGATGCGGTCGCAGTGGGCCCGCACGATTTCGGCCACGTTGTTCTCAGGGTTGGCGTTGAGCGAGCCGGAGCAGAGCGTCAGGCAGTTGTACGGGTCATCCACCATGCGCAGGAAGCGGTCGATGCTCTCCCTGTCGATGAGCAGGCGGGGCAGGCCGAAGATGTCCCAGGGAGGATCGTCCATGTGCACGGCCATCTTGATGTCGCATTCATGGCAGACCGGCATCAGCTTTTCGAGGAAATACCGGAAGTTTTCCCAGAGCTTTTCCTTCGTCACGCCCTGGTACTTTTCAAACAGCTCGTCCAGCTTTGCCATCCGCTCCGGCTCCCAGCCCGGGAAGCTCATGTGATACTTCTCGGTGAAGCTCATGACATAGTCCGCCATTTCCTTGGGGTCGTCCTGGATCATGTCCTTCTGATAGAACAGTGCGGTCGAGCCGTCGCCCACCGGATGGAAAAGATCGCTGCGCGTCCAGTCGAAGATCGGCATGAAGTTGTAGCAGATGACCTTCACGCCGAAGGGCTTCAGATTGCGGATGGTCTGGATATAGTTTTCGATGTACCGATCCCGGGTGGGAAGCCCGATCTTGATGTCGTCGTGAACGTTGACGCTCTCGACCACCTCGGCGTTGAAGCCCGCGGCCCGGATCTGATCCACGACGGGTTTGATCTCCTCCGGCTGCCAGACCTCCCCGGGCATCTTGTCATGCAGGGCCCAGACGATGGTGCTCACACCCGGAATCTGCCGGATGTCGCTCAGCTTGATTCTGTCGTTTCCTTCGCCGTACCAGCGAAAACCCATTTGCATCGGCATGTGTTCTTCCTCCTGCTGGTTTATGATTATATAGCAAGCGCAGCAGGCGCCTTCCGCATGATGGCCGCGAAAGGCGCCTGCTTTTATTACGGAAAGTCCGGGGTCGGATTCTTTTTTTACATCATGCCCTGCAGGGCGGAAATCGTGAGGACCGAGATGCCGTTGATGCTCATGTGCAGCAGGATGCTGCCCCAGATGCTGTCGCAGCGCTCATAGCAGCGGCAGAGCACCCAGCTCGCCGGCAGATACTGCAGCAGATACAGCCAGTTCGCCGGGTCCTGTATGGCATAGCCCCAGACGTGATACAGCGAAAACAGCAGCATGCTCGTCAGATAGGCGAGGCGGCGCCGGGGCACTGCCGGCGCGTCCGTGTCTTTCGGCCGGAACAGAGAGAAGACGGCGCCGCGGAAAATCGGCTCTTCCACCAGCGGGGCGAGAAAGACGGCGCTGGCGGCGGTTTTCCCGAAATTCTTCGTGACCATGTCGCTCCAGGCGGCGTTGTTGGGGTTCGAGAGCTCGGTCTGAACCAGCATCAGCAGGGCACTGAGCAGCATGTTCAGCGCCAGTACCATCCCGTAGCTCGTGACCACCTGCAGCAGGCAGTAAAGGGGATGCTCGCAGAGGGGGTCAAAATCCCGGCGCAGGAAACGCCCCGCGAAGAGCAGCATCCAGAGCGCACCGATCGCATAGATCGCAAAATTGATCTGGATCTCGCTCATCCCCGCCGTCTGGGGCAGGGACAGAAGCAGTACCGGCAGCAGCCCGATGTGCAGCGGCAGGTAGGCCAGAACCGCGGCGATTTCCCGGCGGGTCATGCGGCTGGTAAAAGGGACCGGTTCCGGGCCTGCGGGCCTGTTCATGACAGCGCCTTTCGCTGCAGCGTGTACAGCAGGTTCAGTGCCTCCAGCGGGGTGAGCACGTTGAGATCGGTCTTCTTCAGAATGTCGCGGATTTCATCCGCCTGCATGTCGGCAAAGCTGATCTGGCTCAGGTCCGCTGCGCTCTCCGGGGCCTTTCCCGGGACGGCGGCAATGCCCCGGTTTTCAACCAGCTCGCTCAGGCAGTGCTTGGCCCGCTCGATGACGGCATCCGGAACGCCCGCAAGCTTGGCGACCTCGATGCCGTAGCTGTCGTCGGCTGCGCCGGGCACGATTTTCCGCAGGAAGATCAGCTTGCCGTTCTGCTTTTTCGCGGTGATGTTGTAGTTGCGGATGCCCTCCAGTTCGCCCTCCAGCTCGGACAGCTCGTGATAATGTGTCGCGAACATCGTGCGGGCGCCGAGACGGCGTTTGTCGGCACAGTACTCGAGAATGGCGCGGGCGATGGCCATGCCGTCATAGGTCGAGGTACCGCGGCCGATCTCGTCCAGGATCAGGAGCGAGGCCGGGGTGGCGCTGCGGAGGATATTGGCCACCTCGCTCATCTCCACCATGAAGGTCGAGCGGCCCGAGGCCAGATCGTCCGAGGCGCCGATGCGGGTGAAAACCCGGTCCACAATGCCGATGACGGCCGATTTTGCCGGTACGAAGGAACCGATCTGGGCCATCAGCACGATCAGGGCCGTCTGGCGCATATAGGTGGATTTGCCCGCCATGTTCGGGCCGGTCACGATGGCAAGCCGGTCCGAGCCGGTGTTCAGGAAGGTGTCGTTGGGGACAAAGCGGACGTCCTTCAGCGTCTGCTCGACAACGGGGTGCCTGCCCTCCCGGATCACAAGCTCCCGCGAGGCGTCTACCTCCGGCATGGTATAGCGGTTCCGGACGGCGGTCTCGCTGAGCGAGCAGAAGCAGTCCAGCGCCGCCACGAGCCCGGCGGTCTGCTGGATGCGGGTGACCTGGGCGGCCACGCGGTCCCGGACCGCACAGAAAAAGTCGTATTCCATCGACTGGATCCGGTCACGCGCCGTCAGCAGGCTGTTTTCCAGCTCCTTGAGTTCGGGGGTGAAATAGCGCTCGTTGGAGACCAGCGTCTGTTTGCGGATATAGGTATCCGGAAGCTGCGCCTCGGCGGCGGATTTGGGCACGTCGATATAGTAGCCGAAGACCCGGTTGTAGCCGACCTTCAGTTTTTTGATGCCGGTGCTCTGCCGCTCGCGCTCCTCCAGGGCGGCGATGCTCTCCGCCCCGTGGTCCCGCAGCCTTCTGAGCTCGTCCAGCTCTGCGGAAAAGCCCTCCCGGATGATGCCGCCTTCCCGTACCGAGAAGGGGGGATCGTCGCAGATGGCCCTGTCGATCTCTTCCCGGACATCCTGCAGGCCGTCCATCGCGGCGATGGCCTTCAGCTCTGCGCTCCGGGCGTCCTTCAGCAGGGCCTGAAGCCGGGGCAGGACGGCGATACAGGAGGACAGCTGCCGCAGGTCGCGGCCGCCGGCGCTGCCGTACACGGTGCGGCTCACAAGGCGCTGCATGTCGCTGATGTCCTTCAGGGCTTCCCGCAGCTCGCCGCGGATGACGCTTTCGTTTACCAGCTCCTGCACGGCAAGCTGACGGCGCCGGATTTCGGCGACCGACAGCAGCGGCCGCTCGACCCAGGCGCGCAGCATCCGGCTTCCCATGGCGGTGCCGGTCCTGTCCAGCACCCAGAGCAGGCTGCCCTTCCGATCCCCGCCGCTCATCGACTCGGTGAGCTCCAGGCTGCGCCGGGCGGTATAGTCCAGCTCCATATAGCGACCGCCGTAGAAGACATCCGGGCGGCTCAGGTGCTTCAGGTCAAATTTCTGCGTCTCCTCCAGATACTGCAGCAGCGCCCCGCAGGCGCATACGGCGCCGCTTCCCTCCGACAGGCCGGAATCCGTAACCGCCGCAAAGCCGAACTGCCGGCAGAGCCGCTCGGCGCAGGGGGCATAATCAAACGAGGCGCTGTCCGTTTCGGGCATCGCCTTCAGCTGCTCCTGCAGGAACGAGAGGACGGCCGCGCTCTCAGATGCCTCCGGCGAGAGGACGGCTTCCCGCGGCTGAAAACGGGCAAGCTCGTCCAGGATGTGATCCTCTCCCCGCTGCGGGAAATGCGCACAGCAGAATTCGCCCGTCGAGAGCTCGCAGAAGGCAATGCCCGCATTGCCGCGCGCGAGATACACGGCACAGATGTAGTTGCTGCGCCCTTCCTCCAGCATCGAGCTCTCCGTCACGGTGCCCGGGGTAATGATGCGGATGACGTCCCGCTGCACCAGCCCCTTTGCCAGTGCGGGGTCTTCCGTCTGCTCGCAGATGGCGACCTTGTAGCCCTTCGCGATGAGCCTTGCGATATAGCCCTCGGCGCTGTGATACGGCACGCCGCACATGGGGGTGCGCTCCTCCGGGTCCTCCACGTTCCGGTCCCGGGTGGTCAGAGCCAGGTCCAGCTCCCGCGAGGCGATGACGGCATCCTCGTTGAACATCTCGTAGAAGTCGCCGAGGCGGAAGAAGAGCAGGCAGTCCCGGTGCTGTTCCTTGATCTCCTGGTACTGGCGCTTCATCGGGGTCAGCTCAGCCATCCTCCGTCACTTCCTTTCCGTACAGCGCCCAGGTGTTGCCGCCGGTGATCTCGACCTCGAGAAACCGGCCGATCAGGGCAGAGTCGCCCTGCAGATGGACCAGGCGTCCGCCGTTGGTGCGTGCCGAGAGGTTATACTCTCCCCGTCCGGTCTCCCCGTCCACCAGGACGCGCTGCCGGGTTCCGATGTACTGCAGGTGCTTCTCGGCGGAAATCCGGTTTGCCAGCTCCGTCAGGGCGTCGAAGTGCTTCTGCTTTTCCTCCCGGGTATAGGGATCAGGCATCGAGGCCGCCGGGGTTCCGACCCGCGGGGAATAGATAAAGGTGAACATTGCGTCATAGCGGACCTCCTCGCACAGCGAGAGGGTTTCGGCAAAGTCCTCGTCCGTCTCGCCGGGGAAGCCGACGATGATATCCGTCGTCAGGACCAGGTCGGGCATCCATTCCCGGGCTTTCGCGGCCTCTTCCAGATACTTTTCCCGTGTATAGCTGCGGTTCATCGCCTTCAGGATCCGGTTCGACCCCGACTGGACGGGCAGGTGGATATGATGCGCGCATTTCTCGCACTCCGCCATGGTACGGAAGAGCTTCTCCGTGGCGTCCTTCGGGTGGCTGGTCATGAAGCGGATCAAAAAATCGCCCGGTATGGCGTTGACGCGGCGGATCAGGTCGGCGAAATCCACATCCAGGCCGAGATCCTTTCCATACGAGTTGACGTTCTGCCCCAGCAGGGTGATGTCCTTATACCCGGCCTGCACCAGCGCCTCCGCCTCCCGGATCACCTCTTCCGGCAGGCGCGAGCGTTCGCGCCCGCGCACATAGGGCACCACGCAGTAGGTGCAGAAGTTGTTGCAGCCGTACATGACCGACAGCCAGGCCTTCACCCTGCCGTCGCGCGCCATCGGGATGCCTTCGGCCACGGCGCCGTCGTTCTTTTCGGCGGCGAAGATACGTTTGTGCCGGTCCATGACCGTCTGCAGCAGCTCGGGAAAGCGCCACAGCTCATGGGGGCCGAAGACGAGATCGACGATCGGATAGGATTTCTTGAGCTTTTCGGCCATATGGGGCTGCTGCACCATGCATCCGCAGACCGCGATGATCTGCCCCGGCCGGGCCTTCTTCGAGTGGTTGAGGGCGCCGACGTTCCCGAGCACGCGCATCTCGGCATGCTCACGGACCGCGCAGGTGTTGACCACGATGATGTCGGCCTGAAATTCATCCTCCGTAAAGCCGCAGCCCATCTCCCGCAGGTACCCGCGCAGCTTTTCGCTGTCAGCCTCGTTCTGCTGGCAGCCGTAGGTGTCCACCAGGGCGAGGGGCTGCACGCCTCCGGCGGTGAGCCGGTCAAAAAGCACATGACAGATCTGGACCTGGCGCTCGATTTCTTCCTGCGGAATGGTTTTTCTTTCGACTTTCAATGCGATTCTCCTACTGTGTTTTTCGTACTTTTTCCATGGCCTGCTGCCGTCAGATTATACTGCAGCCGGCGCCCGGGGGCAAGCAGTTTTTCTGCCG
>ONGJ01000122.1 GCA_900317375.1 uncultured Eubacteriales bacterium
GCCCTGGGGCGACCTGTACCCCTGCCACCAGTTCGTGGGGGAAGAGCGCTTCCGCCTCGGCGATGTCTTTCACGGTCTGGATAACCCGGCGGTCAGGGACGAATTCCGCGCCTGCAACGTCTATGCCAAACCGGAATGCCGTGACTGCTGGGCGAAGCTCTACTGCTCGGGCGGCTGCGCGGCCAACGCCTGGCATGCCGCCGGCAGCATCACCGGCATCTATGAGGCCGGCTGCGAGCTCTTCCGCAAGCGGATGGAATGCGCGATCATGCTGGCGGCAGCCCGCCAGCAGGCCGGTCGGGAGACGGAATGACCACCCCGATCTGCGACTTTGTCCGGCGCTATGAGGCGCTCCGTCCGATCCGTCTGCATATGCCCGGTCACAAGCGGGGTACGGACATCACCGAGATTCCCGGCGCCGACGTGCTGTACGCCGCGCAGGGCATCATCCGCGAAAGCGAGGAAAACGCCGCCGCGCTGTTTCATAGCCGGCGGACGCTGTATTCGGCGGAAGGCTCTTCCCTCTGCATCCGGGCGATGCTGTATCTGGCACAGATGCACGCCGCCCTGCAGGGGCGGCGGGCGCGCATCGCGGCTGGCCGCAATGCGCACCGGGTGTTCCTAGAGACTGCCGCGCTGCTGGACCCGGAGCTGGAATGGATCGGGGAGAGCGGCTCGCTGCTGCAGTGCCGGGTGGATCCGATGGCGCTGGAGGACCTGTTTCGGTCACCTGGGACGGCCCCGACGGCGGTGTATCTCACCACGCCGGACTATCTCGGAAACCGGACGGATCTGCAGCCGATCGCCGAGATCTGTCACCGGCACGGGGCACTGCTGCTGGCGGACAACGCCCACGGCGCCTATCTGCGCTTTCTGCCGGGGGGAGAGCACCCCCTGACCCGGGGAGCGGACCTCTGCTGTGACTCGGCGCACAAGACCCTGCCGGTGCTGACCGGGGGAGCGTATCTGCACTTTTCGGAAGGCTGTCCCCCGGCGCTTGCCGAGATGGGGGAGCGCGCCATGGCCCTGTTTGCGAGTACAAGTCCCTCCTATCAGATCCTTGCCTCGCTGGATGCAGTGAACCGCCTGCTGGCGGAGGATTACCCGGCCAGGATTCTGGAGACCGCAGACCGGGTCGGGAAAATGAAAACGGCGCTGATTCGAAAGGGCTGGCGCCTTGTCGGGACCGAGCCGCTGAAGCTGACGCTTGCACCGAAGTCATACGGATGGCTGAGCGGAGACCTGGCGGCAGTTTTGAGGGAAAACAGCATTTACTGTGAATTCTTTGACGAAGATTATCTGGTCATGATGGTCAGCCCGGAAAACAGTGCGGAGGAACTCCGGACGGTGTCCCGCCTGCTGCTGAGTCTGCCGCGGCGCAGCGCGATCACGGCGCTGCCGCCGGCCGCGGCGAAGCCGGAACGGGTGCTGACCCCGCACGAAGCCCTGATGCAGCCCTTCGAGAGCGTACCGGCAGAGAAGAGCCTGGGGCGGATCCTGGCATCGCCGAGCGTCAGCTGCCCGCCCGCCGTACCCATCCTTGTCTGCGGCGAACGCATCGACGAACAGGCGCAGGAGCTGTTCCGCTACTACGGCATTACGAAATGTGACGTTGTCAAATAACAACAGAAGGCAGGGGAGTATTATGCAGCAGCACGAAACAGATCGTTTGGAAACCCGATACCCGGTTGAGCCCTGGCAGGTCAGCGAAAAGGTCTTTCTGCCGGAGGGGCTGAGAGAGAGCGAATCGGTCTTTGCCCTGGGCAACGGCTTTATCGGCATGCGGGGCAATCTCGAGGAACAGACGGCCACAGGCGCCGAGACCATTCAGGGCAGCTTTCTCAACGGCGTGTTTGACGCTGAGCCCATCGTCTACGGCGAATCGGCCTACGGCTATGCCAAAAACCACGAGACCATCTGCAATGTGATGGACGCGAAAAGCCTGATCCTGATCGCCGACGGCGAGCGCCTAGATCTGGGGAAGAGCCGCGTGACGGAGCAGCGGCGCGTGCTGGACCTGCGGGAAGGCACGCTGGACCGAAGGCTTGCGTGGGCGACGGCGGGCGGCTGCGTGCTGATCATCACCATGCGGCGCCTCGTCAGCCTGACCCATGCAAACCTTGCGGCGACAAGACTGATGGTGCAGTGCCTGGACGGAGGCTGCACCCTCGAGCTGCTCAGTCCGCTCCGCCCGGCCGTCATTGCCGAGGGCGATCCGAACGACCCGCGCAACGCCGCGGGAAAGGACCGCCGTCTGCTCTGCACCCGCACAGAGGCGCAGGACAATGTTATCGCCATGCAGCAGAAGACCAAGAACACGGGCTTTACCGTCAACTGTGCCGTCGAGCACCGCGGAGAGATTCCCTTCACCGTCGAGGAGGGGGAGGACAGCGTTCTGTGGCACGGCCAGCTGCGGCTGAAGAGCGGCGATTCTGTGATACTGGACAAGAGCATCTGCTACACGGTATCCGGAAAGGATGAGCCCGACGCCTGGCGAGAGGCGCTGGAGGGCTGCCGCAGGGCGCCGCGGTTTGAAATCCTGGCAGACGAACAGCGGGACTATCTGGATGCCTTCTGGAAGCGCGCCGGGATCCAGATCGAAGGGGACGATGCCCTGCTGCAGGGCCTGCGCTTCAACCTCTTCCATCTGCTGCAGTCCGTCGGGCGCGACGGCAGGCGGAACATCGCGGCCAAAGGCCTGACCGGCGAGGGCTATGAGGGGCACACCTTCTGGGATACCGAGGCCTACATCCTGCCCGTCTTCCTCTATACCGAGCCGGAGCTGGCAAAGAAGCTGCTGCAGAACCGCTTTTCCATCCTGCCGAAGGCGCGGGAGCGGGCCCGGGTCATGGGCCACCCCATCGGCGCCCTGTTTCCCTGGCGGACCATCGACGGGGAGGAGTGCAGCGCCTACTTCCCGGCGGGGACGGCGCAGGTGCACATCGACGGCGATATTGCCCACGCGGTATGGGAGTACTGGCAGGCGACCCGGGACCTGGATTTTCTGGCGGAGAACGGCGCCGAGATCCTGATCGAGACGGCGAGGCTGTATTACGACCTCGGCTTCTTCAGCAGCGAGAAGGGCGGGCGCTTCGTCATCAACTGCGTGACCGGGCCGGACGAATACAACGTCATGGTCAACAACAACGTCTATACCAACAGCGTCGCGGAGGAGAACCTGCGGACTGCGGCGGCGGCTGTGGAGATCCTGAAAGCGGAGCGCCCGCAGACGCTGACCGCGCTGGCCGAAAAGATCGGCCTGCGGGAGACGGAGCCGGCCGACTGGCTGAAGGCCGCGGACAGCATGTACTATCCGCCTGCACAGGACGGCATTGTCCCGCAGGACGACGGCTTCCTGGAGCGCAAGCCCTGGCCGCTGGACAGCATCCCGGCCGAAAACCATCCCCTGCTGATGCACTATCACGGCCTGACCATCTACCGGCATATGGTGTGCAAGCAGGCCGACCTGATCCTGGCGATGATCCTGTTCGGGGAGCGCTACACCGACGAGGAAAAGAAGAAAAACTTCGCCTTTTACGACAGTGTCACCACCCACGACTCCAGCCTTTCCATGGCGGTCTTCTCCATCCTGGCCGCACAGATCGGCCAGATGCAGAAGGCCTGCGACTATTTCCTTTCCTCGGCCCGCCTGGATCTGGACAACATCCATCACAACACCAAGGACGGCCTGCACATGGCCAACATGGCGGGCACCTGGATCGGCATTACCCGCGGCTTCGGCGGCATGAGCATCCGCGAGGATACGCTGAGCTTTGCACCGAGCTGCCCGCCGCGCTGGAAATCCTTTGCATTCTGCGTCGAGTTCCGGGGTCGGAGCATCCGCGTGCGCGCCGATCAGAACGGCGCCTCGTATGAGCTGCTCCGCGGCGAGCCGATCACCGTCCTGTCGTACGGAAAGCCTGTCAGGCTTGCATAATGCGAAACCAGCCCCGTTTTGGGGCTGGTTTTCTTTACAGGACGTAGAGGCTGTTGTCGCGTCGCGGGGCGTCGGGGGGCTGCGCCTGGCCGGAGAGAAGAGCCTCGCGCTGCTGCAGCCGGGCATAATCGCGGGGCGTCATGCCGACGCTGTTTCGGAAGACCCGGGCAAAGTAATTGCAGTTGGTAAAGCCGCAGGCATCCGAGACGAACTGGATCGAGTGGCCGCCCTCCCGGAGCAGGATCCTGGCGTTTTCGATCCGTACCCGGTTCAGGTATTTCCCCGGGGTGATGCCGATGGTCCGGCAGAAGCAGCGGGTCAGGTATTCCTGCGTGACCTCCAGGCGGTCGGCAAGCTCGCCGATGCCGTCTAAAAAGGCATACTCGCGGCGCATGATCCCGAGGGCGGCCTCCACCACCAGCGGCAGCTTGCGCCCTTCCGCGGGGGCGGCACTCGAGGTGCCGATCAGGTTCATCAGCAGGCGATATGCCGCGGCGGAGGCCTCGGATGCGGAAACGGAATGCCCGGCATGGGCGTTCAGGCTGTGCAGCATGCTCTCCATCGCGAGGCCGCCCGAGGCAAAGAACAGCCCGCCTTCCCGGCGGCACTGTTCCAGCACGCGCTCGGCGGCAATGCCGCAGAGGGCAAGACACAGAAAAACGGCGTCTTCGCGGGCGAGCAGCGAGAGCCCTTCGCCCCCGGGGAAGGCCGCGGCCTGATGCGCGGCCAGCGTCCAGGTCCGGTCTGCCCAGGCAAGGTCCAGGCTGCCCGACAGCGGCGTCAGAAGGCGCCACTGACCCGGCGCGGCGGGAAAGGTACGGATGTCGCCGGCGGAGAGCGATTCGCTCTGCAGCTCACAGATGCCCAGAAGCCCCGAGAGAAGATCTCCCGGAGCTTCCAGATTCCATGAGCTCTCGCTCTGCGGACAGGGCAGACTCATTTACTGAGATTTACTTTTTGAAGCTGCCGCAGTGGCAGATCGCCTGTTCGGTGTCCTTGTCGAAGAAGTGGGCGCGCTTCATCTCTGCCGGGATGCGGGTAAACTCCTCCGTCGGGCGCTCGACATACGAAGGCATCTTGACAATGACCTTCTTGTCGCCGACAAAGACATAGAGGTTGGTCTCAGCACCGAGCAGCTCGCAGAAGTCGACCTTGGCATAGATGCCGTTGGTATCGGTGAGCTCTTCCACCGGGAGGAAGTCCTCCGGACGGAGACCGAGGATCACCTCTTTGCCGATGTACGGAGCCAGCGCATCCCTGCAGTATGCCGGGATCTCAAGCTTGTCGTTGTTCAGGACGGCAAAGAGCTTTCCGTTCTCCGATGCGATGGTGACATCCAGGAAGTTCATCTGCGGCGAGCCGATGAAGCCGGCGACGAAGAGGTTGCAGGGCGTGTC
>ONGJ01000019.1 GCA_900317375.1 uncultured Eubacteriales bacterium
GCAGAGGCATGCGATGTCCTCCGCGATCTCCCGTCAGAAGCGTTTCAGCTTCGGGCATTCAGCGCTCTGAATTCGGAGGCATTGTTCGTGTAGAGCTTGCCATCTTTTTATCTCCTCATGATGAACCTGCATCTAGATTCAGTTTAATTCTGCTTTTCCAACCAGCCAGTCCAGCGCATTGATCCGGCGGATACCTTCATAATCTGCTTCGGGATCTTCGTCAAGGGTCAGTATTACTTTGGGATAGTTGTCGGAAATGCGCTGCAGGGAGGCAAGCTCACGACTAAGAGTGTTTTCGTCTCGAACACTGGCTGCGACCTGAATATACTGCACCCCTTTGTTACCACGAGCAACAAAATCCACTTCCAGCTCATCTATCTTTCCGATATAGACCTCATATCCTCTTCGAAGCAGTTCCAGATAAACAATGTTCTCAAGAATGTGCCCCACATCCGTGCCGCTTGTGCCGAGCAGCATATAGCGCATACCGATATCGACCACATAGTATTTTTCCAACGTCTTCAGATACTGTTTTCCACGAATGTTGTAGCGCTTTGCCTGATAGATGATGAAACTCTCCATCAAACCTTCAAGGTACCGCTCCACAGTCTTTACGTCGATCTTTCTGCCGGAAGAGGTCATGGTATCTGCAATCTTTTTTGTTGAAAGCTGGCTGCCGATGCTGTCGAACACAAAGCGTGTCACGCTCTCCAACATCATGGTATCCGAAATCTTTTTGCGTGCGGCGATATCCTTAACGACGATAGTATGGTAAACGCCCTCCAAATAATCGTGCAAAGCACTCGGATTGTCCTTCAGCTCCAGCGAATAAGGGAAGGAGCTTCCCTGGATGTACTCCCTATACTTTGCCCCAAGGTTGTCGTTGTCCCCGGTTGCGAGTACATATTCACGGAAAGACAGAGGCAACATTTTTATCTCGACGTATCTCCCCGAGATCAGCGTAGCGATCTCACCGGAAAGCATATAAGCGTTGGAACCGGTGAGGTATACATCGACATTTTTCCGGATATAGAGACTATCGATCACAGAAGGAAAGTCGGTGCAATGCTGGATTTCGTCGACAAACACATATGTCATTTTCCCGGGTACGAGACGCTCCTTGATATATCTGTGAAGCGCAGCGGGCTCACGGAGCGCAAAGAAGTCGAAGTCTTCCAGATTAATGGCTACGATCTGCTCCTCTTTCACTCCGTTTGTGCGCAGATAGTCCTGGTATATCTCCAGTAATGTAGACTTGCCACAGCGCCGGACGCCGGTCACCACCTTAATCAGCTGCTTATCGCGAAAGCCGATCAGTTTATCCAAATATTCCTTTCGTTCCAATCTTTTCTGTGCCATGGCGCACCTCCATTTTTGCTCAACAAAAGTATATCCAAAAAGAATGAAGAAATCAATAATTTTTGGAATGAAATCCTAAAATCATTCTTTTGCTTTCATAATCGGATAAATAAAGAGCGCATGAGGATAATTGAACGTGTACTTAACGGTGGGACTGTTTTATTCAATTCAAACCGCGTTCGATTAGCAGTGAATGTAGCGAAAGCAAGTTTCGCATGTGATTATATCTTAAATTGAGCCATCATATATTGTTTGCAGGCTCATAATTAAATGAGATTTTCATTTTAAGATAATATCCTCGTATTGTATTTTGTATCTATGACCTATGTACATATAATACAACATACATTCTGTACAATTACCACAACTCGGTGCAATATCTGTAATGCTTTGTGCCAGCAGAGATTGCACCGATAATGAAATCTAATTTCGGAAAAGGTTCGGTCGCACTGTACATATCATCCCATGTTCAACAGGCTGATTTATGGTATAATATAATTACGCGGCAACTAAAAAATCCCGCTTTCAAAAAGTGCTTGAAAGCCTCCCAACTTAGTTGCCACGCTTTTTTGTTATTTTAGATTATTACTATCGCAGTAAAAGACCATCATGCGCTTTGTTTACGCGACAATCTTCGGCTTCGCATCTTTTCCCAAATTGAGTGTAGAAGAACAATGTCAGAATCAGACAAACCTAAACCATCTTTTAAAAGCACTTTGTCTGTATAGCTTAGGATTTCGGTGTATTTCCCTTCCCGCTGCCATTGGTCTATCAGCATAACGTCAAGCTTTTCTGCGCCAATCATCGGAATTCGCATCCGTCTCATCTCGCCCGGCTCAAAAGTCAGCACCCCTCCGCCATAGCTCCTTCCAAGGGTTTCGCTAAGTGCCAATGTGTATGTATTTAGAAATGCACCGACCACAGCATTTCCGTTTATTCCCGGAAGGAACCTGACTTTATGGAGAGTATCTGTGACGAGTGCCCCAGCACTATTTACAATTATTTTCGGATACAGATTTGCCTGACGAATTAAAAACGCATCTGCCGTCCACGACATTGGAACATGATACCAGTGTTTACGAATACGGCATTTATAATTTGTGTTATATTTCTGCGACTCTCCCCATGCGATATATTTCTTTGCGTTTTCGCTTACTTCTTCTATATCTACATCTCCAGGCGTAAAGAGAAAGACACGTTTTCCTTCATTCTGTAACGCTAAATGTTCTTCCGGGGAAAGTATAATTCCCTTTACTTGCTCCGAACGTCCGATGATCGGCATGACTGCATCTTCAAGACCCCATTTTTCAACTGTGTCTCGGCTCAGCATGAAGAAATCATTTTCTCCGCTCACCAGCCCGACATTCACTTCATAGAGATCAGAAGCAGAAGAAATACGCGGATCTGAATTAAGCCGCCTTAAAACCTCCAACTCGCGGTTGGAAAGATAATACTTAACCCATTTATCTGTACTGTGGTCGAGGTGCTTCGTTTCGGCAGCGGCCAAGCACTTCTGTCCTTCAGTAATGAGTTCATCCAATCCGTCCAGCTCAACTACTCGGATGCCTTTAATGTCTGACTGCTTTTCACCAAGCAGGATAATCACTTCCTGCTGTAATCCCTCGAACACCAATTTGCGAAAAGTCACGAGAGTGAGGCTTTCAAAATGCGAGCTAAGATAGTTCCGAGCCTCTGCGGCATAGTCTACTTGGAATAATTCTGCCGGTATTACCATACCGATTCTGCCCTTATCGCTAAGAGCTTCGCACGAGAGCAGAAGAAACGGCAACCAGATATTCGTTAGCCGGTTTGGATGGAATCCATGGGCTTTCATCAGCCGAAAGGCTACTTCCCTGTATTGCTCATCAAAATTCTGATATCTGATAAACGGTGGATTGCCAAGAATCACATCAAATTTCTCTTTATTCTCTATTTCAGATTCATAATAGGAGAAGAAGTCTTCGTTCTTGACAGGATAACCGTATTCTGCCGCTTTTTTTGCTTCGGCAGGATCGAGCTCTATACCAATCGCATCGGCACATATGGTTTTTGTAATTAATGCGTTTAGAAAGCTACCATCTCCGCAACTCGGTTCCAAAATCCTATCTTCAGGACTTCTAACCGCCCATTCTACAATAAAATCAGCTATTGGATTAGGCGTATAGTATCCACCCCGGAGCTTATCATAGCTATTCTGTGCTTTCATTTATTACCTCCGGGCGCAAATCAGTTACACCGTATAAATCATCAATTATGGTATTAAGGCGCTCTTGCTCTGACGCTATTAATCGTTGGAATATTTTTCTGTCCGCTGAATTTTGCACATGTTTCATATCCCTATAAGATCTCTGCATTTGTGATACGGCATTAAGAATTCTCCCATAAATCCATTTTTCTCTATCATCGTTAAGATCAATGCGATAAATAGGCAAGTCCTCGATAAACTGTTTGCCGTGGGAGTAATAATCACCCTGGAATGCGCTCGCCGAGTTTTTTACCAATGTTTCCATCAGCCAGTGGTTTAGAATCGCCTGAATATAATAAATGTGCAAAGAAGCCTCGGGCTTCATTTCAAGTCCGTAAAACGGGCCATTGCCACCGCCAGTAAAAACAGTTAAGCCGATATCATAGACATAGTTGGAATCCGTAGAGAGCACCGGCCAGATTAAGTGTGGTTTTCCGGTAAAACGTTTCAGGCTCTGGCTCCGGCCATAGGCATACCATGTCCGCTCTGTCCGGTTAGGCATATTTCTCTTATCCAATTCTTCCCGGAAAGCAGAGAGATAATCGTAGGTTGCCGGAAACCGGCTTCTCATCTCGTCATAGTCAATCAGTACCGGTTTTCCTTCAACTGTCTTATACGGGAAAATGATATAACTGTTTGCTGTTATTTTGTCGTATTTTCTCAGCTGTGCATCATAGATACTATATCGGAGGATATCCTGTTCTACTTTCCGGGGCTTTCCAGTTTTATCCTTGAAATACACGTATCTGTCATCTTTATGCTCTGCTTTGATGATATAGATCTTATCGGCACTGGTTTGCACTCCCACAAACACATCTGCCAATTCTTTCAGCGGCACACAATGTGAACGGATCTGATCCAGCCGCTCAGAAATCTCCGGTGGAAGGAATGTCCATGGGCCAGCGCTGAGATGATTTGATGCATATTGAAAGAACTCTGTCTTATGATTGAACAGAAACCGATTATAGTCTTTCACGAAGGAAATGGCGAACTTCTCCTGCGGTTCTTTAGTCAGAATGAGAATACATGTATATGTCAGCCGTCCCTTAAAGACCTGATGAACCCCGAAATGGATAATCTTTGCAACTGATTCCCGTGAGGAGAGGTAGCTTCTAAGTGCCTCGCCTGATGCGATTGTCATAAACTTGTGCGGCACAATGTATCCAATTCTCCCACCCGGTTTTATGAGCGACCATGCTCTTTCGATAAACAGATAGTATTTATCTAACAGGCTGGATTTTGCCGTTTCAAACCCGGACTTGTCAGTTTTATAGAATGCATATTCCCCGGGAGAATAATGCACCATGTTCTGCACTCGGATATAAGGTGGGTTACCTACAATTGCGTCAAAACCGGTTCTTCCGAATTCAGCTTGCCAATCAAACATCCGGATCTTTTTTAATTCATCCGGCCTGTTATAGATATCCGGCTGGAATAAGGCATAAGCAGAGGAAACGAGGCTGTTGCCATTTTTGATATTGTCATCTAACCGTGGGAGGATTTTTTCTCCCGGATCGGCGTTAAAAGCATTGAGTTCTTCAGATGAAGCATTTTCTAAAAGTTTCAGACACAGGCTGAATTTGGATACCTCTACTGCTAACGGATCGATATCAACTCCAAACAGGTTTGCTGTGAGTATTCTTCTTCTGAGTTCAAATGAAAGCCGGTACTCGTCCGTCCCGGGGATCTGGTAAATATAGCCCATCCGAAGTGCGGCATCCTTAGCCCGTGAAAGATGCCATTCAATATGAAAGTTGATCAGAAATTCGAATGCCGAGAGCAAAAAATTCCCAGAACCGCAGCAAATGTCCGCGATCCGCAGTTGGCTGACTTCATTCAGCGTTTTCCCCTGGACGACTTCTGATAGCGTCTGTTCCACTATGATATCGGTGACATTTTTCGGCGTGTTCACCGCACCTTTGTCGTCTACTGCCTCGGGTTTCTTCTCAGCAACGACCGTTCCGTCTGGAGAAATGACAAGCTGCTCATCCAAGAACAGTTCATAGATTTGTCCGATAATAAAAGGATCTACCACGCTGAACTCATAGGAATTGTTCGGATAATATAGGCTAACAAAGATGTCAATCAGTACATCATCCGAGAGTGAAAGCTGATCTTCTTCCAAAACCTCAAACAGGCCGGAATCATATTTTCTATCAGCAGCAAGAAACAGGGCCTTCAGTTCCGCATAGGTTTTTACATTTTTTAGGATCTCATATTGTTCAAGATTTCGGTCTTCACAAATGCGAAGAAAAATAATCCGGTTCAGGATTCTCTGGACGCCAATGTTCAACGTCTGCAAATCTACCGAGGGATTTCGTCTGACGATGTCTGCCCCAAGCGTAAGCCGCCAGCCTTTGATCTGCTTTAAGAAATACTCGTCAAATGGTTCCCGACGGATTGTTCTCTCGATATTTTCAAATCTCTCCGCAAAAGCGCCGGAAAGGACAGCCTCTTTTGAAAGAAGAGCATAAATCTCGTCAAATTTCTCAACATACTCCCGGTAATTGTAATGAGCGATTAACGCTCTCCCAACATTATCATTTTCAACCGGGCGTACAGAGCAGTCGTAGATATAAAGATCGGTATAGTTCGTGAGAACCGAAACTTTGAGGTTTCCACTCCAACCGTACCGGCGGAGTTGGAATGCTGGAGCGCTGTCTGTTGTGATATCTACAGCTGGTTTCTTCGTTTCCAAGAAGAAACAGGTCTCTGTTCCAATACGGAAGGAATAGTCCGGCTTCTTGCTTTTCTTCCGACCAGCTTCTTCCACCAGCACTGTGGCCTCATGCGTAACCTCTCGGAGATGCTGGGGTAATCCAGCCTCATTGTCCACATCCCAGCCGAGCAGCTTAAAGAATGGATTAACAAAATCCACCCGAACTTCGGTCTCATTATAAGATGGGCGTCTGAAGTCTTTATATTGGGTCTCGTAAAGGGTAACATACTCTGCGAGCTTTTGTATGTCGCCATCATGCCGAAATGTATACTGCATGCCCAACGCCCCCTGACACTTCCGAATTCCAAAGATACTCTGTAAGGTAGATAAATTATTATACACCAAAAAATCTTAAGGCTCAACCGAAAAATCTGGTCAGCCCAAAACCCTGTCAAAATCGTTGTTCTCTCAATCCATCGGGTATCCAGAATATGTTGTTCCGGCAATAGTGATACTATCGGCATTAGACCTACCTATCGAATTCGGTCTCTTTTGCGACTCTTTACGACTCTTTGCGACTATCTATATGCATAGTGATTATCTTATGATATATTGGCGCCATAATAGAGGAAAATCCCGCAAAGACGGTGAAACCGCATGAATTTGTGCGGAATCACCGTCTATTTTGTTCGTCCGCCGTTAATCTATCTTTGAAAAGTCCGGGGAAACCTCCCGGCAGAAAGGAGAAAGTAATAACTAAAACTGGAATCCCCAAGATTGAACCGCCAAATAATATGGAATTTGACCCCTCTCTTATGTCCCGTGGCGCTCAGGATCGTGTCTCCGTCCATATAGACGAGCAGGCCGAAGCCGCTATGAACGCCATCACGGATATCAAAAAACAGGTTGTTGTTACCCGTCACGCCATTGTTTCTCAGCTTCTTGTCAGTTGGACCGCTGAAGTCGCAAGGAGAAATATCCCCACGCATGCTCAACTATTTGACAATCTCGAACTCCACCATCATCAGCAGCTCTGCAAAATTATCGATCAGGGAGGCCCAAAATGGAACTTATATTAGATTTGTTTTTAGGTTTCGTTGTTATCATGTAAAAAATGAGGTGCGATGTGTCATTCGTTTTGTTGGCTTATTGTCGACAGATCTGGTAAAACTGACTGTCTTTGGACCGTTATTAGCCGTGAACAAAACAAAACCCCTGTAAAAACAGAGGCTTTGTTCCGAGTATTTTGTATCTTTAATACTCATGATTCTGGCGGAGGGTGCAGGATTCGACCTGCTCTGCGGAGCAGGCCGCCTCGGGTTGCGGCATGCCCCCGGCATGCCGCCAAGTGCCCTCGGGTTCGAATCCTGTTCTTCTTCGAAAAGGAGCTCCCCGCCCGAGTGGGCGGGGAGCTCCTTTTGGCGGAGGGTGCAGGATTCGAACCCGCGTGGGCTTTCGCCCTAACGGTTTTCAAGACCGCCCCGTTATGACCGCTTCGGTAACCCTCCGTATGTCATGCGGATTATAGCAGGTTTTTTCACGCTGTGCAAGAGTCTGCCTGCCGGAATCCGCAGGTTTTTTACAGGGCGACCTTTTTCGCGGTGTTGTAGATCTCGGTTCCCTTCTTCTGGCCGTACTTCTTGACAACGGCACGGTAGACAAGCTGCTTGATGTTTTTATCCTCGCGGTGCTTCTCTGCCTCGGTGAGAAGGAACTCGGCCACGGACGCCTCGATGCCGGCCGCGGCAAGGGCGGCAACCGCCTCCGGAGCAGGTCCGGCCGCAGGCGTCTCTGAAGCAGGAGCTGCTTTCGCGGCAGGAGCGTCTTTCTTTGCCGGCGCGGGCCTGGCCGCCGGTTTGGTCTCGGGGGTCGGTTTGGCCGCCGCAGCGGGGGCCGCTTCCTTAACAGCCGATTTTTCCACTGCTGCGGATACAGCCTCTTTCGGGGCGGGTGCATTCTTCTGTGCCGGTGCCGGTTTGGATTTGGCGGCAGTCGCTGGGGCGGGCTTCACCTCCGGTGCCGGATTTTCCTTTGTTTCGGCTGCCGGCTTCGTTTCGACGGAGGGTGCCGCTGCGGCTGCGGTCACAGCTTTTGCCGATTTGGAGGCCCTGCCCTTGCGGGCGGGTTTTAACTCGGCGGCGGCTGCCAGCTTGGCCTGATCCACAGTCTTGCGGACGCGGACACGGATGCCGGGACGGTGCTTGTTCCAGAAGTCCGCGGCTTTCGAGAAGCCGTTGTCGTTGCTGACGATCTCATAGCACTGTTCATTCGGGACGGTGCCGATCAGATAGCCCAGATACGAGACGAGGGCGAGGTCGAGGCTCTGCTTGCCGCTTTCGGCCTCGATGAAGTGCAGCTGGCCGCTGCGCATGCCGGCGAGGGCCGCCATGCTGATCTTGGCAACATTCTTCGTGAAGAAGCAGTAGACGGCATCGCGGTCGCCGAGACGGCCGAGGGAGGCGAAGCCTTCCTCATGGACATTTTCAAAATCGATTAAGTATATCATGGTTTTCCTTTCTTTATTAACGTTTCCACGTGCGGACATTGAAGAGAACGAGGATCGGGTAGAACTCCAGCCGGCCGAGAAGCATGGCAAAGCTGAGCAGTAGCTTCGCGGGCACGCTGAAAAAGGCAAAACTGCCGCTGGGGCCGATGGCCGGGGTCATGCCGGGCCCGATGTTGGACAGGCAGGAGAGGGACGCGGTGAAGGCGGTCGCAATGTCGACGCCGTCCAGCGAGAGGAGCATCGAGCAGGCCAGCAGCAGCGCCATATAGAGCGTCACAAAATGGAACGCGGCGCGGACGGTGCTGCTCTCGACCGGCTTGCCCTCCAGCCGGACGCGGAAGACGTTGCGCGGACGGCTCATGACCTTCAGGTCGGCGTGGACCGAGCGGAAGAGGATCATCAGGCGCGAGAGCTTGATGCCGCCGCCGGTAGAGCCCGCGCAGCCGCCGCAGAACATCAGGAGGATCAGGATCCACTTGCAGAACTCCGGCCACTGGGTAAAGTCCACCGTTCCGAAGCCGGTGGTCGAGATGAGGGCCGCCACATTGAAGAAGGCATCGTGCAGCGCCCGGCGGGGCGCATAGCCGGTCTTCAGGCAGAGCGTCCCGGCAATCAGGCCGGTGGAGGCCAGAATGATCAGCAGGAAGAGACGCCCCTCCTCGTTCTTCAGCACCTTGCGCCAGGACCCGATCAGCAGCAGATAGTAGAGGTTGAAGTTCAGGCCGAAGAGGATCATGAAAACGGCGAGGATGCTCTCCACGGCAGGGCTGTGGAAGCCCGCGATGCTGTCAGACAGGGTCGAGAAGCCGCCGGTCCCCGCCGTGGCAAAGGCGTGCAGCAGCGCATCATAGAACGAAAGGCCCGCCAGGAGCAGGGCGACGGTCTCCAGCACGGTCATGCCGATGTAGAGCATGTACAGGATGCGCGCGGTATGCTTCAGGCGCGGGACCAGTTTGCCGACGGTAGGCCCCGGGACCTCGGCGCGCATGATATGCATCGAGTGCTCGCCGCTCATGGGCAGGACAGCCATCAGGAAGACCAGCACGCCCATCCCCCCGATCCAGTGGGTAAAGCAGCGCCAGAACATCACGCCGCGGGGCATGCCGTCAAAATCCTGCAGGACCGTCGCCCCGGTGGTAGACAGGCCCGAGGCCGTCTCGAACAGGGCATCCGTGTAGGACGGGATGCTGCCTGAGAAGACGAAGGGCAGGGCGCCGATCAGGGTGATGAGAATCCAGCCGAGACCGACGATGACAAAGCTGTCGCGGGCCACCAGGCTGCGGGACTTCGGCTTCGGCAGCAGCAGGAGGGCGCCGGGGACGGCCGCAAACAGCAGGGTCTTCAGGAAGGGCATCGCCGATTCGCCGAACAGAAGGCCGACGATCAGAGGCAGCAACAGGAGCTCGGCATAGATCAGCAGGATCATGCCCAGCACCCGGAGGATCATCCGATAGTTCATGGCTTTTCTTCCAGCATGTCATCCAGCGTCCGCAGGCGGTGTGCGGTGACGATGACGGCGTGGTCGCCGGGGAGGATCCGGGTGTCGCCGTCCGGGCGGATGCTCTTGTTCCCGCGGATCAGGGCCGCCACCAGCACGTTGTCCCGGAGCTTCAGATCGCGCAGCGGGATGCGCACGCAGGCGGCGTCCTCCTCCACCCCGAACTCCAGTATCTCGATCTTCCCGTCGGAGACACGGTAGAGCGTCTCGACGATGCTGCCGGCAGAGTTCCCGAGCGCCCGGGCATAGCGGGCCAACTGCTGGGCAACCAGTTCCTTGGGCGAGACGATGCTGTCCAGCCCCGAGTCGGACAGGACATCGGCAAAATGCTCGCGGTTGATTTTGGTGACGACCTTGCCGACATTGCAGCTGCGGGCGTAAAGCGAGGTGATGATGTTGTCCCCGTCATCGCCGGTCAGGGATACGAAGGCATCGGCCGTCAGGATGCCGTCCTCCAGCAGGACGTCCGAGTGGGTCGCATCGCCGCAGACCACGTGCGCCTCCGGGACCAGGTCGCAGAGCTGTTCGCAGCGGCGGCGGTCGCGTTCGACGATCGTGACGTCGATGCTGTTCTCCTGCAGCAGGCGCGTCAGATAGACCGAGGTGGTGCTGCCGCCCATGATCATGACCCGGCGCACAGGCCTCCGGTACTCGCCGATCTCGATGAAGAAGCGGCGCAGATCCGACGAGGCCCCGGTGATGCTCAGCCGGTCACCGGCACAGAGGACCGTATCGCCGTTCGGGATCAGGCTCTGTCCGGCGCGTTCGATCAGCGCGACCAGGACGTTTGCCCGAAAGCGTTTTCCCATGTCGCTGATGCGCAGGCCGCAGAGCGCGGTGCCTTCCGCGATGCGGTGCTCGACGATCTCAAGGCTGCCCTTGGAGAAGGTCACAACCCGCGCCGCGCTCGGAAAGCGCAGGATGCGCGAGATCTGGCGCGCACACTCGTACTCGGGGTTGACGATCTGCGAGAGGCCGAGCGCTTCCCGCAGGAAGTTCGTCTGGCTCAGATAGAGCGGGTCACGGATGCGGGCGATCACATGCCCGGCACCCATCTTGCGCGCGATGATGCCGCAGACCATGTTGACCTCGTCCTTCTCGGTTGCCGCGACCACCAGGTCGGCCTCGGCAGCGCCGGCCTCGCGCAGCAGCTCGGGGTCTGCGGCATTGCCCTCGACGCAGCTGACATCCAGGCTGTTCGAAGTATGCATGACGATGGCCGGGTCACAGTCGATAACGGTCAGGTCATGCCCCTCTTCGGCCAGGGCCTCGGCAACCGACCCGCCGATGACGCCGGCGCCGGCGATCACAATCTTCATCTCAGATAACCTCCGATGTCAAAGGGGCGGAAAGCCTCGTCCTTACGCAGATAGAGCGGATGGTGCGGATGGCCGGCCTTGCTCAGCCGGCCGGCACAGACCCACGCGGCGTCAAAGGCCGCGGCATCCTGCCGGAAGTCGCGGACACAGTCCGTGAGCCAGGGCCGTTTTTCGATCACGGCGCCCCAGGCCGCCCAGACGACCGGCCTCGCCCCGCCCTCTGCCGCCATCGAGAGAAGTGCGCGGAAGGCCCTGCGGTTCTCCTCATGCAGGCGATCGTTCCGGACACGGTCCATATCGTCCGGCCGGGTCGCACGCTGGGCATAGACGTTGAACATCAGGAAGCTGTCAAAGCCGTTGCCGGCGGCGATGCGCGAGACGGACTGAAGGGTCGGGTCGAGATGATCCGGCTCCGCCGTGGAGGGATTGACCCCTGCGCAGATCACGGGCTTTTTCCCGCGCGTTCCCAGGACATAGCGGTACTCGGTATAAAAATCGGGCACGTACAGCCAGCGCGTGCGGTCATAGCCGGCGCAGCGGCTCTGCCGGAGGGCCTCGTCAAAGCTCAGGATATCCAGCGAGGCGGTATCGGCGGCGGGGATGTGCATCATACCGTTCTCCTCCCCCTTCAGACAAAGTGCGAGAAGACCTGGATCAGCAGGGGGAGCGTCAGCATCGAGCAGATCGTCGAGTGCTGGACGCCTTCCGAGGAAAACACCGCATCCCGGCCGTACTGGACGGCAATGACGCTGCAGAGGACCGCGCTGGGCGAGCCGGAGATGATCAGGTTCGTCATCAGCAGTGTCGTATCCTGTGTCAGCAGCCGCAGGACGAAATACGTCAGGGCGGGGACGATCAGCAGGCGCACCGCGCTCGTGCAGGCGAGAAGCGGCTTTTTGAACGCATCCAGCAGACTCACGCTGCCGAGAGACGCGCCGATGACCATCATCGACATCGGCATGGTGGCTCCGGAGAGCGAGGAAAGCACGCCGCGCACCGCCGTTGGCACCGGCACCCGGAGGATGATGAGCAGGATGCCCAGCAGGGTCGCGATCAGCGGGATGCTGAACATGTCGCGGAGGCCCAGGCCCTTCCCGCCGCCGCTGCCCTTCATGCGCCACACCCCGTAGCTGTACAGCAGCACGTTGAACGGTATGCACGAGACAGAGACGATAAAGACCGCATAGCTGCCGTAGACTGCCTCCGCAATCGGCAGGGCGATGAACATGTTGTTGCTGCATGCCATCAGGAGCTCGGCGGGCGCCTGCAGCTCTTTCTTCATGGGGATCAGCCTCGCCGCCGCGGCGGAAACCGCATAGCCGAAGGCCGTCATCACGGAGGTCATGAGCAGGATCTCGGCAATGTCCTTGAGGTCCTGTTCGGCGCCGGTGCTGATCATGGAGGAAAGAATGGTGCCGACCATGAAGACGTTCAGCACCAGGCTGCTCGCCGTTTTGGTAAAGGCCGGTCCGAACAGCCCGCGCCGGGCCAGGACGTAGCCGATCACCATCAGCACGATAAAAATGAACATCTTGTTGAGCAGGGCGGAAAGCTCCATACAGCACCTCAGAAAAGGGTTTCGTGTAAGTCGGGAAATCAGGCCCCGGTTCATTGAAACAAAAATGCGCGGCGCAGTGCTTTGGTGCGAGGTGAAATGTACTCTTCCGCGCAACTGCAGAAACCTGTAGTCGGGCGCTCCCCGGAAGCCTGTACCGTGCGCGGCAAGGGAAGATACTGCCCCTGACGCAGGTACTGCGGCCGCTCACAATTGGGAGGGAGGTCATATTATTCCGACGAACCCCAAAGGGTTTCGGCAGGCAGAAACGCCGTCAGATATGCAGGATCAGTTTGGCCATAAAGATATAGATCAGCAGCGAGACCGTATCCGTCACGGTCGAGATCAGGGGGTTTGCCATCACCGCAGGATCCACGCCGATCTTTTCCGCGCCGATGGGCAGCATACTGCCTACCACCTTGGCAAAGATGACGATGAACAGGATCGCGAGGCTCACCGTCAGCGCCACCGACACCGTGATGGCCTCATTGTGCATGATCCTGCCGTCCAGCACGAGCATCTTGACAAAGTTCACGGCGGCCAGCGTCAGGCCGCAGAGGAAGGCCACGCGCAGCTCCTTCCACATGACCTTCAGCGCATCCTTCGGTTCCGAATCGCCGAGGGACAGCGAACGGATGACCGCGGTGCTCGACTGGGCGCCGCTGTTGCCGCCCGTGCCCATCAGGGTCGGGATAAAGGCGATCAGGGCAGCCTGGACCGCCAGCCGGCTTTCAAAATGCGTCAGGATCATGCTTGTGAACGTTGCCGACAGCATCAGGAACATCAGCCAGGGGATGCGGTTTTTCCAGATCTCGATGATGCCGCTGCGGGAATAGGGCTTGTCCGAAGGCGTCATGGCGGCCATGAGTTCGAAGTCCTCGGTGGTCTCCTGCTCCATAACGTCGATGATGTCGTCGACCGTCACGATGCCGACCAGACGGCCTTCGGTGTCGACCACCGGCAGGGCCATCAGGTCATAGTCCGAGAACTTTTCCGAGACGCTCTCCTGGTCCTCGGTGGTGGTCGCGAAGATGACGTTGCGGTCCATCAGATCCTCGATGACGGCATCGTCGTCCGCCAGCAGCAGGTCCTTGACTGTGACGATCCCCTCCAGCTTGCGGTGGGCCGAGATGACGAAGCAGATGTAGATGGTCTCCTTGTCCTCGCCGATCCGGCGGATACGGGCGAAGGATTCCCGCACGCTCATATATTTTTTTAGGTCCACGAACTCCGCGGTCATGATGCTGCCGGCGGAATCCTCGGGGTAATGCAGGTACTGGTTGATCAGCGCCCGGGTCTGGGGTGTCGCCGAACGCATCACGCGCTTGACGACATTGGCAGGAAGCTCTTCCATCATGTCGACGGCATCGTCGACGAACAGTTCCTCGATGATGCCCGCCAGTTCCGAGTCGGTCATGGAGTTGATGATCCGCTCCTGATCCGGGGGCTCGAAATTCGCAAAAACATCGGCTGCCGTCTCCTTGGAGAGGAGACGGAAGACCATCGGCATGCGGTTGTCCTGAATGCCGGAGAGAAACTCGGCCACGTCAAACTCGTTCATCTCTTCCATGCGCTGCTTCAGCGTGCGCATGTTGCGGCTGTCCAGGAGGTCCGTCAGTTCGTCCGTCCTCTGTTCCTGAAGGGAATCATAATCCAGGGTATCCAGGGTGTCCCGGTGCTCGTTCTCATCCATCTCTGTCACCCCCCGCTCCGCTCGTATAAGCAAGATATTCTATCATAAGCCCTGCGGAATTACAAGAAAGAAATCTCGCCTGCCGTCTGTGCGCTGCGCAAAACGGAAAGAAAAGCTTGCCCGTACCGGCGGTATATGGTATAATATTTTGATTTTTTATCAAATACCGCATGCGGGAAACATCATTTTCAGGAGTTTTCAGACATGAGTGAACTTACATCCATCGGCAATGCCCGTTCCATTATCCGCGAGGTCAGCAAGGTGATCGTCGGCAAGGACGAGTCGCTGATCAAGATTCTGCTGGCGATCATCGCCGGCGGACATATCCTGATGGAGGACATCCCCGGGGTTGGAAAGACCACGATGGCCATCTCGATCTCCAGGGCCCTGGGCCTGGATTATAACCGCGTCCAGTTCACGCCGGACGTTCTCCCCTCCGACATCACGGGCTATTCCATCTTTGACCGGGAAACGGGCAAGATGAACTATCAGAAGGGCGCCATCCTCTGCAATCTGTTCCTGGCGGACGAGCTGAACCGCGCGACAAGCCGCACGCAGTCGGCCCTCCTGCAGGCCATGGAAGAGGGCGTCGTCACCGTCGATAACCACACCTATCCCGTGCCCCAGCCTTTTGTGGTCATCGCCACGCAGAACCCGACCGGTGCCAAGGGCACCCAGATGCTTCCGGATTCCCAGATGGACCGTTTCATGCTCCGGCTTTCGATGGGCTATCCCTCGCATGAGGACGAGATCGAGATGATCCGCAGGAAGCAGAACGGGGTCTCGACCGACACGGTCCAGCAGGTCGTCAGCCGCGAGGATCTGATGCGGATCCGCCGGGATGCGGACAAGGTCTATATCAAGGAAGAGATCATCGACTATATCGTCCGCCTCTGCGATGCCACCAGAAACGACCCCCGCATCATCCAGGGGGCCAGCCCCCGCGCCTCCCTGGCGCTCACCGCCCTCGGCAAGGCGACGGCGTGGATCCAGGACCGCGACTATGTCCTGCCGAAGGATATCCGCTTTGTCTTCTTCGACTGCATCGAGCACCGGCTCATCTGGTCGCAGGAGATGCCCGACGCTGCATCCAAGAAAGCCGCTCTGGCAGAGGTCTTTGCCGCTGTGGAAGTGCCTCGTATCCGATAATGCCGATCTTTCGAATTCTGCTCTATCTGCTGCTGGTCGCCGGGGCCTGGTTTTTCCGTGCCAGCTATATCGGCTGGCTCGGGCCGTATCTGTTTGCGGCGGCGGTCCTGCTCCCGCTCGTGATGCTGCTGGTCTCGCTGCCCTCGATGATGGGCCTGCAGATTGCGCTTCTTGCACCGGAGCGCGTCATGCGCGGCGGAAAGGCGAACCTGACTGTCGATTTTTCCAATGCCCGGATCCTGCCGGTGCACTCGGTAACGGTCCATCTGGAAATCCGCAACCGCTATACCGGCGACAGGACCCGGCAGAACTATATTTTCCGAAATCTGGAAAACAGCCGCTGTGAGATCCCCCTCTCCACGGCCTGCTGCGGGCAGCTGGAGTGTACCCTGCTCCGCTATGAGTGCCGGGACCTCCTCGGGCTGTTTTCGATCCGCCGCAGGGGCTTTGCCGAGGCGCTGTGCACCGTCATGCCGCAGGCCGTCGAGGCCGCGGCACCCGTCAATTTTGAAGCCGCGCTCTCTGCCGCCACCATTCTGAAGCCGAAATACGGCGGCGGTTTTGCCGAGGAGCATGATCTGCGCTCGTACCGCCCCGGCGACACGGCAAACAGCATCCACTGGAAGCTCTCCTCCAAAACCGGCGATCTGATCGTACGCGAGCCGCTGGTCCCCGAAAACAGCACGGTTTTCATCGTCCTGTCCCGGGTCGGCAAGGACGACCGGGGTCTGGAGGTACTGCGCTGGCTTTCCCGGCGTCTGATTGAGCTGGACACGCCGCACGTGGTCGTGGCGGACAGCCTGTATGCCGTGGACAACGAGGACGCAGCCGACAACGCCGTGGCAGGGGTACTCTCCTGGCCGATGCGGGAGGCCTGCAGCTTTGATGCCAAGGGCGCCCGCTGCGTTTTTCTCGTCTCCGGAGGGGAGGTGCGCTGGCAGTGAAGAAGGCGCTGAACCTCACGGCCAATCTGCTGCTGCTCCTGCTCGGTGCCGAGAGCATCGGCATCCTGATCGCCGGGACCTTTTCCGTCTCCGTCCCGTCCAGGACCTGGTTCTGGCTTGCGCTGCTCTGCGTGCTGCTGTGGGCGGCCTCCTCCTTTCGCCGGGGCATTCTGATCGGCATGCCGCTGTGCGCGGCGGTTCTCTGGTATCTGTACCGCAGCGATGAAGAGGACCTGCTGATCGAATTCCACGATCTCATGGAGCACGTCAACGCCGCCTATTTCGGCCATTTCGGGGGCGGGTCGGCCTATCTCTATACCGATCAGGCAGCCGGGCACATGACCGCCCTGCTCTTTATTCTCTTTCTGATCGCGGCTTTTCTGTCCGTTTCCCTGGTATCCGGCAGCTTTCGCATCTCGCTGACGCACCTGGCGACGATCCCGCTCTTCGCGGTCTGCATCGCCGTCAACGGCAAGCCGCCGGTTCTCCCCGTGCTCGGCGTCCTGCTCTTCTGGTGCGGCGTTCACCTCAGCGGGGATGCCTTCCGCACGGATGACGGCGGCGGGAAGAGTGTGCTGCTCGGTCTGATCCCCTGCGCGACGGTTCTGGCGGGGCTGCTGCTGCTCTACAACCCCGCGAACTATCATTATGACGAGTCGGACGTCGATCTCTCCCAGCGCTTTGACCGCTTCGGCAATGCCCTGTCCCAGTGGATGAACAAGAACGGGATGACACCGCAGGGCTCCTCAGGCAGCGGAGAGAGCGTCCCGAAGAATTACGAGCCTCCCTCCGGCTGGCGGAGCGGGACCGACGAGCTCGTCCTCACCCGCGGCTTTGACTATTCGGCCCTGGATGAGGACGCCTTCCGCGTCACCTCGGACGCGGCCTCCAGCCTGTATTTCCGCGGGAAGGCCTACGGCGAATACCGCGGCAATGCCTGGGGCGCCGCCATTGAAAACACCCATGCGCACGCGCTGGATTATACGGCACGCGCGTTTCTGGGCAGCGGCGGGATGGAAACGCGCAGCTTCAAGCTGCAGAGCGACGTCCCCTACGAATCGGTTTATCTGCCGTACTTCTCGATCTCGAACGCGGAGAACGATGTCAAATTCTCCGTCGAAGGTCTGGGCGGTTATGACGGCAGCTTTTACCGGACGGACGATCCCTTCGCGGTCATCGGAAACGCCGTGCTCACCGGCATGACGGCGGACGAGGAAGCCCAGTACCGGCAGTATGCCCATACCTATTACACCAAGCTGCCGGAGAGCACGCGGGCCGAGATGGAGGGGATCTGCCGCTCGCGCGGCCTGTCGGCGGACAGGAAGACGGCTGAGCTGATCCCCGCGGTTGCCGATCTGGTGCGCAGGCAGGGCATCTACGACATCAATGCCGAGCCCTATACCGGCAGCGACTATGCCGTTGATTTCCTGTCGGGCACGCGCCGCGGCTACTGCATCCACTTTGCCACGGCCGCCGCGGTCGTCTACCGCACGCTGGGCATCCCCGCCCGTGTCTGCGAAGGCTATCTGGTCACTCTCCCGCCCGGGAACGTCGTCATCCGGGATAACGAGCAGGACTGGCACATGGAAAACCAGCAGGGTCTGAGCCCCTGGGTCAATGTGACCGGCAAGGATGCGCATGCCTGGGTCGAGGTGTATGTCGACGGTGTCGGCTGGGTCCCTGTAGAGGTGACCGCATCCCCTGCCGAAAGCCCGAATGCAGCGGGGCAGGGCACGGAAGCGGCTCCGGAGCAGCCGGAGGACCGGCCCAGCGAGCTGGACCCCGACGTCAGCACGGAAACGCCGATGCTTCCCGAGGACCTGTCTGGCGGGCCCGACAACGGCCCGGAGAATCCCGAAGAGCCCGAGGATGCCCCGGGCGGAGGCGAGCTGTCGCCGGACGGGTCGGGCGGCGCGTCCTCCTCCGGGAAAGCGGGCAAAGTCCTCCGGCATCTGCTGCTGGTCCTGGGCGTGATCCTGATGCTTTTCGGTGCCGTTTACGGGTGGTACCGCCTGATGCGCAGCCGCCTGCAGGCGCGGCTGAAGGATCCGGACGGCCGGAAATGCGCGATCGCGGCCTATCGGCAGGCCGACCGCCTGCGCCGCTGGGGCGCCGAGATGCCGGCCGACATCCGCCGGACGGCAGAAAAAGCCGCCTTCAGTCAGCACGAGATCAGCGACGAGGAGCGCAAAGCCTGTCTCAAGTCCCTCGAGCGGCTGACCGATGAGACCTGGAAGACCCTGAACAGGCGTCAGAAGCTTGTCTTCCGATATCTGTTCGGCAATATTTGAAAAGGAGAGAACAGAAGATGGAGATGACCGCCGCAGCCGCATGGCTGAACACTACGTTTGCAAACTTTGATCAGAGTATCACCACCCCGGTGATGGAGCTGATTTCCCTGCTCGGGAAGGGCGGAATCGCGCTGATTGTGCTTTCTCTGGTTCTTCTCGTTATTCGGAAGACACGCCGTTTCGGCACCGCCATGCTCCTCGGTCTTGCCATCGGTGCCGTCGTGGTGAACCTCTGGCTGAAGGTCGTGATCGCACGGCCCCGTCCCTATGCGGACGCAGGCGGCTTCTACTATCCGCTGTGGCAGATGATGGGCAGTCATATCGAGAGTGACTACAGCTTTCCCAGCGGGCATACCAACGCTGCTTTCGCCTGTATGGTCCCGGCCTTTCTGCTCGGGAAAAAGAGCTGGTCCTGGCTCTGTCTGCTGTTCGCCTTTCTGATGGGCGTCTCGCGCATCTATCTGGTGGTGCACTACCCCTCTGACGTGCTGGGCGGCCTGATCATGGGCACCATCGCAGGCCTTCTGGGCGTGCTGATCATGAAGCATCTGCCTGAAAAATGGTACAGCTGGAGCCTGAAGAAAGAAGACAGCCCGAAAGGAGCCCACGAATGATCTTTTCCTCGCGTCTGAAGCTGCGCGGGCCGGACAAGAGCACGGTCACGGACGGCCCCATGATCCAGGATCATGCCGAGGCCGAACAGTACGGTCATCAGGGCCTCAGAAAGCTGCCCAGACTGCGCCTCGGCAGGCACGCCCTCTATTACCGCGACCTGGGAAAGGACTATTTCGTTCCTTACCACCATATCGACCGCGCCTTCATCCGGATCAGCGAATGCCAGCCGGATGACAGTCCTGCCTATTATTACTACCGCATCATCCTCGTGCACAAGGGGAAGGAATTTGCCAACCTCATCATCAACGAGGAGGAGGTGGCCGACCGGGTCCTGGAACGGCTGAAGGAGATCCGCCCGGAGATTCAGATCGGTCTGGACCCGAACACGGATTACAGCAAGCCCCGGTTCAGCTGAGAAAATTTCTCTTGACAGTTGCCGGTTCCTGTGGTATTTTTCAATAAACCGATGAGCAAGAGGAGTAATCCCAGGCCGGATGTCACAGAGAGCTGCCCAGGGCTGAGAGGGCGGTACGGAGGCTTCGGATGAATGGACTTGCGAGGGCGAACAGAACGGATTTCGATCTCAGTATGGGAGACGGAGCTGGCCATCCGTTACGATAAGGCCGGCGTGTGTCAGCACGCTGAAGTGGGCGCGCAAGCGTCAAGCCGGGTGGTACCGCAGGAGAATTACACTCCTGTCCCTGCATGCAGCAGAGACAGGAGTTTTCTTTTGTCTCTGGAAAGAAAGGAGCCGAAACCATGAGCACATCCAACATCCCCTACAAAATCTATCTCAGCGAAAACGAGATCCCGAAAGCATGGTACAACCTCCGTGCCGACATGAAAAACAAGCCGGCACCGCTGCTGAACCCGGGGACCGGTCAGCCCCTGACCGCGGAAGAGATGAGCGGCATCTTCTGTGAGGAGCTGGTCGCGCAGGAGCTGGACAACGACACCGCCTTCATCGAAATTCCCGAAGACATCCGCAGTTTCTACAAGATGTACCGTCCTTCCCCGCTGGTGCGCGCCTACTGTCTGGAAGAGAAGCTGGGCACGCCCGCGAAGATCTATTACAAATTCGAAGGCAACAACACCAGCGGCAGCCACAAGCTCAACTCCGCCGTGGCGCAGGCCTATTATGCCAAGAAGCAGGGCCTGAAGGGCGTCACCACCGAGACCGGCGCCGGCCAGTGGGGCACGGCCCTGTCCATGGCCTGCAGCTACTTCGGGCTTGACTGCCGGGTGTATATGGTCAAATGCAGCTACGAGCAGAAGCCCTTCCGCCGCGAGGTCATGCGCACCTACGGCGCGCAGGTCACCCCCTCCCCTTCCGACACGACCGAGGTCGGCCGGAAGATCCTTGCGGAGCATCCCGGCACCACCGGCTCGCTCGGCTGCGCCATTTCGGAGGCAGTTGAAGTCGCCGTCAGCAACCCCGGATACCGCTATGTGCTCGGCAGCGTGCTGAACCAGGTGCTGCTGCACCAGTCGGTCATTGGCCTGGAGACCAAGACCGCGCTGGACAAATACGGCATCAAGCCCGACATGATCATCGGCTGTGCCGGCGGCGGGAGCAACCTCGGCGGTCTGATCGCGCCCTTTATGGGTGAAAAGCTGCGCGGCGAGGCGGACTATCAGATCATCGCGGTCGAGCCGGCCTCCTGCCCGAGCTTTACGCGCGGTGTGTTTGCGTACGATTTCTGCGACACCGGCATGATCTGCCCGTTGGCCAAAATGTACACGCTGGGCAGCGGCTTCATCCCCTCGCCCAGCCATGCCGGCGGTCTGCGTTTCCACGGCATGTCCACGGTCCTGAGCCAGCTGTACCACGACGGGCTGATGGAGGCCCGCGCCGTCGAGCAGACCGCGGTCTTCGAAGCCGCCGAGCAGTTTGCCCGCGTCGAGGGCATCCTGCCCGCGCCCGAGAGCAGCCACGCCATCCGCGTTGCCATCGACGAGGCGCTCAAGTGCAAGGAGACCGGCGAAGCGAAGACCATCGTCTTCGGCCTCACCGGCACGGGCTACTTCGACCTGTACGCCTATCAGCAGTACAACGACGGCACCATGACCGACTACATCCCGACCGACGAAGACCTGGCCCGGGGCATTGCGGCCCTGCCGAAGGTCCCCGGCGTGGAATAAACAGAAACGACAGTCGGAAACCCGGGACCTGGTTCATTTCAAACAGAATATGCGCGGCGGTACAGACTTCTTGCGAGGGGAAACTGATCCTTCCGCGCAGCGGCAGAAATCTGCAGTCGGGCGCTTCCAAGTAAAAGGAAGGTCCCAAAAGCATTGACAGATCATCTTAACGAAAGCAGAAGCCGGGGGCTGTTCACGCTGTGAACAGCCCCCGGTGTTTCTTCATGTTTCTTTCGGCGCTTCGCTCTGTTTTTCGGCTTCCTTCTGTTTTTCGGCCTCATCCTGCCGCTTGTGGATGTTGTCGATGTTCTCGGTCGTTCCGCCGCCCTGGTCGTCGGGATCGCGGAACTCGCCCTTCTCCACCAGCCGCAGGAAGGCGTCGACCACATCGCTCGTCAGCTGGGTACCGGAGACCTCGCGGATGATGGAAACCGCCTTGTCAAAGTTCATACGGTTGCGGTAGGGGCGGTTGGAGTACATGGCATCGAAGCAGTCGGCCACGGCGATAATCTGGGCCACCCGGGGGATCTCCTCCCCCTTCAGATGATTCGGATAGCCCTTGCCGTCCGGGCGCTCGTGATGCGCCTGGGCGCCGACGGCAAGCTCGGGCATGATGCGGATCTCCTTCAGGGCTTCGTAGCCCTTCGAGGCATGGGATTTGATCGTCACGAACTCCTCATCCGTCAGCTTGCCCGGCTTGTTCAGCACCTCGGGCGGGACGCCGACCTTGCCGATATCATGCAGAAGGGCGATGCGGTAATAGCGCTCGACGGTTTCGTCGTCATAGCCCAGCTCGCGGGCCAGCATGGCCGTGTATTTCGCCACACGGCTGGAATGGCCGTTGGTATAGGTGTCCTTCATATCGATGACCTTGGCAAAGGCCTCGGTGATCTCGCCGACCAGCATCATGGTTTCCTTCTGCTTGCGGACGAGGGCCTGGGTCCTCCTGTCGACATAGAGCTTGATGCTCAGCGCCAGGATGCCGAGGACCGCAAGGGCAAAGAGGATGAGGAACCAGGGCTGCTCGTAAAAGGCCTTCTCCTTGACGATCTGAACAGAGACCTCCTTGTTGCCGCGGCCCATGGAATCCTTCAGGTGCATGACGAAGTTATAGGTGCCGCCCTTCAGGTTCGTATAGTCCACGGGGACCAGCTCGCTGCGGTTGATGGGGCTGCCCTCCTCGTCGAAGCCTTCCAGATGATAGGAGACCTGGGGATTCATCAGGGAATAGTTGTAGACAAAGCTGCTGACAGTCAGCTTCTGTGCATCGGCCGGGACGGTAAAGCAGCCGTTTTCGTCGGGATAAATGCGCACGCCGTCCACATCGATGAAGGGCACGGCCACCTTCAGATCGTTGACATCTTCAAAGGGCGCCTCGATATTGACCTTTGCCACGCCCGTCGTGCTGGCCATATAGAGCTCGCCGGCGTCGGTCAGTTCACTGTAGGAGTTGGCCGTCGCGATGCACGGCAGGCCGTTGTCCCGGCCGTAATACACCGGTGCGATATCGCCGTTTTTCAGCAGTGTGTCGACCGGCACCACATAAATGCCGTTGCTCGCGAGCACCCAGATGTCGCCCCGGCTGTTCTCATACAGGTCAAAGTTGTTGGAATAGGGGAACTTCTGGATCGAGGTCACCTGATAATCCTCCGTCATATAGGCGATGGAGTTGCTGGTGACGATCCAGAACAGACTGCGGTCCCGATCGTGCTTGATGCGCATGACCACGTCGGACAGCAGGCCGTCCTCCGTATCGATATGGCGGAGCCCGTCATCGCTGATGACATAAATGCCGCCGCCGTCCGTTCCGAGGACGATATCGCCGTTAGGGCTGTCCGCCACGGTGAGGACCTCGATGTTGCCGATGCCGTCTTCCTTACCGTAGCCGGCAGTGACCCGGTCACCCTCGATGATGCTGACCCCGCCGGTGGAGGCCACCAGCATGCTGCCGTCCGGGCGTTCAACAACCGTGCGGACACGGTCGGAAAACAGACCGTCCTCCGGGCCGAACACCGTCAGCCTGCTGTGGTCATAGCGCAGAAGGCCGACGTTGCGCCAGGTGGAGATCCAGAGGCGGTCCTGACTGTCGCGGATGATCGAGCGGATACGGCTGCTGGAGAGCAGGTCTAAAAGATCGGTGTAGGGCAGCTTTGTCCCCGAGGCCGTCACAGCCTCTGTCAGAGGGAGCTCGGTCAGCATGCTGTCCTGCCCCAGCACGATCAGGCCCAGATCCGTCCCGATGAACAGCTGTCCGTCGCAGAGGCAGGTCGTATTGACGACATTCCTGGAAAGATCGTAGCGCTCAAAGATATCCGAGAACTGGTTCGGTACGACCTTCATCACGCCCTGGCGGGTGGAGGTAAACCAGAGGTTGCCGGCATAGTCGGTCATCACATGGCCGACCGAGTTGTTCATAGGCAGGTTTTCCAGCTGGCGGAAGCCCGCGTCGTTCAGGACCCCGATGCCGTTTCCGGCGCAGATCCAGATCTGGCCGTCAATGCACTCAAAGCGCTCGATATTGGTCAGCGGCGCCACATTTCTGACGCGAACCGCCTCAAAGCTGTCGGAGATGCCGCCGTAGTAGATATGGGAATCTTCCGTGCCGAGGTAGACCAGGCCGACGTGAAGGGGGTCGGGGAAGATGCTGACCACGTTCTGGACGTCCGCATCCTCACTGCGGATAAAGTTCACGATCCTGCCGTCCTTCATCGTGAACAGATCCCCGAGCTGTGTCAGGCCGTAGAGCAGCCCGTCATTGCCGGCACGCAGATCGCGCATGTAGGCATCCCGGATGCGCTCATCCTCGATGCTGTGCAGATTCAGGTCGCTGTCGATGGTCGCAATACCGGCCGTCGTGGCCACATACATGACGCCGTTTTTATCCTCGGCGATGGCCCGGATGTTGGCGGCGTTCATTCCGTCCGCCTTTCCCCAGGTGCGGATCCGGCCGTTTTTGATCATAGCGACGCCGTTGTCGTTGGTGCCGATCCACAGGCGGTCAAGGTGGTCGACATAGAGGCAGATTGCGTTGGTAATGCCCGTGGTCGAATCCATACGCACAAAGCTGTTGCCGTCATAGCGGATCAGGCCGCTGTAGCTGCCGATCCAGATAAAGCCCTCGCCTGTCTCGGCGATGGCGTTGGCCTCGGAGGTCGGAAGACCTTTGGTGTTGTCGTAGAGAACGGCCGAATAGCCCTCGGTTTTCCCGATCAGGTCTACCGCGGACTGCCTGTTGACAACGCCGGAGGCATTCAGGTTTTCCGCCCCGGCCCGAACCGGGCCGAAGAGGGTCAGCAGCATGGGCAGAAGCAGCAGGAATGCAGCGGCAGTCCGGCCGGGTCTGCTCCATAGTCTGGCGTGAATACGGTTTATCATGCGGGATCGTCTCCTTTGCCCCGAAACCATTCGTAACATTTTATTATACTCTGAACCTTCCGAAAAGTCAAATACCGCTTATACCGCAGCGAGGATGTGCATGTTGCGGACCGCGGGGTCGGCAATGCGGTCATTCACTGCATAAGCGTGGCGCTCCAGGTCGTCCCCGGGGACCTGCGTCAGGTCCTGCGCGCGCAGGGCCGCCGTCACGGCAGCGGCCACCTGCCCGATCCCCTGTTTTGTTTCCTCCGCCGGGGACGGGCCGCCGCAGAGGATCGCCTCCAGCGGCGCGGAAAGCTCACTCAGCTCCGGCAGGGCGCGCAGGGCGCGGAAACTCCATTTATAATAGGGCCGGTAGCGGCGGTTCAGCAGGAAAATGACCGCCAGCGCGCTGTTTACGAATTCATTGGCCGCAAGCTGCGCTGCCGCAGGCTCGCCGTGCCGCAGGCAGCGGTCGAAATTGTACTGCCCCGCCTGCGCCATCAGCAGAAGCTGGCCTGCCAGGCGCTTTCGCCGCACGTCCTCGGGAAAGTACCGCAGGGACTGCCGAATACGGCTTACCTCGCCCAGGCTGTCGAAGAACAGCTCTCCGTCGGTCGCCTCGAGAAGCGCCTGCTCGGGAAGGCTGAGCCACTGCTCGGTGCTGAGGCTGCCGTCCTCGGTGCCGGCGGTCTTCAGGAAGAACTCCGCCGTACGCAGAACACCGCGCCGCGCGCCGCCCACCGGCAGCATGACGGGACGCGTAAAGCCCCGGAAGCTGCGGGGCAGCTTCGCATAAGCGCGCTCCAGCAGGAAGGCGGACCGTCGGTCCACCGTGTTTTCATCGGGCAGGAAAAGGCAGAAACCCGGCTCAAAGTCGTGGTCCTGAGAACAGTCGTCATCATAGCCGAGGCACTCCGAGCCGCTGCCGAAAAGGCCGGCGGCCAGATAAGGGAGCAGCTGCGGAAAGTCCTGCTCCAGCATGGGTCTGCCGCATTCCTCAAAAAACGCCCGGGACAGCGCCAAGCCGTTCACGGATCTGCTTCGCCTCCTTCTCCAGTTCCTCCGCCTCCAGAAACCAGCCGTAATACGAGAAGCCCGGTGCGCATTTTTCGCAGACGAAGGCATAATACTCGTTCCGGGCAGTACCGGGGTCGGCGAGGTACTCTGCCGCCTGTTCCAGCAGCGCGTTGATGCGCGCCTCCCCCTCCTCGGTCCCCCGTTCAAGGGCGATCGTATCCGCCCGGTTCAGGCAGGTGATGGCCATCTCAAGCACGCCGCCGGGCACTTCGGCCATGGCGGCCATGGCCAGGTCAAAGAGACCGTACGCCTGTTCAAAGCGGCCCAGGTCGCGGCAGGTCACGGCCATGTTGTTGTACAGGCCGCCCAGCAGATGGCGCGGGGTATCCGGGGCTGCCTCGTAAACGGCACGTGCCTGTTCAAAAAGGGCCAGTGCCCGTTCCGGCCGGCCGAAGGCGCTGTTGGCGGTCGCGGCGTTGACGCAGGTCGTTCCGGCGCTGCGCGTGCGCGTAAGGTCGAGCTCTTCCAGCAGCTTCAGGGCGCGGTCGGCGGCGGCAAGCGCCTCTTCCCCGCGGCCTGCCTTGCGGTAGAAGCCGATCAGTTCGTTGTTCAGCAGCAGCTGGCCTCTCTGGTCGTCTGCATTCACCGCCTCCTGCATCCAGTAGAGCAGGTGCCGCTCGGCGCCCTCCCGGTCCTGTGCCTCCAGAAGGCGGTCCAGTTTTTCCATGATACGCTGCTGAGGGATGGGTTCTCTGTTCATGGGCAGCCTCGTTCAGTAATACGCGGGGAACAGGCGGTGCATCTCTTCGTTCGATGCATGCGTCAGCGTCTGCAGGCCCAGGAGCCAGTGCGCCATGCGCGCATCGGTCAGGTGGCTGCGCACGGCATCCAGGTTGTGCAGCCACTGGTCGTAGCTCTCGTTCCAGCAGGCGCAGTCCTTCCGGATCGTCGCCTCGTCCAGCGGCAGGATCAGCTCGTCAAAGACCGAAAGAATATGCCCGGTCGTAAACCCGTTCTCCGTCATTTCGGCGCAGCGATCGAGCAGCAGCCGGCAAAACTCCTCCCGGGACAGCAGGGCACGCATGATGATGTTGATCTGATAGCTGTTCATCATCACGTCCCAGCCGGCCGCCTCGGTCAGCATGGAATAGTCCAGGTCGTACAGGACCATCTGCCATTTTGCGCTTTCCGAAAGCCTGACATAGCGGATATTGCCGTTGATGTCCAGGTTGTTGAACCAGGCCTGAAGAGCCATCCAGCCCGCCAGGGAATCCAGGTCCAACCGGTCGGCGATATACGCATATTCCTCATCCGAGGGATGGGGGTGCGTCATGGCATAGCTGATGAGGTCATAGAGCTCGCCGGACGAGAGCGGCGCCCTGGCCATCGTGACGCCGGCCGGGTCGGCCCCGGTGTGCGCTGCATAGTAGTCCTCGGAATAGTCCTCCCGCCAGGCGTAGACGCCGTAGTACTGGCCGTTGATGTAGACGGCCGTATAGCGTACCTTCTGCGGGTACAGGGAGGGATAGACATCCTCGATCAGCTCGGATGCGAAGCAGTCGCGCACGGTGTCGAGGTTGACGTTGCTGCCGCCGCGCAGGAGCAGGGACGAAAACTCGGTCACCTCACCGTCGCCGAAGAGATCATAGCTCACACTGCCTCCGGTGCGCGAGAGGAACTTGAGCTCGAAGCTTTTCTTGCGGAAGGTGTTGCGCGAGTTTGCCCCGTGCAGTTCGACCGAACAGCCGGCGGAGAAGCCCTCCCCTTCCTCCTCGAAGAAGGCGACCTGGGCATCGCAGCGGGCGTTTCGGTTCTGTATCGCGGTATAGACGCCGCCCGCGCCGAACATCTCTTTCGGATCCGCCGCCAGGCTGGTCACGGGCAGGCTGTCGTTTTCGTTCAGGATAAAATGGAAGGTAGCCGGATTCCCGGTCAGCTTTCCCGGCTCCACAGACACCGCACGGAGAACCGTCGTCTCTGTGATTTTGACCGGCTTTTCATACAGCGTGTCCTCGCTGTCGGGGACGCTGCCGTCGAGGGTGTAGTAGATCTTCCCCCGGCCGCTCAGCTCCACCGAGAGAGAGGCAATATCGTTGTAAACGCCCTGTGCCGTCAGGGAAACCGGTGTTTCCGTGAGGAGACGAAGGCCGGTCCCGTTTTCTTTGCCGGGTGTCGGTATTTCGAAATAGAAGGCCCCGCTCTCATCGGTCATGCGGCCGATGCTTCTGCCCGCAGGGATATCGTGGACCCACAGGCTGTCGGAGAGCTGCCCGGAAAGATCCGAAAGCCAGAGGCGCTCGTCCGTGCCGATGGCAAAGCCGAGATGCTGGTATACGCCCTTGCTCAGACCGGGGTCACCGGAGCAGAAGAAAACGATCCGTTCGCCCGGCTGCAGCACGCGCTCAGGCAGCTGGCTTTTTTCCAGGTTGTCGTCATCATCCGAGAGATAATAGTCGCCCAGGTTCAGCGGTTCCTTTCCCGCGTTCTCGAGCTCGACCCAGTCGTAGTACTGCATCTGCTGCGGCGCGTAGGAGCTGTTATAGGAGACCGCCTCGCTGATCACCAGATCGCCGTGCCGGTCGGTTGCCTTCAGCCAGGCTTCATAGCCTTTTTCCGAATTGGGAAAACCCGGGGTCACCTGCCAGGTCAGGCGGGCTTCCTCCAGGTCTTCTCCCTCGTCCGAGCGGAAGACAAAGGATCGGTCCTTCTCTGCCTCGCCGTAGCTGACCGCATCCAGCAGAAGACCGGTGGGAGAGGACAGAAGGATCTCACCGCCGGCCTTGGAGAGCGAAAAGCTGCTGTGGTACTCCCCTTCCGTCCGGTCCTTCTTCGAGCAGAAGATGATCAGCCTCTCGCCGCCCGCCAGCTCCAAAGCGGGAAGCTGCCATTTCATGCGGTTTCTCTCCTTGTCCGAGAGCCAGCAGTTTTCCAGCGAGACCGGGTCGGCGCTGATGTTGACCAGTTCGACCCAGTCCGAGCTGTCCCCGTCCTCGTCGAAAAGGGTCACGCCGTTGGAGGGCATGGCCTCGGAAATGCGAAGCGCATCCTGCAGCCGCAGCTCCTCCTCCGTCGGGACGGCTGCTGTCGGCCGGGCGGCAGACAGCGGCTGCATTTCTGCATACGGCATCGGCCGCTCCGCGGAAGGAACGGCAGATACAGGCTCCTGATCGTCAGCTGAAACCCTGCGGGTTTTCAGCCCGACGCAGAAGCAGAGAAAAACCGCACAGAGCAGAAGCAGCAGTATCAGCGGCCCCTGACGCAAAGCATTCTTCATTTTTGGCCCTTCCGGGAAACGGAAGCTATCATCTTGAAACATCCTCCTGCTGCCTGCCCGCAGGCACAGCTTTATACAGTATATGCAAAGAGGGCGTTAAAATCAAGGCTTTTCCCCCGAAAAAACATCCGCGCCCCGCAGAGCGGGGCGCGGATGCCGATTTGTCTTCCGATTCTTGTCCGAACGGCGCTCAGGTGTCGAGGCGCTGGCGGGCAACGAGTTCTGCGAAGAAGCCGTTTTTCGCAATCAGCTCGTCATAGGTGCCGTCCTCCATGATATGCCCCTTGTCCAGAACAAGGATGCGGTCGCAGTTGCGGATGGTGGAGAGGCGGTGGGCGATGACGATGCGGGTGCACTTCATCCTGTCCAGAGCCTCCGAGACCTGCTTCTGCGTCTTGTTGTCCAGGGCCGAGGTTGCCTCGTCGAACATGAGGATGCGGGGTTTCGGCGCAACGGCCCGGGCAATCATGAGGCGCTGCTTCTGCCCGCCGGAGATGCCGCCCTGACCCTCGGAGAGGATGGTGTGCATGCCCATGGGCATGGCGCGGATATCGTCGGCGATGCCCGCGATCTCAGCCGCCTCCCAGGCCTCCTCCACGCTCAGCTGGGGCGCCGAGATGACGATATTGGAATAGATATCGCCCTGGAAAAGGCTGCCGTCCTGCATGACGACGCCGATCCGCCGGCGCAGGGAGCGCAGGTCCAGTTTGGCCATGTCCCGGCCGTCGTAATAGATGGCGCCGCGTTCGGGCATCTCGAAGCCCAGCATCAGGCGCATCAGGGTAGATTTGCCGCAGCCGGTGGATCCCACCAGGGCGATGTACTCGCCGGCACGGATCTTGAGGCTCATACCGTCGACGACGTAAGGCATGTTCTCGTTATAACGGAAGTAGACGTTGCTGAGTTCGATGCTGCCCTTCAGCGAGGTGACCATGGCCTTGTTCTCGGAGGACTCGGGCTCGGTCTTGAGGATGGGCTCGGCCATCTCGAGGATGGGCTTGATCTGGGCGATGGAGAGGGCGACGTTGGACAGGGCGGTGAAGGCGCCGCTGACCGCGCCGTAGGCCGTGTTGAAGGCGATGTACTCCGAGGCGCTGACCCCGGATTCGACCGCGAGGAAATAGATCACGATGGTGCCGACCAGCGAAATGGCAAGGCCGATGGCAGCGTTGGCCTTGATGATGGCGGGCGGGTTGTAGCTGAACTCAGCCGCCTCGGAATAGGCCCTGGCCCAGCGGGCGAAGGCGCGCTTTTCGGCGCCGGCCAGTTTGATCTTCTGCACGCCCGAGATCAGGGCAAAGCTGAGGCCGTTCTCCTTGGCGCCTTTCTGCATGACCTGGCGCGAGATGTTGATCTGCAGGAAGGTGGAGAAGAGGCTGAAGCCCACGGTGATGAGGATGATGAGGATGGCCGGGACCACCAGGGCCGGGGCGTACTTGAAGATCTGGGTGATGTACATGAGGGACATGATGGAGGTCAGGCCCACGGAGAAGACATTGCCCAGCAGCAGCTCGCACAGCTGGTTGACAGCGGTGTAGCGGCTGGAGAGTTCGCCGGAGGGGTACTTCCGGAAGAAGTTCGCCGGCAGGTTCAGCACACGCATCATCATGGCGGCCTCCACGGAAAGGGAGGTCTTGGTCTCGATGCGCTTCATCATCATCTCTCTCACGATCGAGATGATCTGGGTGGAAAGAATCACGCAGAGCATGAAGGCGGCGGTGCCGTAGAGCAGGGCGTAGTTCCCGCTCTGCAGCACGAAGCCCGTCAGCGCCCGGGTGAGATTGGTCATGAGCATGCCGAAGACCGTAGCCGCCAGGGTCAGGGCGACGATCATCAGCAGGTCGCCGGTGTTCAGGCAGCCCATCATGTAGGCCACGAGATCCGGCATGCCCAGCTTCTTCAGGGGAAGCGGCTTGTAAAAGCAGAGGGCGTCCTCCTGGAAGAGTTCGGCCGTACGGGCATTGACGCTGAGCTTTCTCCCGGTGGCGGGGTCGCGGTATGTGTAGCCGATGAAAGGCTTGGGCAGCAGGGCCACCGGCATGCCGTCCTCCTTGCGGAAGCCCATCATGGGGCCGAAGGCGTCCTTGTACCAGCCCTTTTCCAGGCGCACGTTGCGCCGCATGAGGCCGTAAGGGCGCAGGCAGTATTCCAGCTGCTCGTCCGGGTCCTTGATCGAGTCAGGGATCTCGGCCGGTTTGCAGCGGTAGTATCTCAGGATCTCGTCAATGGCCTCTTTTGTGACAAAGCGGTTCTCTTCCGCAACACCGGCCTGCTGTTTTCCAAGGACGACGGCGGCCATGCGGAAAATGGCATCCTCCATGACCTCCTGGTCCTGGCGTTCTCTCGCTTCTATCTGGTCGTCGAACCAACCCATCTCCGCACCCCCTTAATCGTTGGAAATCAGGTCGGCGTAATAGCCGCCTTTGGCATAGAGCTCGTCATGCGTGCCGCGCTCGACCACCAGACCCTTGTTCAGAACGATGATCTCGTCGCAGTCGCGGATGGTGGAGAGCCGGTGGGCGATGACGATGCAGGTGATGCCCCGGTCCTTCACCGCTTTGACCAGCTCATACTCGGTCTTGGCATCCAGCGCCGAGGTGGCCTCGTCCATGATGATGACGGAGGGATCCTGGGCGAGGACACGGGCGATTTCCAGACGCTGGCGCTGGCCGCCGGACATGTCCTTGCCGCCCTCTGTCAGACGGCCGTAGAAGCCGCCCTCACGGGCCATGATATCGTCGTAGATCTGGGCGTCGCGGGCGGCGAGGATCATCTCAAAGTCCTCGATGCTCTCATCCCACATCTTGATGTTGTTGGCAATCGTGTCCTCGAAGAGCACGATGTCCTGGTCCACTACCGCCACCGAGCCCGTGAAGGCGCTGCGGTAGATCTCGGAAAGCGGCTTTCCGTCAAAGAGGACCTCGCCGCTCCAGGGTTTGTACAGGCCCGAGATGAGCTTGGCCAGGGTCGACTTGCCGCAGCCCGAGGTGCCCACAAAGGCGACCCGGCTGCCCGGCTTCATGGTCATGGAGAAATCCTGAATCAGGGGGTCAGCCAGACGCGAGTAGCCGAAAGTCACGTGCTTCAGCTCGATCTGGCCGGACAGCTTGCTGTAGTCCACTTCCTCGCCGGCCTGCTTCTCCTTGAAGACCGCGTCGGAGGGATACTGCATGACGTCCTCGACGCGCTCCATGTCCGTGCGCATCTCCTGGATCGTCTGCCCCGCCGAGATCAGCGTCATCGCCGGGGACATGAAGGAGCTCAGGAATCCCTGGAAGACCATGATCGAGCCCAGGGTGAATTCCCCGCGCATGGTGAGCCACACGCCAACCACCAGCACGGCGGAATTGGCAATGAGGCTGAGCGTGGCCGGGATGGCACCCAGGTACTGGTTCACCCGGGCGTAGCGGACGCCCTGCGTGTTGACGGAGGCCTGGTATCCGGCCCACTTCTGGAAGTAGCCGTTCTCGGCTCCGCTGGACTTGATGGTCTCAATCATCTGAATGCCCGAGACCGTAGCCGCGGCGAGTTTGCCCGCATCGCGCATCTGAACGCGGGTGATGTTCACGCGCTGCTTTGAGATGATCCGCGAGACGATCAGGTTCAGAACGATGGTGGTGAGGCCGATGAGGGTCAGAAGCGCGCTGTAGCGCAGCATCATCACGAGGTAGATCACCATCATGATGGTGTTCAGCGCAAGCGGCGTCAGCGTGTTGACAAGGGTGCTTGCGATGGAGGCATTTGTGCTCTGCCGCTGCAGAATATCGCCCGCCATGCGCTGGGAGAAGAACTCCATCGGCATGCGCAGGACCTTCCACATGTAGCTGCTGGAGCCTTCGATGGCCATTTTGCCGTTAATTTTCAGCGAATAGACCGCCTGGACCCAGGCCACAACCACCTGGGCCAGGGCAAAGAGACTCATGATGAGGATGAACGGCATGAGCAGCTCGCGGTTCTCGCCCGTGAGCAGCCGGTCCATGAAGAAGCGTGAAAAGACGGGGTTGATGATGCCGAACAGGCTCGAGATGACGGTGGACAGCAGCACAAAGGCCACCGCGGCACCGGCACCGGCCAGGCGCTTCTTGGCAAATTCCAGCGTGCTCTTCGGCTTGCCGCCCGGCTGGAATTCCGGACCCGGCTTAAAATACAGGCAGATGCCGGTGTAGGCACGGTCAAAGTCCTCCATGGGCACCTTGACCTCGCCCCTGGCCGGATCGTTGATGTAGGCGTAATTGCCCCGGAACCCGTCCAGGACGACAAAGTGGTTGAAATTCCAGTGGATGATGCAGGGCAGGTCCACGTCCTTGCGGAGGGCGCCGATCTCCAGCCGGTCCCCTTCCGCCACCAGGCCGTAATTGCGTGCCGCGATGATGATGTTGCGTGCGTTCGAACCGTCACGCGAAACGCCGCAGGCGAGACGCACCTGCTCCAGCGGCACCCACTTGCCATAGTAGGCCATGATCATGGCCAGGGAGGCCGCGCCGCACTCGAGCGCCTCCATCTGCATGATCACCGGGACCTTGACCTTTCCGCCCCTCACAGGCTGTTTGACATTCTTCTCTCCCATACTCCCGTCCTCAAATCATATCTGATGAATACTCAGGCGCTCTGCTGTTCTCCGTTGAACAGCAGGCTGAGCACCTTTTCCTGCTTATAGATGATCCTGGCAGCATAGGTCCCGTCAGCAAGGTTTGTCGCGGCAACGGCAAAAGCATTCCCGTCCGCGCTGTGCCCGATGCTTGTCACCTTTGTCGTGGTGTCTCCCACCAGGATCGTCATGCCGCTTTTGATCCTGTTCTGCATTGCCGGATCATCGATGGTGACAACCATGCTCTTGCCCGTCACTTTGGCTGTAGCATCGGTATAGCTGTCGATGGTGGTATTCGCGCTCCAGATCAGGCTGACAATCAGAAGCAGGATCACCGCCACCAGCACGATCCAGACGGAAGCGCTCGTCACGTGAAGATAGTCATGAAGCTGGTCCGGCGAGGTGATCTGCCTTCCTTTCCCATTATTCCCCGATAGGTTTTTCATAATCCTTCTCCTCAAATCAATGGTTTCTGCATTCTAAAGAGCTATTATAGCATCGATCTCGCCGGAGCGCAACAGCGAAACTGCCCGGCAGTGTGTCTTTTAAAAGCTCCCCTGTCTGACGGCAGGGGAGCGGCGGAATGCGTCTGTTCTTCTTTCCGAATGCCTGTTTTTCAGTCGGGTCAGCCCTCGAAGTCGCCGTAGAGGATGCGGGCGAGTTCGGAATCCTTATCCAGCATGACGGTTTTGCTGCCGCCGGTCATAGAGGCCTTCAGCGCATCCAGTGAGCGGGTGTAGTTGTAGAAATCCGCCTTGTCGTCCGTGTTGTAGGCATCCTGCAGGATGCGCATATACTCGCTCTCGCCCTCCGCCAGGATCGTGGCCGCTTCCTTTTCCGCCTCGGCAGTCATGACGGTGACTTTGCGGTCGGTTTCATTCCGGATCTTCTGCGCCTCGGCGGCGCCCTCTGCGGTATAGCCCGCCGCGATGTTCTCGCGCTCCGAGATCATGCGGGTAAACACGGCCGCCTTGTTGTCCTCCGGGAGGTCCAGCGCCTTGATCTCGGACTGGATGATCTCAATGCCGTAGACACGGATATCGCCGTTGGCGTCCTCGGTGATCAGCTGGGTCAGGCGCTCGCCGCGGGCGGCGATGATCTCGTCCTGGGTCATGTTCGAGAGGATCTTTTTCAGGCTGTTGTAGACAGCGGCCTCGATACGCTCGGCAGCGCGGGCCTCGATGGCGTTGAGTGTCTGGATATAGAGCGTCGGGTCGGTCACCCGCCAGAGCACATAGTTGTCCGAAATCATGGATTTTTTGTCCTTGGTAATGATGTCGGACGCGGGAATATCATAGAGGATGGTCGCAGCCGAGATGCGCTGAATCGTCTGGACGAAAGGAATCTTGGCCTTGAGGCCCGGGGTGTCAACCACATTGACAATGCGTCCGAACTGCCGCACGGCGACATATTCCTTCGGCTGAACAGTATAAAGCGAGTTGCACAGCACAAACACCAGCAGCAGCGCAAGGACAGGCGCCAGAACTTTTCCGGTTTTCTTCACGGCTGCGTCACCTCCCCTTCTGTACTGCCGTCGGCCGGGGTGACAAAGCTCTCGACCGGTAGCATGGTCTGGGTGTTCCCGTCGGTGATGATGACCTTCAGACCCGGCAGCAGATCTTCCATCGTCTCATAGAACATGCGCTGTTTGGTGATCAGGGGGTTCAGCGCATACTGCTCATACATGGCGTTGAAGCGGGCCACCTGTCCCTCGGCCTCGGCGATGCGGGCGGCCTTCTGCGCCTCTGCGCTCTGCACGATGCGGTCGGCCTGCGCCTCGGCTGCGGGGATCTGTTCGTTCTCGTACTTTTTGGCCTGGTTGATGCGGGTCTCGGCCGACTGCTTGGCAGTCTCGACCTCCTTAAAGGCCAGGATGATCTCCTGCGTGGGCGGCTCGGCGTCCTGGATGGTGATGTTGACGACCTGAATGCCGATATCCTGCTCCTGCAGTTCGCTGACCATCTTCTCCTTGACGTCGGCCTGGATGGCGCTCTTGCCGGTGGTCATGGCCTCGTCCACGGTGTAGTCGATCACCGTGCTCCGGATGCTGGCCAGGGCGATGTTGTTGAGAATCAGCTCGGGGTCGCGGGAATTGAACAGATAGGCGACGGGATCGCTGACCTTGTACTCCAGATAAAAATCGATGTTGATGAGATTGAAGTCCTTCGTGATCATGATGCCGTCGAAGCTGTTGGCGATGTTCTGCCCTGCCTGACCGACGGAATAGCCGATCCCGGTGCCGTGCGTGGTGATATCCACCATGTGCACCTGCTGCAGGAACGGGATTTTAAAGTAAAGTCCCGCCGTATCGGTGCGGATCACCTTGCCGAACATGGTGACAACGGCGTTTTCCTGCTCGCTGACGTTGTAATAGGAGCTGAAAACCGTAAGCAGCACCACCAGCGCCAGCACCACAACGGCAATGCGCCAGCCCCATTTTTTCATATCCGGTTTCCGGCGCTGTCCCGAAGCGCCGCCTCCGCGCTGCGGCCCGGACGGGCCGGAGCTGTAGCTGCCGTCCGAGCCGATATTGACATCCCGGAAATTGCCCTCTCGGAACTCCCGGCCCGAAAAGCCCTTGAAATCAGCCATAAAATGTCCTCCCTTCCCGGCTGAAAGCCTGAGACATCCCTTATGCCGCCTTGGTTACCGTGCAGCTTGACAGATCGGCATTTGCCTTCACATGCACCGTGGCGCCGGGGAAGAACCAATACGGAAGCGATTCGTCATCCTTGAATTCCGCGCCCATCTGGCTGGGGCTGACGATGTCCTTAAAGGCATAGGTCTTTCCCATATTGCCGGCGGCATCAAATTCCGCAAAGGTGATATGATATTTGGTCGGATTGTCCCAATCCAGAATGCATTCGTAGACGACAAGGTCCTTATCGATCTCCCAGTTCTGCTGCACCGGCGTCGGCGAGGGCGACGGCGCAGGCGTCGGCGAGGGCGACGGCGCAGGCGTCGGCTCTGCAGCAGGCGCGGAGGCCTGCGGCGTTTTCGCCTCCGGGGCAGCCGTTTCGGCCGGTCCCGGCACTGCCTGCTGATCGGCCGGTCCCTGCATATTCGGCTGGGCCGCCGCTTCCTGAGCCCCCTCCGGGCTGTCGGGACGCGCATTCTGCGGCGTCTGTTCCAGGGCGATCTGCGGAGTCCCTGCTCCGGGCGCATCCGCCTTTTTCCTGTTGTGAGACCTGACGGCGATGACCGTGAACAGGATAATCAGCAGAATGAAGCAGACCGCAGCCACAATCAAAGGCGCCTTCCGTGAAGACTTTTTCTCCGTCTGCTTTCTCCCGCCCCGCCGGCCGGAAGAAGCCGCGTCCTCATTCTCTGCATCTTCCTCGTATTCTGCGTCCTCTTCAAGCTCTTCCGCTTCCGTCAGCTCCTCATCCGCATCGTCCGCGAATTCTTCCGCCTCCCCGTCGGGAAACGCATCTTTTTTCTTTTTGTCCCATAAAGCCATGCTGTCGTCCTCCGGTTGAAGCCGTTTCGGCCGGTTTTCTGCAAGCGTATAAAGAGATTATAAATTATATAATAGAAAGATGCAAGCACAATTGTTCCCCGTCTGCTTCATTCGTCTGCCTCGCGACCTCCCGGTTTGTTCTATTGACATTTTATCTGTTCCTGATATAATGCGCTTTGTAATCAAAATGCGGCTTTTTCCCTGCAGACGGCATGCTTCTGCACAGAAAGCAAAACAAAAACGAAGGAGTAATCATCATGAGCGTTCTCAACATCATTTTGGGGATTCTGCTGGTCATCGGCGGTTTTTCCTGCATGTTCACCCCCTTTGCCACCTTCCTCTCAGCCGGCTATTACATCGCGATCCTGCTTCTGGTTTACGGTGTCTTCGGCCTCGTCCGCTATTTCAAAAAGGAATCCGGCGTACTGGACCTGGTCGTCAGCATTCTGGCGGTCGTTGTGGGTATTGTCTGCCTGGTGCGTCCGGGCAAGACGCTCGTCATCGACAGCCTGGTCCTGACCCTTGTTGCTGTCTGGATGCTGATCCAGGGCCTTGTGACCATCATCATGGCCTTCACCGTGCGCGGCGAACAGAAGGGCTGGTTCTGGGGCGTCATCGTCGGCGCGCTCGCCATTCTGGCCGGTATCTACTCCTTTGCTCACCCCGGTCTTGAGGCCATGACGATCGGCGTTCTGCTCGGCCTGTACTTTGTTGAGGTCGGCTTTGACCTGATCGTCAAGGGCGTTGCCATGGGCGAAGCAAGAAAAGAAGCGAAGGACAGCCTCAAAGAATCGACGAAGGAATGAAGCGCCTTCAGGTGATGAAGCGGGTCCTGCGCGAGACCGGTGCGAGCAGATTCTGGTTTGCGTTTCTGATCCAGTTTTTTGCAAGCGGCGTGATCATCTGGCTGCGTGAGCCGGATTTTCACAGCTTCGGTGACGCCCTCTGGTACCTGTATGCGGTCGTCACCACCATCGGTTTCGGCGATCTTGTGGCCCAGCATATGCTGTCCCGCATTCTGTCGGTCCTGCTGTCGATCACCGCGGCAGTGGTCATTGCCCTGATCACCGGCGTCATCGTGAACTATTTCGTGCAGATGAATGCGCTGAGGAACCGGGAAACCCTGACGGCTTTCATGGACAAGCTGGAGCACCTGCCCGAGCTTCCGCCGGAAGAGCTGGAACGGCTCTCGATGCAGGTTCGGCAGTTCCGGGACAAAAAATGAGAGCGGAGAATGCATCATGGAGAACACAAGTCTGAAAAATCATGCCGCCGTCTGTCTGCTGACGGTCGGTCTGGGTGCAGCGGTCGGTCTCGTCCTCTGGCTGTTTCTTCAGGTGGTGTCGCTGGGCACCTCCCTGATCTGGCAGATTCTTCCCGCCCATCTGGGCGGAAAGTGGATCACGATCCCCCTCTGTGTTCTCGGCGGCATTCTGGCCGGCCTGGTACACAGACGCTTCGGTGATTATCCCGAGAGCCTGGACACTGTCATGGGCAAGGTCAAGCGTGACAGGCACTATGATTACCGCCCCATGCCGGTGATTCTGGTGTGTGCTCTGCTGCCGCTGATTTTCGGTGCCAGCGTCGGTCCCGAGGCCGGCCTCACAGGCATTATCGCCGGTCTCTGCTACTGGGTTGGAGACAACGTAAACTTTGCCCGGCAGAATGCCGCGCTGTATACCGAGATCGGCGAGGCGGTCACCCTCGGCCAGATTTTTCATATGCCTCTCTTCGGCATTCTCGCCGTCGAGGAAGAGCCCGATGCGGAAGGAAACACGGCGGTCCTGCCGAAGGCGGGCAAGCTCGTGCTGTACGCGCTGTCCGCGGCGGCCTGTTTTCTCGTCATCGCGGGGCTGAACGCGCTTTTTCACACATCGATCGAGGGCTTTCCCAGCTTTTCGGAGGTCACAATTGCGCCGATAGACTATCTGCTGGTGCTGCTGTACATTCCGGTGGGGCTGCTGCTGTATTACGGCTTCACCGCTGCCGAGTTTTTCACCGAGTTTGCCGCCGTACGCTGGCCTGTTGTCTGGCGTGAGGGCATCTGCGGCCTCCTGATCAGTCTTGTCGGTCTGTCCGTTCCGATGGTTCTGTTCTCCGGCGAAGAGCAGATGGGCGAGCTGATGCTGGACTTCGGCCGGTATACGCCGTGGCTTCTGATCGGGATCTGCCTGCTGAAGCTTGTGATGACAGCCTTCTGTCTGAACTTCGGCATGAAGGGTGGCCATTTCTTCCCGCTGATCTTTGCCTGTGTCTGCATGGGCTTTGCCCTGGCGATGCTGGTGTTTCCGAACCCGGCCGAGCATGTCGTGTTTGCGGCGGGCGTCGTGACCTCCGCCACGCTGGGCGCCCAGCTGAAAAAGCCGCTGGCGGTGTCGGTGCTGATGCTGCTGTGCTTTCCGGCAAGGCTGCTGTTCTGGATCTTTCTTGCCGCCGCAGCCGGCGGAAGACTGGCCCAGCTGATCGACGACAAAAGAAAGGCCATGGAACCCAAGGGCGCCCACTGAACAGGAAATCTCCCCTCCCCGGCGGCCAATCCGGAGATTCCCTGAAACGGAAAACGAGCAAAAAACGTTCCCGGTCAGCGGCGAAAAGCCGATGATCGGGAACGCTGTTTTTTACCCCGGTTCCGCCGTCGTGAATCCCCGGCTGACCGGCGGGATATTGTATGCGCTGAGAGGGATCAGTTGCTGCCGGACGGGATCCGCGCAGCGATCAGGCCGACCAGGTTCGACAGCGGCATGCTCTGAACCGTGATCCTGCCCGGGCCGGTTACGACCGTGTTGAACAGGCTTTCCCCGCCGAAGAGGACGTTCTTGACCCCTTTGATCTGCTGGATGTCCATCGTGACCGACTCTTCCATCATGGCGAGGTGGCCCGTGGAGATCAGCATCTGCTCACCGGCCTGAAGCTCGTACTCATGGACCGAGCCGTCCAGCTCGAGGAAAACAATGCCGCTGCCGGAGAGCTTCTGCATGACGAAGCCTTCCCCGCCGAACAGCGCTGTCCCGAGCTTCTTCTGGAAGAAGATTTCCATTTCGACACCCATGGTCGCGGCCAGGAAGGCCCGCTTCTGGATGATAATGGGCTTGTCCGGCGTGATTTCCACCGCCAGGATGTTTCCCACATAGGCGGAGGAAAACGCGATCCTGCCGTTTCCGTTTTTTGCCGTGTAGTAGTTCTGGAAGCCGGTCTCCCCGGAGAGGGCACGGCCGAAGAAGCCGCCGAGACCGCCCTTGGATTTTGTCTCCATCACCAAGTTCGGGCTCATCCAGCTCATGGCGCCTGCTTCACAGTAAAGGGATTCGCCGTCGTCGAGTTCGCAGATCGCGACCGGCATGTTGTCTCCTGAAATCGTATAACGCATGTTGAATTCTCCTTTTCAGATAGTTTGGATATGTACCTCGTCAGAATACCGCAAAAACTGCAGAAAGGCAAGCCTCCGTCTGACGGCGGGGTGATCTTTTTCTTCCGATCCTCAGATTTTGATCAGTTCGTACTGTCTGGTGCCGAGGCCGATTTCTTCCGCATGGATCAGGCCGGGTTCCCACGCGGCATCCGGGTGGTTCATGTGGAAGTATTCATGGTTGGGGTCTTCCTTTCCGAAGGCCTGGATGTGCCTGTCCAGACGGCTTCCCTCGCAGACGGGCATTTTGTTGCAGAGGTCGACGCAGGCCTGATCCAGGGCAACCGGATCAAAGGAGGCCAGCATGCCGATATCCGGGATGATGGGAATGTCATTCTCGGCATGGCAGTCACAGAAGGGCGAGACGTCGCAGATCAGCGAGATATGGAAAGACGGGCGGTCCTTCACCACCGCATAGGCATACTCCGCGATCTTGCATGAGAGGATGCTGGTCGAATTTGCCACGCTGGGCTCGATGGCATCCCGGGGGCAGATGGCCAGGCAGCGGCCGCAGCCGACGCACTTTTCATGGTCGATATGCGCCTTTCCGTTTTCCAGCACGGGGCCCCCGTGAGCGCAGATTCTCGAGCAGGATCCGCAGCCGATGCAGAGCGCGGGGTCGACGACGGGTTTTCCCTCCCAGTGCTGTTCCATCTTGCCCGAGCGCGAGCCGCTGCCCATGCCGAGGTTTTTCAGCGCACCGCCGAAGCCTGCCTCTTCATGGCCCTTGAAATGGCTCAGCGAGATGACGATGTCGGCATCCATGATGGCCTGGCCGATCTTGGCTTCCTTTACCAGCGGGAGATTGATGGGGACAAGCGCCTCATCGGTACCCTTGAGGCCGTCGGCAATGATCACATGGCAGCCCGTCTGCAGCGGGGAGAAGCCGTTGAGATAGGCGGTATCCATATGGTCAAGGGCGTTCTTGCGGCTGCCGACATAGAGTGTGTTGCAGTCGGTGAGGAAGACCCTGCCGCCGAGCTCACGAACATAATCCGCAACCACTTTTGCGTACTGCGGGCGCAGATACGCCAAGTTGCCGAGCTCGCCGAAGTGAATCTTGATGGCGGTGTAGCGGTCGGCAAAGCCGATCTGCTCAAAGCCGGCACTCTTCATCAGGCGGTGCAGCTTCTGCGGCAGCGTCTCCGACGGTGTCGCATGGAAGTCCGTAAAGTAGACCTTCGAAGGCTTGGCGGAGGGGTTTTGTACTGGTTTCATTTTTATCATCTCCCTGATGTTTTCTGTGCGGCAAAGCGCCGCCTGTCATCTGTCCTTGTTCTGTTCCTCAAGAAAACGGATAAATTCTTCCTCCGGCAGAGGCCGCGAGAAATAGAAGCCCTGGATATAGTCGCAGTTCATGCTTCTCAGGATCTCGACCTCATCGACGGTCTCGGCGCCCTCGACAACGAGCAGCTTGCCGATGCTCTGCATCATGCGCATCGTATAATCCAGAATCATCCGTCCGTTGGCGGTACTGACCTCTTCCAGCATGCTTTTGTCGATTTTGATCAGCTTCAGCGGAAGATGTATGACCCGCTGGATGCTGGAATAGCCGGTACCGTAATCGTCCAGTGCGAAGCTGTAGCCCATGCGGATCAGCTCGTTGACATTCTCGAACATGATCTCGCTGATATGCTCAAAGTTTGTCTCGGTAATCTCCAGATTGATTTTGCCGGGGTCAACCCCGTATTTTTTCTGCAGTGCCGAGATTTTCTCCGGCAGACTGCGCTCCATGCACTGGGCAACGGAGAGGTTGATCTCGACGTAGGAAAGGCCGAGCGCATCCAGATCATGCTCGGAAACGAAGCGGAACACCTGATCCAGCACCGCATCCCCGATCGGGATGATATAGCCCTCGGTCTCTGCCGCAGGGATGAAGACGGCCGGTGAGATCAGGCCGTATTCCGGGTCGATGATGCGGGCAAGGGCCTCGGCGGAACGGAAGCGCCCGGACTGTACATCGAGGATCGGCTGGTAAAACATCTTGATGTTATGATTTTTGAGTGCCCGGTCAAAGATCTCCTCGATGTGCGCCTCCATGGCGAAGGTACGGGAATGAACGATGTCGCTGGCGCGGAAAACAGTCTGTTTTCGTTCGTCGATCTGCAGGAATATATGTCCCAGGCTGATCACGTCTTCCGCCTTCTGCAGGTCCTCCGGGCAGCGGATCAGGCAGACCCTCGGCTCAAAGCAGACGCCCATCTTCACGTGACCCCGGATCAGATCGCCGACCTCCGCCAGCAGGCGTTCCCCGGCGTCCTCCGAGCCCGATTCGTCCGCGTCCGTAATCAGATAGATCGTACCCGGGCGCTCGAAATAGATTTCGATCCGGTGACGGTGTGTCCAGCGCACGGCGCGGATTCTGTCGGCAACCTCGGAGAGATACTGGTTATAATTATGGTCGCCCACAAAATTCCGGATTTCCAGACAGTTCAGCAGCCGGATGACAACAATCCGGACATGCTCTCCGGAGAGGGCAATATTTCGAATGTCCGACCGGTAGGAGGCCCAGCTCAGCATCCCCACCGCGCTGTCCATGCGCTCCTCCGGGCGCATGATGGAGAGCATGATGAGCATTTCGCCCAGGGCGGTGCAGAACATCTCGACCAGCAGCTCCGGATGGAAAAACTGAATCACGACCGCAGCGTGGGCCAGCAGATAGCAGGTAAGCAGCGCCGCCCATTTGTTCGCGGGGAGATAACGGCGGCAGTAGATACAGTAGACGAGCCCCGTCAGACCATAGACCATCGCAATCGCATAAATTGCCATCATCAGCGGACCGCGGGCGTAGCCGGTCTCGGCTGTGATGGTAAAAACCCTGTGAGTGAACGGATTCTGCGCCAGCAGAAGCAGCAGCACCATATACGGCAGCCAGAAAGCAAACCTTATCCATTTTTTCCGGATCAGCGAGGTCGTCCGCGTCAGCATCAGCAGAAACAGCAGCAGAATCGCATTGTTGCCGTTTCGTACTGCCAGATAAAGATACGTTGACAGCGTGCAGATGAAATAGCCTGTGCCGGACATCGGCAGCATGCTGTTGGGGATTTCCATGCCGAGGTCCGCAATGGCACTGATCAGTGACACCGTCACCACCAGGACGAACATCTGGTTTGCCTTTCCCTTCGTCATCCTGCGGGTGTGGCAGATGATCAGGATCATCAGAAAAAGAGGGATGGCGCAGATGTCAAAATAAATGACCTTCATGCCGTTTCCCTCCTTTCTGTCCAATATCGGTTTTCAGAGCCGTATTATTATAATGCAGGCCGGTGCTCTTGTCCATCATTTTCTGCCGGGAGTCGCAAGTCTTTTCTCTGGTAATCTGCCGCTATCTATGGTATACTCCCCATGCGGCTTACAGGCATGCGGCGGAACAGACCGGCGGTCTGACCCGACAAATCGTAACAGGAGGCTTTCCTATGAAACCTATAAAAAGAATCGGCGTGCTGACCAGCGGCGGGGATGCGCCCGGGATGAACGCGGCAGTCCGTGCCGTTGTTCGTACCGCGATCAACTGCGGGATAGAATGCGTTGGGATCCGCAGGGGCTGGCAGGGGCTCATCAACAGCGATTTCGTCCAGCTCACCAGCATCAGTGTTGGTCACATTCTTGCCCGCGGCGGAACCATCCTCTACACGGCGCGCAGCGAGGATTTCATGACGGAAAACGGACGGAAGAAGGCGGTGTCCACCTGCAGGATGCTGGGGCTGGACGCGATCGTGGCCATCGGCGGTGACGGAACCTTCCGGGGTGCGCTTGAGCTTTCCCGCCTCGGCATTCCGGTGGTCGGGATTCCCGCCACCATTGACAACGACGTGGGCTGCACCAACTACACGATCGGGTTTGACTCTGCCTGCAACACCGCGATTGAGTGCATCGACAAGCTGCGGGACACGATGCAGTCGCACGAGCGCTGCTCGGTGGTCGAGGTCATGGGGCGCAACGCCGGGTTCCTGGCACTGTACGTGGGAATCGCCGTCGGTGCAACGGCGGTGCTGGTGCCGGAGTACCCCACGGATTTCGAGCGCGACGTGGTCCGCAGGATTCAGGATTCCCGTCTGGCGGGCAATACACATTTCATGATCGTGGTGGCCGAAGGCGCGGGCAGCGCGGTGGAGATCGGGAGAATGATCTATGACGCCATCGGGATCGAACCGCGGGTCACGGTGCTGGGTCATCTGCAGCGGGGCGGCTCGCCCACCGGAAGAGACCGGGAGACCGCGACACGCATGGGATACTACGCCGTGAAAGCCCTGGCGGATGGACGCGGGAACAGCATCATCGCGACGCAGGAAGGCGGCATTGTGGAGATTCCCATCGAAGAGGCGCTGCAGCGCACAAAGCAGCTGCAGATGGACCGCTATCGGATCATGGAGACGATGCAGGTCGGCGGCATCCGGGAGGCCGGGGGGCGGTAAGGTTCCCGGGGGAGCGGACCGCTGGATCGGATCTGCGTCACGAGGGGTAAAGGAATGAAAAAAATCGGTGGAATAACAGTCGGGGGGCTGCAGCAGAGGATTTTCAATCTGATGCTGGTCTTCATTCTGGCGCTGGTGGGCGCCTATATGGCCGTGTCGGCGTACCAGGCGAAGAATCTGGAGCGGATCGTGCGGGACGCCGAGACCGGGCAGCAGGCATCGATCGCGGCGATCTCGGAGGAGACGATGCACGCGGTGCTGCAGGGCACGCTGAAGAAGTCGACGGCACTGCAGGCCTATATCGCCGGGGATCTGTTCGGGGACGTGAAGACGGACGTGCTGACGCTGCAGACCCTGGCGGAGGAGATTTTCGCCCATGCGGAGGGCATGCCGCAGCATGCCGTTCCCGGACCGAAGGGCGAGAACGACGGTGTTGCATCGGTGATGGCGCTGCACGAGGCGGGGGCCGGGGGCGGCGATTCCGAGGCACTGGGTCTGGCGGCGAACATGAGCGAAGTGATGCTGTCGATGTTCGCAAACTCCGAAAAGCTGAGCTCGTGTTTCGTGGCGACGCCGGACGGGAATCTGCTCCTCGCCAGCGACCGGGCGGGCAACTACATCGACGGGGACGGCCGGGTCCGGGACTTCCCGGTGCGGGAGAGGCCCTGGTACCGGCAGGCGGCCGAGGCGGGCGAGCTGATCTTCACCGGGGTGGAGGAGGACGCGTACTCGGGCATTCCCGGTCTGGTGTGCGCGGCGCCGGTCTATGTCGGCGGAGAGCTCGTGGCCGTGGTCGGGGCGGACATCTTTCTCGACGCGATCCGGGACTATGTGGAATACGCATCCACCGAGGGCAGCTTTCTGTGCATCATGAACCGGGACGGGCAGGTGCTCTTCTCCCCGGTCGGGGAGGGCGTGTTCCGGCCCGCGCTGTCGTCGGAGGCGCCGGACCTGCGTCAGTGCGGCAGTCCGGAGCTGGCGGATTTCGTGACGCGGGCGATGG
>ONGJ01000043.1 GCA_900317375.1 uncultured Eubacteriales bacterium
AATTAAATAAATCTAACTCCATTGTCAGATGCAGAGCACCGAGTCGACCAGCCGGCGGGTATAGTCTTCACGGGGCTCCAGAATGACCTGTTCGGTATTCCCCTCTTCCACCGCTGCGCCGTCCTTCATGACCATGACCCTGTCGCACAGGCAGCGGATGACCGCCAGGTCGTGCGAAACGAAAATCGCCGCAGTCCGGTTTTTTCGGCAGATATCCGCCAGCAGGCGCAGGATCTGGGCCTGGGAAGACACGTCAAGGGCACTGGTGATCTCATCACACAGCAGAATCTCAGGCTCAACGGCCATGGCACGGGCAATGGCCATGCGCTGGCACTGCCCGCCGCTGAGCTGGTGAGGGTAGCGGTTGAAAAGCTCGGTGGGCAGACCGATCATATCGGAAAGCTCCGCGACATTCATTCTCGCATCCCTGCCCCGCAGGCTGTGAACGCTTTCGGCGATGGAGTCGAAAACCGTGCGGCGGGGGTGAAAGGAGCCGGCCGCATTCTGGAAAACCATCTGCATCGCCCGGTATTCTTCCCTGCTTCTCCGGGTATGCAGTTCGCGGCCGTGCAGAAAAACCCGGCCCTCTGACGGCGGCTCAAGCCCCGCAATCAGCTTCAGAAGGGTGCTCTTGCCGCTGCCGCTCTCGCCGGCCAGACCGAGGATTTCGCCGTCTTCGAGGCGGAAATCCACCCCGCGCAGTGCTTCGATGACCCGGCTTTGCTTCCGGTAGCGCCTGCAAAGCCCCTTCCCTTCCAGGATGCTCATACCGTGCCCTCCTCTCTGCCGGCAGCCGGGATCGAAGGCGCCGCTCCGGCTGCTCCCCGGCTGCAGGATGCAGCATGCCCTTCCTCGATCCGCTCCGGCGCATAGGCTCTGTGGGCACAGCCTGATTCGGCCAGCGGGCAGCGGTCACGGAACTCGCAGCCCCGTTCTGAAGGGCCGTACATCGGCGGGCTGCCCGGAAGGCCGATGGGCATCCGGCCGTCCAGGCCCGGAACCGCTGCGATCAGGCTCCTGGTATACGGATGCACGGGATGCTGCAGGATATCGGAAGACCGGCCCAGTTCGACCAGCCGTCCTGCGTACATGACGCCGATCCGGTCCGCCAGAAAACCGGCCAGGGCCAGGTTATGCGTAACAAGGATCTGGGTAACCCGCTTCCTGTCCCGCAGGCGCTTCAGTTCTTTGGCCACCTGCAGCTGGATCGTGGCATCCAGGGCACTGGTCGGCTCGTCACAGAGAAGGATTTCCTGCCCCAGCAGCAGGGCCAGTGCCAGCGCCGCGCGCTGGTTCATACCGCCGCTGAGGGCATAGGGACATTCGGCCAGCACGCGCCGCCAGTCGGTCAGCTCCACCTTGAGAAAGGCCTCTTCGACCTGCTTGTCAAAGGCCGCGGCATCATAGCGTCCGTGGCTTTTGAGTGTCTCCGCAAACTGTCTGCGATAGCTGCGGATCGGGTTGAAGGTCGCTTCCGGAGTCTGGAAAACAATGCCCATTCTCTCACAGCATATTCTGCGGCGATCCTTTTCAGAGAGTGCGGAGAGCTCCGTGCCCTCCAGATTGATCGAGCCGGAGAAAAGCCGGATCTCCGGCGCCGCCAGCAGGGCTTTGAGCAGCGTGCTCTTGCCGCAGCCGCTCTCCCCCACGAGGCAGAGGATTTCCCCCCGCTGCAGGCTGAAGGAGACGTCCGCCGCTGCAGGGCGTTCGCCGTAGCCGACGCTGAGGTGGGATACCGTAAGAATGCCGCCGTTCATCTCGCCACCTCGACATCCAGATAATCGCGCAGGCAGTCGCCCAGATAATTGAAGATCATGACGGTGAGGATCGTGGCGGCGGCAGGCGCCAGGACCGCCCAGGGTGCCAGCTGGAGATACGCCCGGGAGGTGTTGATCATGCTGCCCCATTCGGCCTGCGGTTCGGTAACGCCGATCCCTAGGAAAGACAGACCGGCAATACCGATCATCATGACACCGATCTGGGTGGCGGCGGTGACCAGCATCGGCCCCAGCATGTTCGGCAGCAGGGTTTTGGTCATGACCGTCCAGGAGGAGCAGCCGGAAAGCCGTGCCGCATGGACATAGGCTTCTTCCTTCAGTGTCAGGGCCTGCGCCCGGGCAAGTCTTGCATACAGTGTCCAGCCGGTGATGCCCATGGCCAGCATGGCATTGAACATGCCGCCGCCGAGGATGCCGGCGACCGCGATCGCCAGCACCATCTGGGGAAAGGCCAGCAGAATATCCGCCAGACGCATGACTAGGCTGTCTACGGCACCGCCGTACCATCCGGCCATCAGGCCGAGCGCCGTTCCGGCAGCAAAGGTCATGGCCACCAGCGCCACCGCAGAGTAGATGGAAGTCCGCGACCCCATCAGCACACGCGAACAGACGCAGCGGCCGTAGCGGTCGGTGCCGAAGGGAAACTCGGCACAGGGCGGGCGGTTCATATCGGCGGCCGAAGTCGCGTTCGGATCATTCGGGCACAGGAGCGGTGCAAGCAGGCTGATGATAACCAGGATGCCCGCCAGCGCAAGAAAAACGAAGAGACGCCGGCGCAGAGACGCCGGCTTATGACCACGCGTCTTCATGCGCCGCCTCCCGTTTCCCGCAGGCGCGGGTCGATCCAGCTGTAGGCGATGTCGATGAGCAGGTTGATGAGCACGTAGACCGTAGACGTGATAAGGACGAAGCCCTGAATCACCGGATAGTCGCGGTTGCTGATGGCGTCCATGGCGAGCTTGCCGAGCCCCGGCCAGCGGAAAATGGTCTCGATGACCACGCTGCCGCCCAGAAGGGTGCCGATCGACAGACCGATGATGGTCAGCATGCTGATGGAGGCATTGTGCAGTACGCTTTGGAGTACATAGCGCTGTCTGACGCCCCGCAGTCTGGCGCCGGAGACGTAGGGTTTGCCGAGCTGTTCGAGCATCTCGGCCCGGAACTGGCGGATAAAGCGGCCGCAGATCGGGATTGACAGAGCCAGGCAGGGCATGATCAGCCCCTTGATGCTTTCATTCGCCACCAGCGGCAGCAGGTGCGTGCGCACACACAGAAAGTACATCAGCAGCACCGAGATCAGGAAATTGGGCATCGAGTTTCCCACAAAGCTAAAGAAGCGGGTAAGATTATCCAGCAGAGAGTCCGGATGCAGGGCACTGAGAATACTCAGGGGAAGCGCCGTCAGGAGAGCCAGGGCAAGGCTGGTCAGGGCAAGAATCGCTGTGCAGCGAAGCCCTCTGACCAGCTTGTCCGTCACGGGAAAGCCGTCTTTGTAGGATACGCCCAGGTCGCCCCGCAGGGCGTGCAGCGCCCAGTCGCCGTACTGGACCAGAAACGGCCGGTTCAGGCCCATGCTTTCCCTTGTTTTCTCGAGCACCTCTTCCGACACCGCCACGCCCTGTGCGTTGAGCTTTTTCGCGGCGGCATCGCCCGGGGACAGATACATCAGCAGAAAGGTCAGAAAGCTGACGGCAATCATGATAAAGATCAGATGCACCATCCGTTTCCCGATATATTTCAGCATGGATCAGTCCCCTCCTTTCTGGATTCTTTCTTATGCCATCAGGCCATATCGGTTTCGGCGCTCACCCCGTAGAAGTCGAAGGGGCAGGTCTCGGCGATGCCGGAAACGCCAGTGCGCGTGACGGTGGTCTTGTTGAACAGACCCACATACCCGAAGGCATTTTCATCGATGCTCATCTGCACAACCTGATTGGCCAGGGCTGCACGTTCTGCGATGTCGGTCTCATACTGCAGTCTGTCAATCAGTTCTTCGCTCTCCCCGTCGGGGAAGCCTGCCTTTGCCCACTTGCTGTCAGCACGGTACAGCGCATCGACACAGTAATAGGGATCGCCCGCCTTGTCGGCGATCATGCAGTAAAGCGCGATATCATAATCGCCCGTGGCCACATAGGTGGCGTCCGGATCTTCCTGTACGGTCAGGGTCGCTTTGATGCCGACTTTGCCGAGCTGCTCCTGCATCAGCAGGGCGATGGCATCAAGCGAGCGGGCGGCATAATAGCAGATGTTCAGTTTGAGAGGCTTGCCGTCCTTTTCATAGATGCCGTCGGCGTTGAGGGTATAGCCGTCCGCCTCGAGCAGAGCCCTGGCAGCCTCGGGATCGGGCGCAGGTTTTGTCACCTGGCCATAGGGCGCAGAGGCGCTGAACGGACCCACAGCGGCCGAGACAGTCCCGCCGAGGTAGGCCGCAATCGCCTCGCAGTCGGTCGTCAGGTTGATGGCCTTGCGCACGCTGTCGTCCAGGCGGGTCTTGTTCAGCACATAAAACTGCAGGCGGGTCGCGGGGATAACCGTCAGGCTATAGGTCGCGGGATCGGCAGAGAAAATCTCTTTGGCAGCAGCGGTTACGCTGGTATAGCCGTCGATCTCGCCGGCCTGCATGGCCATGAGTTTGGAATCATCGTCCTGCATATAGTAGAAGGTTACGCCGTCCAGCCTGACGCTGCCGTTCCAGTAGGCTTCGTTCTTCACGACCTCGACGGTGCCCTCGGGCGTAAAGGACTTCACGACAAAGGGGCCGGTGGCGACGGGGGCGTTATCGAAGTCGGTCGTCCCGTCCAGATCCATGACGGCAAGCTCCGGGGCGGACAGATCGCTGAGCATGGTGGGATAGATCTCGGGGGTGGTAATAGTCAGGGTCTTCTCATCGGGAGCAGCAAACGCAAAGTCGCTCAGGTAGGCAAAGCGCTCGTTCTTTTCAGCCAGGCGCAGGAAATTGCGCATCACCATATCGGCGGTGACGGGCGTGCCGTTGGAAAAGACCGCATCCGCAAGCCGGACGGTCCAGGTCTTTCCGTCCTCGCTGACCGCATAGTCCTTCGCCAGCAGGGGCTGGATGGACAGGTCGTCGGCCACGCGGAAAAGCGTCTCGGTCACACCGTAGATCGAGGTATACCAGCCGTAATAGTCTTTGTGGGCATCCAGGCTGGGATAGGCAAAGCTCTCGGCCAGTTTCAGCCATTTGGCATCACCGGTCGGCGTCGGCGCGGTTTCCGCCTCGCTTGACGCAGTCTCAGTCCCGGGCTGTGCTTCTGCTGCCGGAGCGGTCTCGGTCTGGGGCTGCGTCTCTGCTGCCGGGGCCGGTTCCGGAGCCTTCTGTCCGCAGGCCGTCAGCGCCAGCATCATGCACAGGGCCAGCAAAACGGCCAGGGATCTCGTCATGCTTCTTTTCATTTTCTTTCTCCTCCACTATTCTTGCAATTGTCCGCCTGCAGGGGTATACTGGAGGCGGCAGAGGCGGATTCTCCGCCGCCTGTCAGTTTCCTTGGGCGGCTGTTCTGTGCTTTGTCAGGGCTTTCAGAGCAGCCGCTTTTTGGCTGTTATTTATAGGCTGCGATTGTAAAGATCGGCGTGGGGTTGAAGAACTCGTCGATCTCGGCATAGATGCGCCGGTAGACGCCCACATCCACGATGATGCGCTCGAACCCCGCCTCAACCAGCAGCTGGACATCCCACTGCGGACGCGGCTGATGATAGGCACCCACCTCCATGGTGATGGCTTCATTTTCTTCGTGCAGGAAATCCGGAACCAGCTTGTGGGCATGGTTCTCCGGCAGTTCGTGCTCCTCTTCGTTTTCCAGGGCGGCGCTGTAGTCGGCGTCAAAGTTGACGAGCACGCCGCCGGGTCTCAGGATTCGGTACCACTCGCGGTAGGCCTTTTCGAGATGCGGCAGGGTCCAGGTCAGGTTGCGCGTCACCAGCACATCAAAGCTCTCCGATTCATACTGCGGGTTTTCGGCATCCATGACGGAAAAACCGGCGTCCAGCCCCAGGACGGCCGCCATATGTTCGGCATGCGCGATCATGTCCGGCGTCAGGTCGATGCCGGTCACCTCATGCCCCTCCGCTGCCAGCAGGCAGGCAAAGAAGCCCGTGCCCGTACCGACATCCAGCACGCGCAGCGGCTTTCCCTGGGGGAGATATTTCTGAAATTCCGCAAGCCATCTCTCCCGCTTCTCGCTTTCATATTCGCGAAGGCGCTGGGTCTCGAAGCCTTCGGCCCGGTGCGACCAGTAATGCGCAACGCGATGCTTAATGAGTTCCATCCGTTTATCCTCACTTTGTTTTGTGAAGGAGTCAGGCGCTCCCTCAAATGCAGAACCGTGACGGTCAGACGCCGTCACGGTTGCTATTATAGTCCCTCTTTCCCCTGTTCGGAAGCCCCGGGGGGGGATAAAAAATTTCTGCTTTTCAGCTTTCTTTTCCTGTCAGGGCCCGTTTCCCCGGGTACAGGGTGCGGTCGGACGGGAGGGCCGGACGCGCGGAGAAGGAAACGGATAATTCGGGGTACAGGGTGCGAAGCCGGGAGAGGATCACCTTTTCTGCCGGTACGCCGGCCGCAAGTGCTGTGACGGTGAGCTTCTCCCCTTCCAGCTCGGCCCGGCAGTCGACAATGCTCTTATCGGCAAACAGAACCTCATCCAATGCGGACATGCAGATCCCGTCAGACTGCCGCTCGATCCGGTCCAGCCGCAGCACCTCGCTCCCGCAGGGGCAGGGCTCCGGCAGGATGCGCGTACAGTCTCCGGTGCGGTAACGGATCAGAGGCATGGCCTCCATCCCGATTGTCGTGATCACGAGCTCGCCCCATTCGCCTGCGGGAAGCGGCTTCCCCGTCGGATCAACGATCTCGGCGATGATGTGGTTTTCCCGCAGGTGCATGCCGGCATGCGCCTGACAGCAGATGGCCCCGGCCATGCCCATCTCACGCGAGCCGTAGTGCGGGAACAGCTCGGTTCCCAGAATCGTCTCACAGCCTTCCGTTACGCTGTCCGGGCAGGCGTCCCCGCTGATCAGGGCCCTCTCCAGACTGCCCCGGCCGACGAAGCGCAGCATGCCGAGCAGCTGTACCGGCATGCCGACAAAGGTATCGGGCCGTTCACGCGCGATCAGCTCGGCATACTCTTCATAGCTCAGGAAGGGTCCCGCCTTCAGAGGCCGTGCCCCGAGACGCCGGATTGCCTCGGCGATCAGCTCTCCCAGACCGAAGGGACCGGAAAAGGGGAAGCAGATCATTGTCACGCTGCCCGGGAAGACCAGTTCACCCAGCCCCGCCATGTAGAGCCGCACCGTGTTCTCAAGGTCGGTTTCGGTGTAAAAAACGCGCTTGGCTGTCCCGGTTGTGCCGGAGGTCGCATCGGAGATCACGCGCTGCACCTCCGCCTGGGAGCAGAGCAGCAGCCCCGGCGCGTTCTGCGCCAGGTCCTCATCCAGCGTAAAGGGGAGAGCGCTGAGGGAGGAAAGGGACTGCAGATGATCGGGCAGATCGCGGTAGAAGCCGCCGCGCTGCTTTTCCCGTGCGAGCAGGGCGTTGAGTTTTTGAAGCTGCATCTGCTCAATGCACGCTCTGGTAACGCGCGTCAGCCCCTCCTGTGCAAGCACAAGCGCATCGATCCGGGAAAGATTCATCGATAGAGCGCCTCCCCGTTTTGGTTCGTCAGGTTATAGGCGCAGAAGGGGACCATGCCGTAGCGGCTGTCGACTTCGCAGATGTGGCAGCGGCGCAGCCGGTCGAGATCAAGGTTCCATGCATCCTGAAACACCATGCCGGAGACGGTAAAAGTCCGGCTCCGCACCTGTTTTAAAAAGCTGTCCAGGGCGGAAGTCTCGGAGAGCGCGCCATCCTCGCAGAAGTCGGATACCGCGCCGCTCCACTGGTCAGCCACGGACGTACGTGAATTGTCGGAGCTTGTACAGCAGCATCCGCCGCTCTGCCGGCGGGGGAGGCATTTGAGTTCGCCATCCGGGCCGATGCGGTAGCTGGCATGGAACGAGCAGTAGGCACTCTCGGCGCCGCCGCCGTAGAAATCAGAGACGCGCAGCAGTCCGTCTGTCTGCTCTTCGATCAGGTTGAGGAGCTTCGGGATCGTGACCGGGCGCTCCGGACGTTTCAGCGCACAGCGCCCGAAATAGCTTAAGGGCTGAAAATGTACGCCGCGGACAGCGGGGGCGTTTTCCAAAGCAAAGCGTATGATCGCGCCAACCTGATCCTCATTCACGCTGTGCGCGATCACCGGGACAAGCACAATACCGAGTCCCGCCGCGGCGCAGTTTTCGATGCAGCGGCGCTTTTCCGCAAGCAGCGCCCGCCCCCGGAGCGTGATGTAAACCGTATCATCGAGTGCGTCGAACTGCAGGAACACGGTGTTGAGCCCGGCTTCCCTGAGCTTTTCGGCATAGCCCTCCTCAGAGGCAAGGCGCAGCCCGTTGGTGTTGAGCTGGAAGAAGGTGAAGCCTTTTTCGCAGCCCAAGCGGATGATCGCCGGCAAATCGTCCCGCATCGTCGGCTCGCCGCCGGAGAGCTGGATATTGAACGGGCCGCCGTGCGCCATCAGATAATCGTATTGCTTTTCGATCTCTGCGAGGCTGAGATCCGGTGCATTCCCTTCCCCGGCGGCGGCAAAGCAGACCGGACAGTGGAGGTTGCAGCGCTTTGTCAGCTCCAGCAGCATGCAGCAGCCCTTGCGCAGGTGCTCGGTGCAAAGGCCGCAGTCATGCGGGCAGCCTTTTTCCGGCGGGCGCCCCTCATACGGAGGATCGACGGCATGATTTTCGTTGTTCCAGCGGAGATAAGAGATCGGCGTGCCTTCCCAGATCAAAGCGGAAAAGCCGCCGTGCTCGCTGCAGTGCTTGTCGAGATAGATGCCGTCTTTGTCCGTACGCTTCTGCGCATCCACAACGCGCAGGCAGACGGGGCAGACACTTTTGGTCCTTCCGATAATCATAACAGCCCTCGATCTGACAGGATCTCCATACATTTCTCATAGGTCGCCGCGATGATCTGCGGGCAGTACTCCACACGCTTGGCCGGGTTGCCGCGGGTAATATCACGGCACTCGATGCCGCCGTAGTCGGCGGTCATCTCATCCTCAAACCATTGTGTAAACTCTCCGAGTGCGCTTTTATGCTCGGGGCGATCCATACCGGTGTCCTCGCCCTTTCCCGTGAAGTAGGAAATCACGCAGGCGCCGCCGGTCATGCAGCCGCAGCAGTTCTGGGAAAAGCCCACGCCGCCGTTGAGACCGCCCATGGCCTTCACAAGTCCGGGGTTTTCTTCGCCTACGGTCTCCAGCATCAGGATTGCCAGAATCTGGCCGCAGAAATAGCCGTAGCGGCTCAGTTCCATAACCCTGTCAAACAGATCCATCCTTATCTCCTTTCCGCAATCAGCAGCCAATACGTGCACTTGCCCCGGGGGAGGGTGCAGCAGGGAGCGTCTTCCCGCCAGAGGGCCTCCAGATAGTATTCACGCCACTGCGCCTTCATGTCCTCCGCCGATCTGACAGAGAAGCCCGCCGCCTCCAGAATCGGCACGGGCGCTTCGAAGAACACGTCCGACAGCAGAAGCTTTCCGCCGGGCTTGAGGAGCCTGTGCGCTTCCCGCAGCGCGTCCGGCACGGCACCGGAGACAAAAAAGGCACACTGGCTGATTATCGCATCAAAACTCCCGTCCGGAAACGGGGCGCAGAGACAGTCAGCGCGCAAAACCTCCGGCGCACGCGGCGAAAGGTCGATCCCGACGGCGTCAAAGCCGCTCTCACGCAGCAGTGCCAGCGTTTCGCCTGCCCCTGCGCCCATGTCGAGGATGCGTGCACCGGGCGGCAGTGCAGCCAGTTCCAGCATGCGCAGGCTGTGCTCCCGACCTCCCGGGTGGCCTTTCATTTATCCTCCAGCGCCCGTTCGACAGACGCCACCTTGCCCAGGGCCAGCTCCTCCGGCACATAGACGAAGCCGCAGACCGGGCAGACGGGCAGCTCCACCGGAAAGCCGTTGTCCAGATACAGGAACTTGGCCTTTCCCTTCTCCAGCGGAACGCCGCACTTGAAGCATTTCAGCTTTCCCTGGGGGTCGATGGTGTAATAGTTTTTCTCAATGGCCATGCCTCATCCCTCCCGTTTGACGACATTCATACGATGGCTCCAGGCCCGGTGCACCAGATAGCCGTTGTCGCCTGCCATACTGAACTTGACCCAGAAGGTTGCGTTGCCCACACGGTGCCGGGCCACCAGAAGGCCGTCTTCATCCTCGATGGCCTCCCCGTTTTCCCGGAAGGCGTCCAGGACGGCGATTACATCGTCCGTCAGAATCATGCGGCCGTCCATCAGTTTTCTGGCCTCGTCCGTATAGTTCAGTTCATAGTCCAGTTTCATTTCCTTCGGCTCCTCCAGCCAGAGTTCCTGCAAGAGTTCGTTTTTCAGGGTCAGCCGGTTCCAGCGCTTTTCGCTGATATCCGGTGGGCTGCCCGCATCCGTGCCGTAAACCAGTTCCAGCAGATGGCGCGATTCGCGCCCCTGGCGGGCAAAACGGTCACGGCAGGCCATGCAGTAGGAAACATAGGGCGCGTCCGAACGCGAAAGGGCTTTCTGCGTGATCTCGTCCGCGACCTCCGGATTGGCATAGGCCGTGAGGCCGCCGTAGCCGCAGCAGGGCGCCCGGTCACCCGAATACGGGGTTTCGGTCAGCGTCACGCCCAGCTTTTCCGCCAGACGTCGGACGGTCTCCTGCGTACGGGCGTCTCCCCGTGCGCCGCAGGCATCGTGCAGCGCAGCCGGGCGGTCCATCCCTTTTGCCCCGTCCGGAAGGCCGATCTCGTCCAGGATCTCCCAGATTCCTTTGACCTCACGCCCCGTCAGCTCGCTCAGTTCCTTCCGGCAGGTGGGGCAGCCGGCAATGATGACGGGGTCACCGAGCTTGCTGAGCTCTGAGAGCAGAAACGCCCTCGTAGTGTCCTGCATCTCATAACGCCCGGCCCAGTCGCAGATCGCTCCGCAGCAGCCGAGCATCAGGGCGACGCCGCCGCTTAGCCGGGCGCACAGGTCCAGATAGGCGGCCCTGACGGTTGCGGGTGCGACGGCGGCAGCCTGGCATCCCGGGAAAAAGACAAACCGGCACTGTTCCTTTCCGGGCTGCAGGCGGCTGAGGAAGGCATCGCCGTTGGAAAACAGCATGTCCATCAGGGCAAATTCATGCGGGGCCAGCGGCATTTTGTCGGTCGAGACCATGTTCCGTCTGGCTGATGCGCAGACCCGGGCCATATCAAAGCCGTTGGGGCATACCGCAGTGCACTGGCCGCAGAGCGTGCAGGCGTTCATCGGCTTGTTCAGCTGGTGGTCGCCCATGATGATCTGGGTGTTGTTATAGATTTCCCTGGCCAGCAGGCCGGGGTATTTCTTATAGTGCTCCAGATAGGCGCAGCTCTTCATGCACTCTTCACAGTGGCACTGGATGCAGCGCTTCGCCTCCTCCGCTGCCTCCGCCTCGGTATAGCGATCTCCGCTTTTCGGGATGCACGTCAGCGCCTTTGCCTCGTCCAGGTCGGTATAGAGCCGGCTTTCAAAGGGGTCCTCTGTGCCGCGCATGCTGCGCGGGTCCAGATTCTGGGCCAGGCGGTCTGCGGTCAGGGCTGCTTTCTTGGCGCCGACCGCCGCTGCCATAACGCCCTCGCCCCGACAGGCGATGAGCTTTTCCTCCTCACAGTACATGAGCTCCGGAATCACCGTGCTGCCCGGCAGCAGGGCATCCAGAATGCTCTCCGAGACACAGACCATGTCAAAGCGCTGCCGTTTCTCTTCCAGGAACGCGGCATCGATTCTGCAGCCGAAGCTGAACTGAATATCCTTCCCTTTCAGCCGGCCCAGCTCCAGCCGGAAGGCCTCGTCATCCAGAAAGCCGGCGGCACAGCGCAGGAAGTCCTCCGGATTCTCCTGCTCGCAGAAAACGGTGACGGGATAGGCCTTCTTCTCAAGCTCGCCCGCCAGGAACAGCGGGAAGAGCCCGGAGCCGAGAATTGCCGCGGTCTTTTTCTTTTTGGTGCGGAAGATGCTGCCCAGCCTGCTCTGCTTCCCGCAGCGGGACACGGCGGCTTCGATCTCGCGGACGGCAATGCCGTCGCCGCGCTCAGACAGGCGGCATTTCTTTTCACAGGGTGCTTCACAGCCCGCAGAGACAATCAGCGGGAACGGCGCCGCTTTCTCATACAGCTGCAGCGCTTTCTTGAAATCCCCGGCCGCGGCCGCTTTGAGCATCGCGCGCACATCCAGCTTCAGCGGGCAGGCGGCGCTGCAGAAGGGGGCTTCTTCATAAACGCAGCGCGTCACCATACTCTCCATTTCTTCCTTGGAGATCTTGTTTACCTTATAGACGTGTGTTGAGCCGCGTTCCTGAATCTGCGACATGCAAAGCACTCCTTTCTGAAGACAGAGAGGCCCCGAAGGGCCTCTCCATTATAGCATTGCTGCTGCGCTTTGAAAAGGGTTTGGCTTAGAGCGCCTTCAGGGCCGCAAGCACCTTGTCCGGGGTGGCCGGGATGCGGGTGACGCGGGCACCGGTGGCGTTGAAGATGGCGTTCAGAACAGCCGGGTGCGGAGCATCCAGCGGGGCCTCGCCGCAGCCGGCGGCACCGTAAGGTCCGTTCGGACGGTAGGTCTCGTTGAAGTGCAGCTCGATATCATCGGGGATGTCCTTGATGTACGGGATGCCGCACTTGAGCAGGCTGGTGTGCTTCGACAGATCTTCAAAGTCCTCGGTCAGTGCAAGGCCGATGCCCTGAGCCAGACCGCCGTAGAAGTTGCCGTCGACCAGCAGCTTGTTCATGATGGTGCCGACATCGGCCACGCAGGTGAACTTCTCGACCTTGACCTTGCCGGTCTCGGTGTCGACGCAGACCTCGGGCAGGAAGATGGTGTACATATAGGTGGCAAAGGGCTCGCCCTGTGCGGTATCCTGGTCCACCGGGTGGTCGGCGCAGTAGGTGGTGACCCAGTTGCCTTCGACCTTCAGCTTCTTGCCGTCGGCAACCATTTCGTCATAGGTTCTCCAGCTGCCGTCGTCCTTCTTCATCTCGGCAAGCAGGTTCTCTGCCGCGAGACGGCAAGCGTTGCCGGACATGACCTGCGAGCGGGAGCCGCCGGCAGGGCCGGAGTTCGGGGTGAACTTGGTGTCGTTCATGACCAGGCGGATCTGCTCGGGCTTGAAGCCGGCCTGACGCAGAGTCTCATGGGCGGAGGTGACAATGCCCATATCGGCGCCCTGTCCGTGATCCTCCCAGGAGGCGTACATGGTGACCGTGCCGTCCGGATTCAGCTCGGCATAGGCAGAGGACGAGTCAACACCGTCCAGGCCGCAGCCGTAGACACCCAGGGATACGCCGATGCCGTATTTGTAGCGGCCGTCGGAGGCAGCGTTCTTCTCGGCGACTCTCTTCTTGCCGGCCTCATACAGCGGACGGGCCTTGTTGAAGAGGTCTTCTTCGCAGTACACATCGGGGGCATAGCCGGTCGGGATCGTGGTACCCTCAGAGGCCTTGTAGCAGTTCATCGCACGCATCTCAAAGGGATCGATGCCCATCTTGGCTGCCAGGCAGTCGATGGCGATCTCAGAGCCCATGAAGGACTGCGGCGAACCGTAGGCACGGAAGGCGGAGCCCCAGGCATGGTTTGTGAAGACGGTCTGGCTCTTGTTGCGGATGCTGGGGATGCCGTAGCCGGCGCCGGTGAACTGGCTCAGACGCATGGTCAGCAGATCACCGAACTCGGAGTACGGGCCGTGATCGACATAGTTGTCGCCCCACAGCGCAAGCAGCTTGCCCTTCTCATCGGCGGCCAGCTTGATGTGCATGAAGGCCGGGGAACGTTTGCCGGTGTAGGTGATGTTCTGGAACTGGTTGAAGTTCAGGCTGACAGGCACGCCGAGAATCTTGGCAGCAGCGCCGATCAGAGCCTCGTTGGTGGGCGAGAACTTGTAGCCGAAGGTACCGCCGGCGTGGTTCTGGACCAGACGCAGATTCTCCATCGGAACGCCGATACCGGCTGCGATCATCGGCATATGCAGGTGGATGCCGATGGACTTGGAGTGGACCGTGACCATACCGTCCTCGTCAATATAGCCGTAGCCGTTGTCCGGCTCGAGGTGCAGGTGCGGCTGACGCGAGCAGTAGCTCTCGATCTCGACCTGCTGGCTGTCGGGGATGCTGTCCCAGTCGAAGTCGTCGCCCTTGATGCAGTTGGTCTCATAGAAGACGTTCGGGGTGCCCGGATGGATCTCGATGGCATCGGGTGCCATGGCGTCCAGCGCGCTCATGTAGGCGGGCAGTTCTTCAATGTCGACCTTCACCGCATCGGCGGCGGCGCGGGCATGCTCCTCGGTGTCGGCAGCGACGATGGCGATGGCGTCACCGAACTGGAAGATCTTGTCCGAGCAGAGAACCGGACGCTCGAAGCCGTCGGTCTTGTTGTGCTTCGGCAGCATGACCAGGCCGTTGATCTGGTTGGTGCCGCCGGCGGCCAGAATGTCCTTGTAGGTGATGACCTTCACGACGCCGGGCATCTTTTCGGCCTCGGAAATGTCGATGTTCTTGATGTTGGCATGCGAGACCTTCGCCTGGGTCAGGGCCAGACGCAGGCAGCCGGGCATCTTCAGCGCATCGTCGGCGCCGAAGTCCCAGGTGCCGGTGACCTTCTGGGCGGCGGACGGACGGATGTACTTGCTGCCCTTGATGCTGTCGCCGGTGGGCTTGAAGATCAGGTCTTCCTTGCTCATCTCACCGCGCAGAACCGCAGCGGCGTCCATGACGGCGTCAACCAGCGGCTTGTAGCCGGTGCAGCGGCAGAGGTTGCGGGTCTTGTTGAACCAGTCGCGGACCTGCTCGCGGGTCGGGTTCGGGTTCTGCTCAAGCAGGACCTTGGCACTGATGATGAAGCCCGGCGTGCAGAAGCCGCACTGGGCGCAGCCGTGCGCCATCCAGGCGACCTGCAGGGGATGCATATCGCTGAGGGTGCCGACACCCTCGATGGTGGTGATCTCGGCGTTGTCGGGAACCTTGCTCATCTTCACGATGCAGGCCTTGGTGACCTTGCCGTTCATGATGACGTTGCAGGCGCCGCAGTGACCCTCGCCGCAGCCGATCTTGCAGCCGGTGAGCAGCAGGTGCTCACGCAGGACCGTTGCCAGCGTCTCGTCCTGACACAGGACCAGATTGCGGGTCACGCCGTTGATGACAAGTGTTTTCTTGATCATGTTTGCCTCCTTGAATATAATGATTTTTTATAAAACCCTGTTCAGGGTCTGTGCGCTCATTCGTGACCGTGTCCACCGCAGCGGTCATGGTCGAGCCCCTTGCCGGTGATATCCTTCACCCGCTCGACGCCGCGGGGGGTAAAGAACACGATCTGGGAAACGCTGCCGTCCATATTCTCGCCGCTGAGCTTCAGGAAATTGGCGGTCTCATAATAGTCGATGGGCAGCTCGCGCCGATACACCTTACCGGTTCTGTCGTCCCTGACCTCCACCGTGACCATGGTCGCGCTGATCTCAAACAGTTCTTCCTCCATGCCGATTTCCGCCCGCCTTTCCGCTCTTTTACAAAATAAATGATACTCTTCCGTAACCGGGAGAGTCAAGTTGTTTTGAAAAGCAATTCGCAGAACTTGTTCTTTGATTTTTATACAGATTGCACAAATCTGTCTGGGCATTTTTGGTCAGCCGTACCAGTTTCCGGGTACAGATCCCAGACCGGCAGAGACAGCTGTCGGCAGGGCAGAAAAAATGGGACCCGCGCAAAGCGAGTCCCGAATTGTATGCGCTGCCGATGCTTACCGGAGCAGATTCTGGATGATCAACGCCTCCCAGGCATCCTCGGCCTGATAGCCGTCGACCATGTCACCGATCTGGTTTCCGTCCCCGTCAAAGACATAGGTGAAGGGCCAGCCGTTGCTGTCGAACTGCTGCAGGTCTGCGCAGTCCTGAATGATGGGGTAGGTGATCCCCATTCTCTCGATCTCTTCCCGTGCTTCCTCATCGGTTACGTCCTCATCGCGCTTATACACGCCGATAAAGAGCAGGCCCTGATCCTTATACTTCCGATAGAGCTTTTCCATGTCCGGCATCTCTTCCAGACACCAGCCGCACCAGGGCTCCCAGAAGTTGACCAGAACAAGCTTTTTGCCCGCAAGGATGGAGGAATCGATATCGTTTCCGTACAGGTCCTTCGTCCGGAAGCTCAGCTTGCCGGCCGGCTTTTCTGATGAAGCGGCGCCGGCCTCTGTACTGCCGCTGTTTCCGGGAATGCCGGCAAAGAATTCACGGTAGCCTCTGTCCGGGGCAGCCTCATTGCACGGCGAATAGACGAGGGTGGTAAAAACGTTGTAGCCTTCCGCTGCTTCCTCTTCCGTTGAATACTTCAGCCAGCCGCTCTCAGCGTCAAAATAGAGCACAAGATTGGTGCCGTTCACGTCGTAGCCGAAGACATACTCTCCTTCTCTCTCTTCGGAATATCTCAGTCTGGCCCCGGAGAGATCGAAGGCCCCGACATTGTTCTTCCAGGCCGTGACAAGGTTGTCAACGTCAAGCTCTTCGATGCCTGTTTCATTCTCCTCCGTATTCATGTCATAGAAGTAGTAGCCGTGGAGCGGGCTGGGCTTGCATTCCAGATAGGTCAGGTAATAGTAATCGTCCGATTTCTCCTCGGAAACATAGGCAGGGTTGTCGGTGTTCGGATCATAATAGTACTGATACGAAACGTCAACCACATAGGCTTCTCCCTCGCTGTCTGACGGAGAATAAAACTTCTGTCCCTGGACGGCAAGGCTGCCGAATTCAGTAATGTAATCCCACACGCTCTGCTTTTCCAGCTCCTTCACCGGGTCAAAGCTGTCGATACCTGCCGCGAACGCCATCGGCAGCATGCTCAGAATCAGCAGGAGCACGAGCAGCAGTGATATGCCTTTTTTCATGTTTTTTGTCTCTCCTTCTGTATTATTCCGACAGATCAGGTTTTTCCCTTTTCTGTTGGTACCCTGATAATGGATGATGCGATCCCGGCACAGCAGGCTGCAGCTTCATTCCTGTTCGGGGGCTTCGTTTTTATCCGTGCTGCCGTTTTCGGCGCCGGCGGTCTCGCGAATGCCGCGAAGCGGAAAACGCAGGTGGGCCAGTTCTTTCTTTATCTTCTCCGGGGTCAGCGGTTTCAGGACATATCCGCTGCAGTGAAGATTCAGAGCCTGATAGGCATATTCCGGGTGACCTGTCAGGAAAATGATGTTGGTGCTCGGGTTCAGCTTCTGCAGGGTTTCGGCAAGGCTGATCCCGCTCTCTCCGCCCAGTTCAATATCCAGAAAGGCGATTTCCACCCTTGTGGTGTGGGCATAGGCGATCGCGTCCGCCGCTGTCTGGAAGCCGGCGATCTGCATATCCGGAAGCGTATCCGTCAGGATATGGACAAAGCCCTTCAGTATAATCGGCTCATCGTCAACCACAATGACATTGGTCGGTTTATACGCCCCGTTCATTTCATCCAGCAGCTCATAGGTTTCCACGCGCAGTTCATCTGCCAGCTTGGAAATCATCGTGATATCCGGAAACCGGTTTCCGGTTTCCCAGTTTCCCACCGTTTTCCTTGACACGAAAAGATTGTCAGCCAGCTGCTGCTGTGAGAGGCCTCTGTCTCTCCGGAGGGCTTTGATTTTCTTCCCGAATGCCTCCAGTGTAAACATGCGTTTCCCTCCTTTTG
>ONGJ01000132.1 GCA_900317375.1 uncultured Eubacteriales bacterium
CCTCAGCACGGCGCTCTGCTCCACGACGCCCTGGAAAATCTCTCTCGTGACCGGCTCGGGAATCATCCCCGCCAGATTGTCTCTTTCAATACTCGGCATTATAAATTCCTCCTTATCGGTTTCTCAGCAGCTGGTTCATCATCTCGTTCGCGCTGCCGGGTTTGCGGACGCCGGCGGCGCCCAGCTCGGCCCCCGAGCTCACCGCGGTCCTGCGCACCGGGTGCGCCTTGAGATAGTCCCTCGCGGCCTTCCGGAAGTCGTCCCCGGCGCCCTCGCTGTGCTCGATCTTGAAGGCGTAATAGTCCAGGTCCTCCTCCGGCACCCCGCGCGAGAGCAGATAGCGCTCGTGCTCAAGGCGCAGCAGCTGGCCCCTGACGGCCGCCAGCTCCTCCCGCAGCCTTACGGTCTCGGGGTCCTCCTTCTCCTCATCTGCCGCCTCCGCCGCGTCTTCCTCCACGGGGACGGCCTCCTCCGCCTTCACCTCGACGGTGCTTTCTTCCTGCTTTTCTTCTTCCATTCTGCCCCTCCTGATTTGATATTTGAGCTTTGAACTTTTCACTTTGAACTTTGTTTATTAATCCACTCCTCCCGCATCTCCGCGGGGGTGATCACGCCCATCTCCAGCATCCGCAGATCCCGCTCAAAGCTCGTTTCCTTGTCCTCGATGATGCTGTCGTCAAAGTCCACGCTGATCCCTGCGTCCTCCTTCAGCTTCATCCCGAACCACAGGTTTCCCAGCTTCAGCACGATCTGCGCAAGCCCCATCAGGGCCTCCTCCAGCACGATCTCGTGCTTCCTCAGCGTGCGGAACTCCGCGCTGTTCGTGCTGATGACCTCGGTGGCCGTGCGCAGGGTGCGCTGCCGCCGGTCCAGCTCCCAGTGCCCGGGGCTGAAGCCGCACTTCACCGCCAGCATGCCGAGGGCCGTCTCCAGCCCGGTCAGATGCTCCTGAATGCGCAGCGTGGCCGCCATCTCCTGCACGGTGGATTCGTTCTGCGCGTCCTCCGGCAGCAGATAGAACACCAGGTCGTTCGGGTCGAAGTACGGCTCGCCGTCCGCGCTGCGGATGCCCTCGGGCTTGACCATGATGCGCTTGCGCCCCAGGGCGAATTCCGAGTTGAAGCTGTCAAAGATGTTGTCGCAGGCCATCAGCTGGTCGATGGCGTTGGCGTATACCGAGATGCCCAACGGGTTCTCCGGGTCCAGGTTGTTCGCGATATTCGGCTTGAACAGCACGAACAGCGGCAGCTCGGACCCCGTGTGAAAGCGCCCGGCGATCCCCTCAAAACCCGGTACCGTGCCCAGCTCCGCCTCGGTCAGGCACTCGCCGTCCCTGCGGTACACATGGTTCTCGATGGCGTACTTCCCGCCCGGCTCCAGCACGTGCAGCTGCAGATAGCAGTAGGCCGCGTCGCCTCTGACGAACTCCGTCATGAAGGCGCATTCCCGGATGACCCCGCCCTGCCAGCTGAGAGGGAAGATGCCGTCCGCCGCGACAAAGTCGAGGAACAGCCTGCCCGCCGTACCGGCGATGCGTCCGCGCCAGTCCACCGCGATATCGCCCAGCCTCGCCACCACGGCGCCGCCGCCCAGGGCGAAGGACAGCTCCTGATACCGGTTCATCAGGGACCGGAAGCGGTTCTCCCTGCAGACCCGGTCGAAGAAGGCCTGCTCCTTCTCGCCGTCGATGTGCACCGCGACCTTCTCGTTCATCAGGCGGTCGGCCCAGTCCTCGCAGGCCTGTTTGGCCAGGCCTGCGGTGACCTTATGGCAGGGGACATGCCGAAGCCCGTTAAATACCTTATAATCGTGGAAGCTGCTTACATGTCCCGCGTACCATTTTTTCCATAGCTCCACCGCCCGGTAGTGCTCCTCCGGCACGGTGCTGTAGCCGAGTTCTTTGAGTTTTTCGATGATTGAAGATGTCATTTTAATCTGCTCCCAATCAGCCTCTGCCGTGCGCGCCAAGTGAAACTATCTGCCCCTCATCAAGATACTGCGGGCGCTAACTGAAGAAGGGAGGGGCGACCCCAAAACAAATATGCGCGGCGCGGAAATGTCAGTGCGAGGTGATACATACCCTTCCGCGCAATTGCAGAGACTGAAGTCGGGCTTAGGCTTTACTGCCGAATTTGTTGGAGACGCGCTCGAGGGCGTAGCGGACCGCGTCGATGGTGTGGTTGTTCTTGTCCGGATACCCGCTGATCCACTCATCCGCCCGGTTCTTCTCAAACTCGTAGTTCACGAACTCCTCATACGCATGCGGCGTGCGGCGCTTGTCGATCACAATGGTCCGGTTCTGCAGCCACTTCATCCCGTACTCCACGCTGTTCGGCCCCTTCACGGCCTCCTTGGCCCGGATGCCCTGGCTGCGGTAGTCCGCGATGCTCTTGGGGTCGGCGCTGTCGCAGACGGTCTGCACGTCGTTGTACCCGTGCTCCAGGATCCACCCGGCGCCCTGCTCGTTCGAGATCCTGTTGCCGAAGTGCTCGTCGATCAGATAGATCGTCTCCCGCGTCTTGTCATAGTGCAGCCGGACAAAGGCGTACGGGTCCGGGAACCATCCCCAGTCCACCCCCTGAAAGATGTGGTCGAACCGGCTCAGCTCCTCATCCGTGATGACCCGCAGCTCCAGGTTCTCGAACACGCTTCCGCCGGTCCCCACCGGCACCCCCAGATACTCGTGCTGATACCGGCCCTCGTCCCGCTCCCTCAGGCTCTCGGCCTCCTCATAAAAGGCCTCGCCCAGCCACTCCGGGTCGTCCAGATCCAGGTACGTGCTCCGGTGCTGAACCCGGTTTTTCTTCTCCTCCTCGCTGTCCTTGTTTGCCCAGTTGTCCTTCGACCGGGGCGGGTTGTAGGTCTCGAAGTTCCAGAACACCGGCCCGCCGCGCATCGTGCTCTGCAGGATGCTGTCGATCTCTGCCCGGCCCGAGAACTGGTCTTTCTCCTCAAAATGCGTGATCCCGATATACCCGAACTTCATCTTGATGCTTTTGATCTTCATCGGGTCGTCCGCGCCCCGGAACAGGATCTTCTGCCCGGTGGGCAGATAGATGAGCTCGAGAGGGGATTTCCGCGCCTCCCAGAACTCGCTCACCCCCAGCTGCTCGATGGCCCACAGATACTGGCTGTAGACCGAGTCCCGCAGCGTGTTGCCCACCTTCCGCAGGACCAGCGCGTGAACGTCCGGGTTCTCCATGACCAGGCGGACGACGGTGAGGGAGGCCCAGCTGGACTTCCCGCTGCCGCGGCCGCCGCTGGCCTCATAGTGGGTGTAGCGGTGCTTGAGCGCATACACGCTGATGGCGCCGAAGCTCGAATTGATATTCTCCAGGTAATGCGCCCTGGCAAGAGCCAGCGCCCGGTCATCGGCGCTGGTGAGATTCTCGAACGCCTGCCCCTCGACGCGGTCCACCATCTCTTCCCACTTTTCGATGGCGGTGACATTCCCGCTTCTTGCCTCGTAATACAGACCGGCGGCAATCATGGCATCGTTCTGAACGACCTCGTCCGTAATGCCGAGCTCGGCCAGGATCTGCCGCTGTTCGTCATCCTGCACAGGGGCGGCGCCAATCTGGCACACATATTCCGCAACCGCCTTCCTGCGCCGATTGGCTTCCGCCGCTGCATACCCGCCTTTCCTCCCGTTTTCTCTCGCGGTTTCCGATGTAAACTGCGTTGCCTTTCCTTTTTTCAGGTTGTCCAGCTCGGCCTGCGTTTTCCTTCGCTTCATGCCTTCACCTCTTTTGTGTTCTGCGGCAGTATAGCAGAGAGAGGGGCCTCAGCGTCTGCCGGAAAGTGCCGGAATTTCCGTAAGAAAAGTGCTGTTTTGCGCCGGTTCGTCAGGGACTTTCAAAAGCAGCCCGCATTCCCGCAGCGCGCGGCTGTTCATCTCCCGCACATAAGACTTCGAGAAGCCGATGTTGGCCGAGATCTTCTCCCATGACCAGCCGTACAGATAGCGAAACTCGACGATCGTCTGATACTCGGGCCTGGACAGACGGCGGATCAGCCCCATGATCTGCGTTTTCAGCGCGGCCATCTCGTCGATATCCCGGCGGATTTCCTCCTCCAGCGCAGCCGCCCCGCCTCCGCCGCCGTCCGGATCGGCCGCCAGGACCTGCCTTCGCAGGGCTGTCAGCTGCATCAGCTTCATGTTGATCCGCAGGTCAAGATACCGGGCCTGTTTCAGATACGATTGGATATCCATTCCGTTTTTTCTCCTCCTTCAGT
>ONGJ01000012.1 GCA_900317375.1 uncultured Eubacteriales bacterium
CATCTTCCGCGAGCTTCTCGAGAAGAAATACGGCTCAGATGCCGACAAACACATCTTCGCCACCACCGACGCCCGGCGCGGCGTGCTGAAATCCCTGGCCGATCAGAACGGCTGGGAGAGCTTTGTGGTGCCCGACGATGTCGGGGGCCGCTTCAGCGTGTTCTCCGCCGTCGGCCTGCTGCCGATGGCCGTTGCAGGCATCGACGTCCGCCGCGTGATTACCGCCGCCATCCGCGAGTTTGAGGCGCTGGATCTGCGCAGCCCGGAAAACCCGGCCTGGCAGTACGCCGCCGCCCGGCAGAATCTCTACAGCAAGGGCTATGACGTAGAGATCCTCGGATGCTACGAACCCAGCTTCCGCTTCATGGCGGAGTGGTGGAAACAGCTTTACGGCGAGAGCGAGGGCAAGGACAACAAGGGCATTCTGCCCGCCTCGGTCGAGTTTACGGCCGATCTGCACTCCATGGGCCAGTACATCCAGCAGGGTCCGCGCAACCTGATGGAATCCATAGTCCGCTTCAACAAATCCCGCCATTCCTATCTCGTCCCCGAATCGGACGACAATGCGGACGGGCTGGACTATATTGCCGGACGGGATCTGGCAGAGATCTGCATGGTGGCTGCCGACGCCGTCCGGGAAGCGCATATTGACGGCGGCGTGCCGAACATCGTCATCAACTGCTGTGCACGGGATGAGGAAGGCCTTGCCGAGCTCGTCGGCTTCTTCGAGCTGTCCTGCGCCCTCTCCGGCTACATGTCCGGCGTCAATCCCTTTGACCAGCCCGGTGTTGAGGCTTACAAGAAGAACATGTTCCGCATGCTGGGCAAGCCCGGCGCTGTCTGAACCCATCCGGCAGCGAAGGCCCGAATACGAAAACGGCACCCTTCGGGGTGCCGTTTTCGTTATGCCGCGGGGCTGACCGCCGGTGACGGGGCCGCTGTCGCCGGGGTCGTTGAAGCGGTGCCCGGGGTGCCGGGTCTGGCGCTGCCTGTCCCGGATTTTGCGGATGCCGCTTTTTCCCGCTCTTCCGCTTCCTTCTGTTCGGCGGCAAAGGGATCCTTCACCTGTCCGTAGGCAGTGCCGGTTTCGCCTTCCAGTTCCTGCTGGCTGCGGTAAAAATAACTGGACACGGTCCCGCCGTTGAGCTCTTCCACCCAGTAGTGCAGCTTATACTCCATCTCCGGGTCACAGAGCCACTGGTTTCCGTCCTCATCCAGGATAACCACCCAGCCATGGGGGTCCTCCATGGCGCTGAACACACCGCCGACAGCGTAAGCCTGATAGCCCAGGCCGCGTGCCAGCGCGCAGAACTGCGCCGCAAAGTAATAACAGTTGCCGTGCCCTTCCTCGAGGGCCTCGGTGGCGATCTCCACCATCCAGCCGTCCTTGCCGTGAGCAGGCTGATAGGTCATCTCGTGATTGCCATAGCCCACGTACTGGATGTTGTCACGGGTATAATCGTACATGGCCTCCAGTTTTTCCATACGGGTCATGCTGTCTTTGGTATTCTCGCTGATCACGTCGGCCACGAGCCTGTCCAGCTTTTTCGAGCCGCTGGTGTATCTGCCGTCCCTGCCGAAATACAGCACGCCGATCCAGCAGTCGGTTTTCAGGTTCCCCTCTTCGTCGATGGCATACAGATAGCCGTCTTCCCAGACAAAGCCGTCCTGTGCCTCTTTCAGACGCTGCTGCCGGGCTTCCTCCTCAGGGTCCGGGGTCGGCGCGGGCGTCGGGGTGGGAGAAGGGCTCGGAGAAGGCGAAACGGCCTCCCTCTGCTTCGGGGAGGCGGGAGGGTCGGGCTCCGTTTTCAGTGCCGCCGTTCCGCAGCCGGAAAACACCGTCAGGAAAACGAGGAGACACAGAAGCTGTGCCAGTCGCTTTTTCATAGATCAGGATAGAGCGGGAAGCGGCCGCAGAGCGCAAGAACCTGTTCCTTCACCTCGTTGACGGCGCTCTCACCCTCGCGGGTCAGGCGGCCGATCAGGTGACCGATCAGACGCATGTCGTCCTCCTTCATGCCGCGGGTGGTGCAGGCCGGCGAGCCGAAGCGGACGCCGCTGGTCTGCTTGACGGGAAGCGTGTCAAAGGGGATCGCGTTCTTGTTGGCGGTGATGTTGGCCGCATCCAGCAGCAGCTGGACCTCGTAACCGGTCCTGCCCAGCGCCGTGACGTCCGCCAGCATCAGATGGTTGTCGGTTCCGCCGGTAACCAGGCGGATGCCCTCTTCCTGCAGGGCGGCGGCAAGGGCGGCGGCATTCTTCACGACCTGTTCCTGATACTGCCGGAACGCAGGCGTCAGCGCTTCGTTCAGGGCCACGGCCTTGGCCGCGATCACGTGCATCAGCGGGCCGCCCTGTGTACCGGGGAAGACGGCGCTGTCAATCTTTTTGGCGAGCTCTTCCTTGCAGAGGATCATGGCACCGCGCGGGCCGCGCAGAGTCTTGTGGGTGGTGGTGGTGACAACATGGGCATAGGGCACCGGGCTCGGATGCACGCCGGCGGCAATGAGACCGGCGATGTGGGCCATGTCGACCATCAGGTAGGCGCCGACCGAATCGGCGATCTCACGCATGCGCTTGAAGTCGATGAAGCGGGGGTAGGCGCTGGCGCCGGCGATGATCAGCTTCGGACGGACCTGCTCTGCCTTTTCGGCAACGGCGTCATAGTCGATCCGCTCGGTCTCACGGCTGACGCCGTAGGACTCGGCGTGGTAATACTTGCCGGAAACCGAGGCCTTTGACCCGTGGGTCAGATGCCCGCCGTCCGAGAGGCTCATGCCCAGAATCGTATCGCCCGGCTGCAGGAGCGCGACATACACGGCCACGTTCGCCTGGGAGCCGGCATGCGGCTGGACATTGACGTGCTCGGCACCGTAGAGGCGTTTGGCGCGGTCAATGGCAATGCGCTCGACCTCGTCGACATAGTCGCAGCCCCCATAGTAGCGGGCGCCGGGATAGCCCTCGGCATATTTGTTCGTCAGATGGCTGCCCATGGCCTCCATCACAGCCTCGCTGACGAAATTCTCGGAAGCGATCAGCTCGATATGATCGCGCTGACGGCGCAGCTCGCGTATCATCGCTCCGTAAACTTCAGGATCGCTGGCCTGGATATTCTTGTAGTTCATGGGAAACGCCCCCCGTCGGTTTTCAAAAGAATCAAGGTATTATACCTTGTTTGCCGGGGTCTGACAATGGGTAGAATCAACGAATATTCCTTGCTTACAGCCCGGAAAGATAGTATAATCATCGTATACTACCATGAAACGGAGGGATTGGGGTGAAAAAGCTGCTGAAGGTCCTGCTGATCCTGCTGCTGCTCGTTGTCCTTGCGCTGGGCGGTCTGCTGGCCTTTCTGAGCGTTGCGGAATATAAGCCCGAAGCAGTTGAACCTGTGGAGATCAAAGGCGCGGGCACCGGTGCGGTCCCCGCTCAGAATCTGCGTATCCTGTGCTGGAACATCGGCTACGGCGGGCTCGGCGCAGCGGAGGATTTCTTCATGGACGGCGGCACCCATGCCCGGCCCGACAGCCCCGAGACCGTAAGCCGCTATCTGGAAGGCATTCGGCGCAGCATTGACGCAGACCGGCCGGATCTGGTCATGCTGCAGGAGGTGGACTGTGACTCCTCCCGCACCTACAGCATTGACGAGACCGAGGTCCTTTCCAGGAGCACTTCGGCCTTCGCGCTGAACTATTCCTGCCCCTTCGTACCGGTTCCCTTCCCGCCCATGGGAAAGGTTCACGCCGGGCAGCAGACAACCGCCGATTATGAGATCCGCAGCGCCGAGCGCATCGCGCTTCCCTGCCCCTTTTCATGGCCGCTGAGAACTGCGAACCTCAAGCGCTGTCTGCTGGTGACCCGTATGCCCGTTCAGGACAGCGAGAAGGAGCTGGTTCTCGTCAACCTGCACCTGGAGGCCTACGATGACGGGGAGGGACGGGTCGCTCAGACCAGGCAGCTGACGGACCTGCTGCAGAAGGAATACCTGAACGGCAACTATGTCATCGCGGGCGGTGACTTCAACCAGCTTTTCCCCGGCAGTCTGGCTGTCTGGCCGCACAATCGCCCCGAAAACTGGCTTCCGAACCAGCTGGAACCCGAATCGCTGCCGGCGGGCTTCCGCTATGCAGCCGACCTCTCGGTGCCGAGCTGCCGGCTGCTGGACCGGCCCTATGACCCGGCGGACACCGAAAACAACCAGTACTATGTGATCGACGGCTTCATTGTCTCGCCGAACGTGACGGTCAGCACGGTGGAGACCCTGGATCTCGGTTTTCAGAACGCCGACCACAACCCGGTCTGCATCACGGTCAGCCTGGCATAAAGCAGCACCCCTCCCTTTCAGCAGCAGAACCCTTCGGTCTTCGCCGAAGGGTTCTGCTGTTTTCGCTACGCGTGATAGCCGGAAGAGGCGGTCCGGCCGCCGCCCGGAATACAACAAAGAAAACACTTGACAACGGCCGCTCTTTCCTTTATATAGAAGCTGTCAGAGTAGAACAGGCGCGTCAAGTGCTGCCGGATGGGAGGTCGCCGGCAGACGAAGGGTTTCCTGCCCGCGATACCTGTTTGCATCCGCTGCCACCTGAGGGGCTTTTTCGCTCCTTTCGTGGCACTCCGTCACGAAAGGAGTGCTTTTTTATGTCCGGTTTCCGCTTCAGTACAAGAACGCTTACGACCCTCGCGATGCTCACCGCCCTTGAGATTGTCCTGTCCCGCTTTCTCTCTCTCAATGCCTGGAACATCAAGATCGGCTTTAATTTTGTGCCGGTCGTGGCCGCAGCCATTCTTTACGGCCCCATCGGGGCGGGGCTTGTCGCCGCTCTCGGCGACTTTCTCGGCGCCCTTCTGTTCCCCATCGGGACCTATTTCCCCGGTTTTACGCTGACGGCCTTCCTGACCGGCTGTGTTTACGGCTTTTTCCTGTATAAGGAACAAAACTGGCCCCGGATCATCGCCGCTGTCGGCATCAACCAGCTGATTCTCAGTCTGTTTCTCAATACGCTCTGGATTTCGATTCTCTACGGGTCTCCTTACGGGCCTCTGCTGGCAACGCGGCTTGTCCAGTGCCTCATTCTTACGGCCGTTCAGCTGATTGGCATCCCGCTGATCGCAAAGGGGCTGAGCCATACTGTGCGAAAGGGCAGAACATCATGAAAGAGCAACTGATTCATCAAAGCTGCAGAGAGTTCTCCGAGGCGCTTGCCTCCAAAGCCCCGGTCCCCGGCGGCGGGGGCGCAGCTGCTCTGATCGGCGCCCTTGCCGCAGCGCTCGGAAGCATGGCGGTCAATCTCAGCCTCGGGAAAAAGGACTTTCTTCTCTTCGAGGCGGACCACCGGCGGATGCTGCGGGAAGCCGATTCCCTTCGCCGGCGTTTTCTGTCGCTGACGGAGGAAGATGCGGCCGCCTTCGAGCCGCTCTCCCGGGCCTATTCCATGCCGAAAAACAGCCCCGACTATGCCGGGGTCATGGCTTCGGCGACACTGCGGGCGGCGGAAGCGCCTTTGGAAATGATGCGCTGCTGCTGCCGGCTGATCGCGCTGCTGGAGGAGCTTCGGGAGAAGGCCAGTCCGCTGCTGCTGTCGGATGTCGGCTGTGCCTCCGAGGCAGCCCGCTCGGCGCTGACCTGCGCCGCCATGAACGTTTTTGCAAACACCCGCATGCTGCCGGATAACGGCAAAGCACAGGATCTGGCCGCGCAGGCCGAAAGCATGCTCTCGGAATACATCCCCAGGGCGCAGGCAGTGTCCGATTCCGTCATGGGCTGTCTGAGGGAGCCGAAAACATGAAAAAACTGTCTCTGTTTCTCTCCGCCCTTCTCGCCGGGATGAGCGTCGGTTTCGGCGGGCTGGTCTTTCTGTCGGCAGAAAACCGGGTCATCGGTGCCGCGCTGTTTACCGTCGGCCTGTTCTGCATCTGCACCTTCGGCTTTCACCTGTTTACCGGGAAGGTCTGCTATGTCTTTCAGAATGACCGCGCCTATGCGCTGGATCTGCCTCTGATCTGGCTGGGGAATGCGGCCGGAACCGGGGTCATGGCCCTTCTCGCCTTTCTGACGCGAAACGCCGCCTCCCTGCAGGAACGGGCGGCGGCGCTCTGTCAGATCAAGCTGAACGACAGCCTGCTCAGCCTGTTTTTTCTGGGGCTGCTCTGCAACATGTTTATCTACATCGCCGTAGAGGGATACAGAAACAACCCCCACGAGCTCGGGAAGTATCTCTCGCTGTTTTTCGGCGTGATGGGCTTTATCCTTGCCGGCACCGAGCACTGCGTGGCCGATCTGTTTTATTTCTGGATGGCGGGCGCCTGGTCCGGCCGGGCGATCCTCTGCATTCTGACCATCAGCCTCGGAAACGCCGTCGGCGGGGTACTGCTGCCGCTTCTGCGCAGCGCCGTCTCAAAAACGGCAGCCTGAAAAACCATCTTCACCCGACTGCCACAGAGCCCGGCCGTTTCAGCGGCCGGGCTCTGTATTCTTTCTATTCCGTTTCTTCTTCCCGCACAAACCAGACCGGCAGGTCATCCGGCAGGCAGGGGACGGTCAGGGTTTCGCCGCTCCCATACACCTCACCCTCCCCGCGCAGGCGCCAGCCGCCTCTGCCGCGGGGCAGCGTGACGGTCACGGCCTCCGCGCCTTCATCAAACACGGGGCAGGCCAGAATCTTTTCCCCGCAGAAGAAGCAGTCGCTCTCCGCGTCATACTCCTCATCGCGCAAAAAGACCGGAAAGATCAGCGGCTCGTGCGCCAGGCGGCAGCGCTCGCACGCGGCGGCGAGATACGGAACCAGGCTCTCGCGCAGGTCAAACAGACGGCGCACGGCGGGCATCAGGTCCGGATACAGCCAGGGCATGGTCGAGGGCTCCCCCGGTTTCCAGGAGTGCAGCGTGAAGCGCGGAAGGAACAGGCCGTACTGCAGCCAGCGCAGAAACAGCTCTCTGCCCGGCCGCGGGCCGGAAAAGCCCCCGATATCAGGTCCGAAGAAGAGAAAGCCCGTCAGAGCCATGGTCATAGCCTGTTTGTGGTTCCAGCGCAGCTCGGAAAAGTCGGTCACATTGTCGCCCGTCCAGGTAGATGCGGCCCGCTGGGTCCCGGCGATGGCGCAGCGCGAGACGTTGAAGGGCTTTTCCTCACCGGCCTCCAGGCAGGCCTCGCGGCTCAGGCGGGCCATCAGATACGAAAACAGCGGTCGGATCCGCACGGCAGGGACCGGGTGTCCGAAGAAATCGGCAAGGACGGCGGCATCCTGTACATCGTACTCGTTGTTGTCGTTCCAGATGTGGCGGTAGCCTCGGTCCGCCAGCTGCCTGCGGATACCGCTTTTCCAGAATTCACAGGCGCCGGGATTCGTAAAGTCCAGGTAGCTCGCCATGCCGCCCCAGAAGGGGAAGCAGGCAGGCGTGCCGTCCGCGTAATGCAGGAACCAGCCGTTTTCGGCGATCTGCGCATAGAGCGGGTGGTCGGTCAGAAAGGCGGGCTTGACGTTGGGGATCAGCGCCGCGCCCTGCTCTTTGAAGGTCTCGGCCAGCGCCTCGGGGGAGGGGATCTTATCCGTATTCCAGTGAAACACGCAGCGGTGTTCGCCGATCTGGGTATAGCCGCTGGACAGATAAAAGCCGCCGGGGCGGATGCCGCTGCGATCGCAGTGCGAAAGAAAGGCGCGCAAGCGCGCATCGGTGTCCGGCGCATCGGTGTATTCCATCGTGCTGCCGCAGTAGCGAAAGGCCCAGTCCGGGATCGGGGCCGCCGTGCCGCAGAGCTCGGAAAAACGCCGCACGATCTCCCGGGGGCTGCCGAGGATCAGGTAAAAGACCATGTTTTCTTCCTGAAAGCGAACGGAATTGAAGGGCTCAAAATAGTTGTCATGCTCCACGCCGAAGTCCAGGGATCCGTTGCTGCAGGTATCATAATAGACGCCGTAGGCGCCGCCGCTGTGCCGGCAGATATAAAAGGGGATCTGTTTATAGAGCGGGTCGCTGTAAGCTGCATGAAAGCCCATGGAGTCGGTCGCCGCCAGCAGAAAGCGCCGTTTGGATTTGTCGACCGGGCCGCATTTGTCACCCAGGCCGAAGATCTGCTGATCCTCCGGACGCCAGGTGCAGTGGACCGATCCTCCGCCCAGTTCGCCGGCGAAGTTGTAGGCAAGGCCGCTGCGGTCGCGGTAGAGGACGCCGCGGCCGGTGCTGGCGGTGATGCGGAAGTTTCTTTTCTCAATCCGGAAGTCCGTACCGGAAAGGGTGAAGCGGATATCCTCCTCCGTCTCCTCCACAGAGGGATGCTGCAGCCGGAACCCCTCGACGGACAGCTTGTCTCTCCCGGCGAGCGGAACGTCCCCGCCCCCCGGGCAGACGCTCCAGGTCGGCAGGAGCGGGATGTCCCTGCGCAGCAGCGACACACGCAGCATATGGTCAAAATAATCCAGGCGCATGCTGACGCCGTCCGCCTCATAGACGCGCATGGACGGGGTCTGCCCGGTCAGGGTGAAGCGATGGTCAAATTTCATTTCTTTTTTCTTCCTTTTCCGGTCTTCTTCCGCTTCGGGATTCCCCTGAAGCATAGCACAGATTTTCGCTGTTTTCCACTGCCGTTTCCCTGCCCTATGATTTTAAAAAAATCCTTGACAAAGCCCCGGAAATCGGCTATATTATCGGAGCGCTCCGAAGACAGCAGGTCGGGTTTCCTGTAAATCCTGCCGAGGACAACAACGATCCGAAACGGTATTTTTATCATCAAGATTGTTTTTGTGCCTTTCTGTCTGTACGGCAGAGAGGTTTTCTTTTTGAGCGTGAGTTCAAGGTGTGGAGGTGAAATCACACAATGCCAAACGCAAAGGTTCTCAGCGAAAAGCAGGCGATCGTAGCCGCACTGGCTGAGCGCATCAAGAGCGCCGAGGCCGGTATCCTGGTGGATTACAAGGGAATCACCGTGGAAGAGGATACCGCTCTGCGTACGGAAATGCGCCGCGACAGCGTCGAGTACACCGTCGTCAAGAACACGCTGACCAGAAAGGCGCTCGACAGTCTGGGAATGGAAGGTCTCGACCACGTTCTCAACGGTACGACCTCTCTGGCTACCACCGTCGGCGATCCCATTGCCCCGTTCCGTATCGTTACGGACTACAGCAAGAAGCTCGGTGACCGTTTCCATGTCAAGGCCGCGTTCATGGAGGGCAAGATCCTCTCTGAGCAGGAAATCGCAGAGATTTCCGAGCTGCCCGGCAAGGATGCGCTGTACGCCAAGGTTCTGGGCACGATGATCGCGCCGATCACGGGTCTTGCCGTCTGCCTCGGCCAGATCCTCGAGCAGAAGGGCGGCTCGGTTGAAGCCCCCGCAGCAGAATAAGGCAGACTATTACTATTTTTGATGGAGGAAAAACCAATGAGTGAAAAAATCGCTGCCATGATCGAAGAGATCAAAGGCCTTTCCGTTCTTGAGCTGTCCGAGCTCGTTCATGCGCTGGAGGAGACCTTCGGTGTTTCCGCCGCCGCCGTTGCCGCTCCCGCTGCCGGCGCCGCTGCTGGCCCCGTCGTGGAAGAGAAGACCGAGTTTGACGTTGTCATGACTGCTTTCGGTGCCGAGAAGATCAAGGTCATCAAGGAAGTCCGCGGCATCACCGGTCTGGGTCTGGCCGATGCGAAAGCCCTGGTCGAAGGCGTCCCCGCCAAGATCAAGGAAGCCGTCTCCAAGGAAGATGCCGAAGCCATCAAGGCTCAGCTCGAAGCTGTCGGCGCCACTGTCGAACTCAAGTAAGCAAACCCATAGAGACGCAGCTGCCTGAGCCGGTGAAGACCGGCTGCCCGGCCGTTGTTTCAATTGACAAGCAATCTGCCTTCGTCTATAATACGTTCGTCACCGCAAGAAATGAGGTGCGTTTTTATGCGGCTTGATCTGCGGGAACTGATTGTTAACCCGGAGGCACGGCTTCCGTTCCGGACGGAACTGGAAACCGACATGCTCAGCTTTCCTTCGGTGAAAAAATATCTCTCACCGCCCCGGGCGGAAGGGATCGTTTTCAGCGAAGCAGGGATTCTGCGTGCAGAGGGCACGATCACGGCAGAGATGCTGTGCATCTGTGACCGCTGCGGGCAGGAGTTTGAAAGCGTCAAGGAAACCGATGTCGACGCCGTCATCGTGCAGGAGGAGAGCGAGGAGTATCCCGAGTTCTTTGCTCTGCAGGGGACCGTGCTCGACCTGCAGGAGCTTCTTTCCACCTGTCTGATTCTGGACATGGAGACGAAGTTTCTCTGCCGGGAGGACTGCAAAGGACTGTGTGCCCGCTGCGGCAGGAACCTGAATCTGGGTCCCTGCGGCTGCGGAAAGGAAATCGATCCGAGATTCCAGGTACTTGGGCAGCTTTTGGATAAGGAATCATCGACAGAAGAGAATTGAGCTGCTCAGAACAGCAGTGATCAGGAGGTGTCAACGATATGGCAGTCCCAAAAGGAAAAGTATCCAGACAGAGACGTGACAAACGGCGCTCTTCCGTCTGGAAGCTCAACGCTCCCACACTGACTGCATGCCCCAACTGCGGCGAGCTGATCAGGCCTCACCGCGCCTGCCGCAACTGCGGGCAGTATAACGGCCGTACGGTCATCAAAGTGGAAGAGAGCAAGTAAGCATGTTCAGAGGAGGAGGGCTGAGCCTTTCCTCCTCTGTTTTTTGGTAAGGCAGGTATGGAGAACATCATCCGTTCCCTTGATCCGGGCAGTCCGCTGGAGGGCCGTGCCCATGCCGGCGACCGGCTGGTAAGCATCAACGGCCATGTCATCCGCGATGTGCTGGACTATAAATTTCACGCCTATGACCGCGATCTGAAGCTGGTCCTTCAGCGCCCGGACGGCAGCGAATACCGGGTACATGTGCGGAAGGCCGAGGGCGGCGATCTCGGTCTGGACTTTGAAAGCTATCTGATGGACAGGCCGCGGGCCTGCGCAAACAACTGTATTTTCTGTTTTATCGACCAGCTGCCTCCGGGCATGCGGCAGACCATGTACTTCAAGGACGACGATGCCCGGCTGAGTTTTCTGCTGGGCAACTATATCACGCTGACGAATCTGTCCGAGCGTGAAATCCGGCGCATCATCGACCTGCATATCAGCCCGGTCAACGTGTCGGTCCACACCATGAATCCCGCGCTTCGCGTCAGCATGCTGCGCAATCCCCGGGCCGGCGAGAGCATCGCCGTCATGAAGCGGCTGGCAGAAGCCGGCATCGTCATGAACTGTCAGATCGTCTGCTGTCCCGGATGGAACGACGGGGACGAGCTGCTGTACAGCATGCGGGAACTGAAGGCGCTCTGGCCCGCGGTGCACAGTGTTTCGGTGGTGCCGGTGGGTCTCACGCGCTGGCGCGAGGGCCTGACGGAGCTGCAGCCCTTTACGCGCGAACATGCCGCCGAGACCATCGATCTGGTCACCGCCTTCGGCGACGGCTGTCTGAAAGACTGCTCATCGCGCATCTTCTTCTGCGGCGACGAGCTGTATCTGAAAGCCGGGCGCGCGCTGCCGCCGGACGAATTCTACGAGGAATATACCCAGCTGGAAAACGGCATCGGCATGCTGCGTCTGCTGGAGACCGAGTTCCGTTCGGCTCTCCGCCTGTCCGAGGATCCCGGAGAGCAGCGCTGCAGCATTGCCTGCGGAACTGCGGCAGCGTCGTGGCTGCGGCAGTTGGCAGACAGGGCCATGGCGCAGTGGCCGCAGCTGGACATCCGTGTCTACGCGATTGAGAACGACTTTTTCGGGCACGACGTGACCGTTTCGGGTCTCGTGACCGGCAGGGACCTCATCCGTCAGCTGCAGGGGAAGGACCTGGGCAGCCGCCTGCTGGTGTCGCAGAATATGCTGCGGCGGCAGGAGGACGATTTTCTGGACGATGTCACCCGCCGGGAAGCCGTGGAGGCCCTTGGGGTCCCGGTCATCGCAGTCGAGTCGGACGGCTTCCTGCTTTGGGATGCCATCTGCGGGCAGCATCCGGACGGAACATCCGGTGCAGCGCCCGAAACGGAGAATACGGAAGAGACCGAGTATTACCGATATAACCGGTAGGAGAATATTATGTCAAGACCTTTGATTGCCATCGTCGGGAGACCGAATGTCGGAAAGTCGATGCTGTTCAACAAGCTCATCGGCCAGCGGCTTTCCATTGTTGAGGATACCCCCGGCGTTACCAGAGACCGCCTGTACGCCCCCTGCGAATGGCGCGGCAGAAGCTTTGACCTCGTCGACACCGGCGGCATCGAGCCCTCGACGGACAGCGAGATTCTGCTGTTCATGCGCGAACAGGCGCAGATCGCCATCGATGCGGCAGACGTCATCGTGCTGGTGACGGATATCCGCACGGGCGTGACGGCGGCAGACGAGGACGTCGCCGCCATGCTGCAGCGCTCCCGCAAGCCCGTCGTGCTTGCCGTCAACAAGGCGGATGCCACCGGTCCGACCGATCCCGCGCTGTACGAATTCTATTCTCTCGGCCTCGGCGACCCCATCGCCGTCTCGGCGGTTCACGGCCACGGCACCGGCGATCTGCTGGACGCCTGCATGGCGCATTTTCCGCCCGAGGAGGAGGACGAGGAGGAGGACGATGTCATCCGGGTCGCGGTGATCGGCAAGCCCAACGTCGGCAAATCATCGCTGATCAATCGGATCCTCGGCGAAAAGCGGGTCATCGTCAGCGATGTGGCCGGCACCACCCGGGATGCGGTCGACACCCCCTTCGAAAACGAAAGCGGCCGCTACATCTTTATCGACACCGCCGGTATCCGCCGCAAGTCGAAGGTGGAGGAGCGGGTCGAGAAATTCTCGGTCATGCGGGCTCAGCTGGCCATTGAGCGGGCCGATGTGTGCCTGATCCTGATCGATGCCCGCGACGGGGTGACCGAGCAGGACACCAAGATCGCCGGGCTCGCCCATGAGGCGGGCAAAGCCAGCATCATCGTCGTCAACAAGTGGGACCTGGTCGAAAAGGAGACCGGGACCCTGGAGAAGATGCGCAGGGATGTGCAGCGCGACCTCGGCTTCATGAGCTATGCGCCGATCCTGTTTATCTCGGCCATGACCGGCCAGCGCACCGAAAAGCTGTTTGCGCTGATTAACCACGTCAACGAGCAGACCAGTATGCGCATTCCTACGGGCCAGCTCAACAACGTCCTGGCCGATGCGCAGATGCGGGTGCAGCCGCCCACGGACAAGGGCCGCCGTCTGAAGATCTATTACATGACCCAGACCGGCATCCGTCCGCCCTGCTTTGTGATCTTCTGCAACTCGAAAGAGCTGTTTCATTTCTCCTATCAGCGCTATCTTGAAAACCAGATCCGCTCGGTCTTTGGGCTGGAGGGAACGCCGGTCAACCTGGTCATCCGGCAGAAAGGAGACCGCGAATGATCGGATACTGGATTCTTCTGCTGATCACGGCCTTCTTCGCCTACTGCTTCGGCAGCATCAGCACGCTTTCGATCGCCTCGGTCTTCGTCTTTCACCGCGATCTGCACCGTATCGGGAAGAAGAGCATGTTCCTCTCCAACTTCCGCCGGCTTTACGGGTGGAAGGGGGCGCTCAAGCTGCTGGGTGTGGAGCTGGTCCGTGATCTGATCCCGATTCTGATCGGCAGCCTCCTGCTGAGCTTCAAGGGGCATGCGGATATCGGCCGGGCCTTTGCGGGCTTTTGCCTGGTTCTGGGCCGGCTCTTCCCCTGCTTTAACCGTTTTCGCGGAAGCTGTGCAAGCATGTGCCTGATCGTCAGCATGTTCTGCATCAACCTCTCTCTCGGCATCGCCACCGCCGTCGCCGTACTGGCCGTCACCTGGTTTTCCCGCTATCTCGCCGCCGGGGCCATCGCCGGCGCGCTTACATCGATTCTGGTCACGGTGCTGGTGGTGGACGACAATCTGCTGCGCATGCTGCTGATTCTGACGGCCGGTATCGTGCTGGTCAAAAATCTTCCCGCCATCCGCCGCATCGCCAATAAGACCGAGATGCGCATGAGCCTCGAGGAAGATATCAGCTACAAGTTTGACGAGACCTTTTAATCCGTTGCCATGAAGAAGAACCGGAAAGAAGTACTCATCGCGGTGTTTCTGCTGCTGCTGACGCTCTGCTCAGGCTTTCTGATCCAGGCTTATCTCATGCTGAAGGAAGCACGGCGTCTGGATCGGGAGGCAAACGCGGTGATGACCGCTGCGCTGGACGCGGTGCGCAGCAGCGCCGCTGAGGTGCGCGCAGAGCAGGCCGCGGTAAAAGAGCCCCTGCAGGACCTGCCGGAGCGAAAGCGGGCGCATCTTGACGATCTTCAGCTGGACCTGCTGCTCATTGTCAGCGCCGCTTCCCCGCTGCCGGAGGGCTATACCCCCATCCTGGACATCGTGATCGGGGAATATGAGATGGATGAGCGCTGTGCATCCAAATGCCTGCAGATGATCGAAGACTGTCAGGCCGCGGGCATGGGCCTGCCCATGATCTGTTCCGCCTACCGCACCCAGGAGTATCAGGAGATGCTGTACGAAAACAAGGTCGTGCGCGTGATGCAGGAGGACTGGCTCGGCTATGAGGATGCCCTTGTCGAGGCCGCCAAAGTCGTCGCCGTCCCCGGCACCAGCGAGCATCAGACCGGTCTTGCCGCCGACATCATGGACGAGGTGTACCCCTACCTCAACGAGTGGCAGGAGCATACCGAAGCCCAGGCCTGGCTGATGGAGCACGCGCCGGAATACGGCTTCATCCTCCGCTATCCCCCGGACGCCAGCGACATCACCGGCATCGTCTACGAGCCCTGGCACTACCGCTATGTCGGCGAGAAATTTGCCAAAGAGATCACCAAACGGGGTCTGACCCTGGAGGAATACGTGGCCTGGCGCCGCGGAAGATAACAAAAAACCGCCTGCCGGCGGTTTTTTGCTGTCTGTCTTATTTCTCGTAGAGGAACTTCTCAGGAAGGGTCACGCCGAAGTCCTTCGCCAGACGGCGGAACTCGTCGGGCGTGATGGTCTGGCGTTTCTGCGGCGCCATGGACCGGACCTTGACCAGAATCTCGGCGCTCTTTTCGACAGTATGCATCAGCCCGAAGGTAAGATCGAAGTCCTCGCCGGAGCAGAACATGCCGTGGTGGGCCCAGATGGCGACATCGTACTTCTTCATCAGCTCACTCGTGGCGACAGCGATGTCACGGCCGCCCGGCACCATCCAGGGGACAACACCCACGCCGTCCGGGAAGACGACCGGGCACTCGGTGGCCATCTCCCACAGCTCGCGGGTGAAGGCCTCATCGGTGAGGGGCAGGACAAAGGTCAGCGCGATGGTGTTGGCCGGATGCGCGTGATAGATGACGCGGTGCCTGCCGTTCGTGGCAATGACCTTGACCTCGTGGTTCATCAGGTGGCTGGGCAGCTCGCTGGTAGGACGGCCGCCGTTTACCAGGCCCCAGCAGATGCGGTAGTTTTCCCCTTTTTCATCCAGCTCGATGATGCAGAAGGAATCCTCGGGTTTGATGGTGACGTTGCGGAAATACTTGCCGGAACCGGTGACGAGGAAATACTCCCCTTTCAGCTTCGGAACCGTCGTGCCGATGGGTCTCCACTCGCCGGGCCGGAGCTCTTCCTTCACCGATGCTACTTCTTCGGGCCGGATCCGGTAGCTCAGATTGCCGCCGTTGCGCTCGTGCCAGCCCTGCAGCCAGCCGTCGTCGGCCATGCGCATGAAGCCCTTTACAAACTCAGCATCTAAAACCTTCATTGTATATCTCCTTATCTTGTAATGACGTCAACGGGGACGTTGAAAATCTTGGCAACCTTCAGGATGGTGTCGATCCAGCGGCCGGAGGCAGCGGCCATGTGATGGGTGGGACCGGCCTCGCTCCAGCGGTTGCAGAAGTCGCGGGCCCCGCAGGCAAAGCGGGTGCGCATGTTGGTATCGCCGAAGGTGAAGATGGGTCCGGGCTCGTTGATGCCCTCGGCCGCGACGAACTTGAAGTGTCCGTCCCGATCCTGGGTGATGCCGAGATAGGTAACCGGGCCCTCGGCGGGGTAGAACTGGGTCAGGTAGCCGCCGCCGGTCTTGCCGTGGAAGACCGGGACGATCTTCATGGTCGGCTTCTTTGCTTTCGAGATGTCCGCATCGCCGGAGCCGGAGTGCCCGATGATGCAGATGTCTTCGTCAAAGTCGATGGAGTACATCTCGCTGAGCTGGCCCATGCCGGAAATCGTCTTCAGGATGGACATGGCCATGGCGACCTTGATGTCGCCCTCGACGGCACAGGCGGTCCCCTGCTTGATGAGCATCGAGAAGGCCGGGATCAGCATGCTGTCCAGCCTGCCGGCAACACCCTGGGCAAAGCCGTCATAGTGGCTTGCGACGAAGCCGAGCTGCTCGTCCCGGACCCAGCGCTCGAAGGCCACAACATATTTCGCCATATCCCATACCTTTTCGACCGTGCCGCCGCCTTCGATGTCGAAGGTGTCGAGGATATCCTGCGCTTTTGCGCGTATCGCCTCTTCGTCGGTGATATCGTCGGCGATCGCCCACATTTTTTCCCAGTCAAACTGCTTGGTGTAGAGCCACATGCGGTGGTAAAGGTTGGTCTCATCGATGTACAGATCCATCATGCCGGGATAAGGCCGGCCGATCTGGGCGAGGTTTGTGTCGCGGAAGCGGCGGCGCACCTGAGCGGCGCGGCACCAGTCGGCGATCTCGGCATCCGCCTCCGGGTCTCCGCCCTCGACAACCCCCGTGATGACGGCATGACGCTTTCCGGCACGCTCGAGGTCGGCCACCATCTCGCCCACGGCGCCGCAGGCATAGAGCTCGCCCAGCCAGGTTGCGGTATCGGTGTTGGCATAGTCCGGGGCTTTCTTCTTCTGGAGGTTGACCAGTACCACGGGTACGTCCAGATCCCGCACAGCCGGCAGCATGTTATAGCTGGTGGCATAGGTCAGCAGCTGGAGGATCACGAGGTCGACGTCGGCCGCGCGGAATTTGTCGCCGGCCTCCATGGCCTTTTCCTTGGTGGTGACAAGGCCGCCGTCAATGAGCTCAACAGAGTCGGGAATGCGCTTTTTGAACTCCGCGTACTGGCCCTCAAACTCGGGAACCAGAGACGGAAACTGGGGCAGATAGGCGCCCAGTGCGATGGAGAACACGCCGATGCGGGCTTTGGTGCTGACTAACATTGCAGTCTCCTTTCCTCTTTCTCTTTATTCTTTCACATTCATCTGGATTTTCAGGTTTCCGATGGCCGTAGCCTCGATGGGAAGGGCGATGACGCGCTTGCCGCTGGCCTTTTCGGTCAGCGCATTCAGGAAGGCGTTTTTCGCGCCGCCGCCCACGATGTAAATGCTGTCGTAGTCTCTGCAGGTGTTGTGCTGCAGCTCCAGGATGGCATCCCTGTAGCACAGCGCCAGGCTGCAGTAGGCACAGCGGAAATAGTCCCCGATGCTCTGGGGCCGCATGCTCAAAGCCGCGTCAAAGGCAGCCTTCATGCTCTCAGGGGCGAGGAAGCACGCGGCGTTGGCATCCACCGTTTCCTCAAAGCAGCTCGCTTCTGCCTCGGCCACGATTTCAGGGAAGGGCTTATCGGGGCAGAGCTCGCTGCGCAGGCGGTTCACCAGCCACATGCCCATGATGTTCTTCTGGTAGCGGTTGTAGCCGACGCCGCCCTCATTGGACCAGTTGGCGCGTTCACTCGCCTCGCTGGTAATGGGCTTCGGCGTCCTGACGCCGAGCAGGGACCAGGTACCCGACGAGATGTAGGGTGCGTCCTCGTCCATGTCAATGCCCTCGACGGCCGAGGCGGTGTCATGGGTGGCGCAGAGGACGACCTTGATGCCCTCGTACTCCCCGATGATCGTGCCGGGCTGCTGCAGCGTGCAGAACAGATGCCCCGGCAAACCCAGTGCCTCGATGATCGCCGGGTCAAACGCGCCCGTTTCTGCCGATACCATGCCGCCGGTGGTGGCGTTGGTATACTCGTGTGCCTTGACGCCGCAGAGCTTGTACATCAGGTATTCCGGAATCATCAGAAAGTCCGAGACGCCTTCCAGCCGTCCGGCGAGTCTGTCGGCGTACAGCTGATAAACGGTGTTGAAGGGCTGAAACTGAATGCCCGTACGGCGGTAGAGCTCAGAGAATCCGATCCTCTCATGTACCAGGGGGATGACAGCCTCGGTTCGGCTGTCGCGGTAGGCGTAGCAGGGCCGAACCTCTTCATCGCCCCTCATGAGCACGTAGTCCACGCCCCAGGTGTCGACAGACAGGCTCTCAATCTCGGGGTATTTTTCCTTCGCGATCGCAATTCCCTGCTTTACATGTCCGACCAAAGCATCGATGTCCCAGGTCAGATGCCCGTCTAGCTCGGTGACACCGTTGGGAAAGCGGTGAAGTTCTTCTGTTTTCCGTTCGCCGTTTTCCGTCCAGCCGACAATGTGCCGCCCGGAGGAGGCGCCGATATCAACGGCAAGGTATCTCTTCATAAGACGATCCCCCCTTATTCTTTCATCCTATCATACAGAATAAGGAGGGATCTTTCCATGTCGGGACTTGTCAAAAAAAGTGTCCTTATTTGCAGTCCCGGTATTTCTTCGGCGACTGCCCGAAGCGCGCGGCGAAGAGCCGGTGGAAGTAGCTGATATTTTCATAGCCGACCGAGACGGAGATGTCATCCACCTTCCGGTCGGTATTCCGCAGCAGCCAGGCCGCCTGGCTGAGCCGTTTTTCCTGCAGCAGCCCGGTATAGTTCTTCCCCGTCTCCCGGCGGATCAGGCGCGAGAGATAGGGCAGATCGTAATGGAGGCGCACTGCAATCTCGGTGAGGCTGCCTTCGGCATAGTGCTCCTCGATATAGCGCAGGACACGAAGCACCGCGTTCTGCTCGGCCGTCTCAAACTGCAGGGCATCGGTATGATTCAGGAGCTGAGCGAAAAGCAGACCCATCGTGCTTTGCAGAATACCGCGGCGGTTGGGAACCTGCTCAACGAGCGTATAGAGCAGGTTTTCGATCAGGTTCTGAATCGGCAGGATATCCGCCACATGAAACAGCAGGTATCCCGCCTCGTTCCCGCCGGTCAGGCAGGAGACGACAAAGCTTCTGAGCGGGGTCTCCTCCTCGCCGAGGAAGGAAAGCGTACCGGAAAAGAAGGCCGGGCGCACGATAAAGTTGACCGCCACATCTGTTTCCCCTGCCGGATCGATGGACTGGCGCGCATGCCGGCCCAGCATCAGAAGCTCGCCCGCGTGCAGGACGAGCGCATTCCCATTGACGACATGCCGCGTCTGCCCCGTGCACATATAGACCATCTCGACATAATCGTGGGTATGCTCCGGGAATGCGATAAAACGGGTGTGCGGACGGATGGTGATGATCCGTCCGGAGGGAAGCAGCTTGTCACCGGAAATGACATCGCGGGTTCCGTCCATATACAGGCTGCGGTCAATCTGCGTCTCTCCGGCAAGGATTCTTTTTTCCTCGCCGGTCACCGCCGAGAGTTTTTTCAGCAGCATCTCATTCACGCTTAAACCCTCCCGATCAAGAGGAACAGGATTTGCTGCGTCAATCATACTCCTTTCTGCCGCATTCATCAAGTCTTCCGGCGTCTGTCTCTCCGGCGGTTTCCCATCTCTTTCTTGACATTCCTTTTTCCAGCCATTATGATGAAGCCGGAACTTCGCTCAAGCACTGTTTTCTGTTTGGAGATGGAATCAATGGCTTCTTACGTCTGGCCAATCGCGCTGGTCATCTTTTCAAACCTTCTTTACCACATCTGCGCAAAATCGGCACCCGAAACCGTTCATCCCTTTGCCTCGCTGACTGTCACCTATCTGACCGGCGCCATCGCCTCCGGGATTCTGTACTTTGTTCTCGCCCCGCAGGCAAATCTTGTGAAGGAATGCGGAAAGGTAAACTGGGCAAGCATTGTGCTCGGAGTCGCGATCGTCGGTCTGGAAGGCGGCTGGCTTTATGCATATAAGGCAGGCTGGCAGGTAAACTCCGGTTTTATCGTACAGAGCGCCTTTGTTTCCGTCCTGCTCCTGTTCGTGGGTTATTTTCTGTATCACGAGGCGCTGACATGGAACAAGCTGGTCGGGGTTGTCATCTGCCTTCTCGGCCTGTTTTTCATCAACCTGAGGTGACGTACAATGAAACGGTCTCTCCGCGAATGGCTGATCCGCATCGTCATTCTGATGATCGGCCTGTCCGTTGCCCATCTGGGCGTGACGCTGTTTCTGCTTACAGACCTTGGCTCCGATCCCTTCAATGTGCTGATTCAGGGCCTGTTTCGTACCCTGTCCTCCCTGACGGGCTGGGCTTTTCTCAGTCACGGGCGCGTGCATGTGGCGGTCAGCCTGCTGATCATCCTGATCCTGCTTCTCACGGACAGGAGCTATATCAAAATCGGGACCGTCCTCTGTATGGTCTGCGGCGGTCCGATCATCGATTTCTTCACCCTGCTGCTGGCGCCGCTTTTCCAGAAGATGCATGCCCTGCCTGTCAGAATCCTGGTTCTGGCTGTCGGCTGTGTGATCCTTGCCTACGGCATGACGATCGTGATCAAATCCGATGCAGGGACAGGTCCCAACGATCTGGTGGCCATCGTCATCAGTGACAAGCTGCACCAAAAGTTCAGCGTGGTACGGATCGTTGTTGATGTCTGCTTTGTGGCTGCCGGTTGGCTGCTCGGCGGCACCTTCGGTCTCGGTACGATCATCTGCGCCGCCCTGGTCGGCCCGGTGGCCGGGCTGTTCCTGCCGCGCAACGAGCGGATCATCGAAGGGATCATTCAGAAAGTGATGAACCGGCAGACATGAATCGGCGTTTTCGCCTGAGCAACAAGGGTTCAGCCGGAATGATAGGACCAGCTTATAAGCGGCCGCAGTACCTGTGTCAGGGGCAGTATCTTCTTTTGCCGCGCACGGTAGAGACTGATTGGGAGCGCCCGACTTCAGATTGCTGCCGTTGCGCGGAAGACAAGTCTGTACCTCGCACTGACAATTCACCGCCGCGCATATTTTGTTTCAATGAACCAGGTCCTGGTTTTCTGTCTTACTCTAACAATAAAAGATCGGAGAGGAGAAAAACATGATTGTACTGAACGTCACCTACCAATGCAAACCGGAGCTGAGGGAGGAATTCCTGGAGGCGATCATGACCGAAGGGATCGATGCCGCCAGCCGCGCCGAGGCCGGGAACATCAAGTATGACTATTATACCCCCGTGGACAGCGGCGATGAGCTGCTGCTGGTTGAAAAATGGCGGGATGCCGACGCCCTCAAAGCGCACAGCGCGCAGGCGCATTTTGCGAGGCTGGGAGAAATCAAAGCGGAGTTTGTGCTCGACACGGTGATCGAACGCTTTGAGGCATAAGCTCTCCCCCGCACGAAACCGGCTCGGCCGCACGCAGTCCCCTGGATCCGGGTCCCTGTTTTCTGCCGGCCGCCGATGCCCTGCCTTCCCTGTATACAGAATGACACCTCCGGTCCCGACGGGACGCGGAGGTGTCCGCTTTTCCGATTATTTCTCTTTGTGCGGGCAGGCTGACCGGCAGGATGCGCAGTCCCCCGTGCAGCCGCCTGCATTGCCGCAGGCGCAGCCGCTTTTCCGCATCCTGCGGATGTGCCGCAGCGCGAAAAACACGGCGGCGGCAAGCAGAACAAGCAGGACTAGATCCGCTGCGTTCATTTTCAGATCCTCCTCAGGCGATGCCGATCAGAATGCCGAACAGGCGCACCAGCAGCGCCGCAGCCCAGGCGACGGCACACTGCCAGAGCACGACATACAGGGCCCATTTTCCTCCCAGCTCCCGCCGTATCGAAGCAATCGCCGCCACGCACGGCGTATACAGCAGGCTGAAGACAAGCATGGAATAGGCTGCCAGCGCGCTGATGGCCGCCGAAATGCCGCCCTCGGCGCTGAACAGCACCTCCAGCACGGAAACGACGCTCTCCTTCGCCATAAACCCGCTGACCAGCGAGGTGACGATCCGCCAGTCGCCAAGCCCGAGCGGCGCAAATAGCGGCGTAAGGAAGCCGGAAACCGTCGCCAGGATGCTGTCACGGGAGTCTGCAACAAGATTGAAACGGAAATCGAAGCTCTGCAGGAACCACACCACGATCGTCGCAATCAGAATCACGGAGAAGGCCCGCTGCAGAAAGTCCTTTGACTTTTCCCAGAGAAGCTGCAGGGTGTTGCGCGCGGTCGGCAGCCGATAGTTCGGAAGCTCCATCACAAAGGGAACGGCCTCTCCCTGGAACAGCGTCTTTTTATAAAGCATGGCGACGAGAATGCCGATCAGAATGGACAGCAGATACAGCCCGATCATGACCAGCGCCTTATAACGCGGGAAAAACGCATCCACAAAAAACGCATAGATCGGGAGCTTGGCGGTGCAGCTCATGAACGGCGTCAGCAGAATGGTCATCTTGCGGTCGCGCTGGCTCGGAAGGGTGCGTGTCGACATGACCGCCGGAACCGTGCAGCCGAAGCCGATCAGAAGCGGCACAATGCTGCGGCCGGACAGGCCGAGCTTCCGCAGGAGCTTGTCCATGACGAATGCCACACGGGCGATATAGCCGCTGTCCTCCAGCAGGGAGAGGAAGAAAAACATCGTCACGATGATCGGCAGAAAACTGATCACGCTGCCCACGCCCTTGAAGATGCCGTCGATGATCAGGCCGTGCAGCACATTATTCACGCCCGCATAGGTCAGCGCGCGGTCCGCCAGCACGGTCAGCTCATCGATGCCCGTCTCCAGGAGATCCTCGAAAAAGGCGCCGATCACATTGAAGGTCAGGAAGCAGACCAGCCCCATGACGCCGATAAAGACGGGGATTGCCGTATATTTCCCGGTCAGCACCCGGTCGAGCTTCCGGCTTCTCGTCTGTTCCCGGCTTTCCTTCGGCTTCTTCACACAGGCGGCACAGACCCTGGTAATGAAGGAAAAGCGCATATCCGCGATGGCGGCGCTTCGGTCAAGGCCCCGCTCCTTTTCCATCTGCAGCGTGATATGCTCCAGCGTTTCCTTTTCGTTTTCATCGATGCCGAGCTGGTCGATGATCAGCGGATCCCCTTCGATTGCCTTGCAGGCGGCAAAGCGTACCGGAAGGCCTGCCTGTTTCGCATGGTCCTCAATCAAGTGAATCACCGCGTGCAGACAGCGGTGGACGGCGCCGCCGTGTTCGTTTTCATCACAGAAATCCTGTCTCTGCGGCTTTTCCTGATACCGGGCGATGTGGAGCGCATGATCGACCAGCTCGCTCACGCCCTGGTTCTTTGCCGCCGAAATCGGCACGACCGGCACCCCGAGCATCGCCTCCATGGCGTTTACATCCACCGAGCCGCCGTTGCCGGTCATCTCATCCATCATATTCAGGGCCACCACAACGGGGATATCCATCTCCAGCAGCTGCATGGTCAGATACAGATTCCGTTCGACATTGGTGACGTCAACAATGTCGATGATTCCCTTCGGCTTTTCATTCAGCACAAAGTCGCGGGAGACCAGCTCCTCGCTGGAGTAGGGCGACATGGAATAGATGCCGGGCAGGTCCGTAATCAGCGTGTCCTTCTGGCCGAGAATGACCCCGTCCTTCCGGTCCACCGTCACCCCCGGAAAATTGCCGACATGCTGTTTGGAACCGGTCAGCTGATTGAACAGGGTGGTTTTCCCGCTGTTCTGGTTCCCGACCAGCGCAAAAGTCAGCAGCGTGCCGCCGGGCAGCGCCTCGCCGCTGCCCTTCGGATGGAAGCGTCCGTCCTCCCCGAGGCCCAGATGCTCATTCACGGTTTTCGGCAGCTTTTCCTCCTGCCGGACAGTGTCGCCGGAAACCGACTCGACCTCGATTTTGTCCGCGTCGTCCAGCCGGAGGGTCAGTTCGTAACCGTGGAGACAGATCTCGACCGGATCGCCCATCGGGGCGTATTTGACGACGCGGATGTCCGTCCCGGGTATGATCCCCATGTCCAGCAGATGCTGACGCAGCGCACCGCTGCCGCCCACGGACAGAACACGGGCGGACTGTCCTTCTTTGATATCCTTCAGTGTCATGTTTTCCCTCTTCATTTCCCGGCAGGCCGGCACGGTCCGGGTCCCTGCGGCGAAAGCATTGGTTAGCACCCGCTAACTGACACTTATTATAATTAGCCCCTGCTAACCTGTCAAGAGGCATTTTCGGAAAGCCTTCCTCTTATTAACACAATCTTAATGCGATCCGACCGATTGTAACCCAAAATTAAAGCGGATTGTGGCATAATACTGACATAGCATCAGACCGCCGCGTTTTTCACCGATCCAGGCAGATTCTGTGTTATAATGGAGAACAGCAACCCGGGCAGAAGCCATTCCGTCTGGAAATCGGGAGGATCGTAAAGCCATGAAGCAGATACTTGCCTGTCTGTCGCCTTCTCCTTCTAATCCCAAAATTCTGCATGCCGCAGCGGATCTGGCACGCGGCGACCGCGAGCTGATCGCCCTCTTTGTCGAGACCCCCGCCTTTTCCCGCCTGTCGGGAAAAGACCGTCAGCGGCTCCAGGAGAACACCCAGGAGGCCCGGCGTCTGGGCGCAAGGGTCCAGACGGTCAGCGGCGATGATGTCGCCTTTCAGATTGCGGAATATGCCAGACTGTCCGAGATCGAAACCATCGTCCTGGGACAGAGCGATTTTGCATCGCTTCAGCGCCCTTCGAAACCAACCCTGCCGGATCGGCTTGCCGAGCTGCTGCCGGATGCGGAAATCCACGTCATTCCGGACCGGCGGCGCAGCATCCGTTTCCCCGTCCGGCGTGAGCGGGTCGGCAGGCAGCGGATTCTCTTCGACACCGTGTTTACCGTGCTGATGCTTTTGGCGGCTACGCTGATTGGCCTTCTGCTGTACCGGCACGGTCTTTCCAGCTCCAGCATCATGATGGTCTACCTTCTCAGCATTCTGCTTGTTTCGGTGACCACCTCCCAGCGATGGTACAGCGGCGTGTCGTCGGTCATCATCCTGTTTCTTTTCAACTATTTCTTTGTTCAGCCCCGTTTTTCCCTGAAGGTATATGAGTCCGGATATCCTGTCAGCTTTTTTGTGATGTTCCTCACGGCCATGATTACCGGGACGCTGGCAAACCGGCTGAAGCGCAACGCCCAGCAGTCCGCCGAGACCGCTTTCCGGACAAGGATCATCTCGGAGACAGACCAGCTTCTTGCCAAGGCCTCGACCCGGGAGGAGATCATGACGATCTGCGCCAGGCAGAGCTCCAGCCTGCTTGGGCGCGAGGTCATGCTCTATGAGACGGACGGAAAAAGCATCGGGCGGCGCTATCCCTGGCCGGAAGACAGCGCTGCCGGGCCGGAAACCCCCACTGTCCTTCTGGAGGATCTCGCCGGGGGCAGAGTGGGGCCCCTGATTTACCCCGTCGGCATCCGGGACCGCCTTTACGCCGTCCTCTGCGTCACAGAGCGGAAACCGCTCCCGGAGATTTCCGCGCAGAGCACGCTGCAGTCCATCCTCGGGGAATGCGCGCTGGCTCTGGAAAACGAAAAGAACGTCCGGGAAAAGGAGTCTGCCGCGATTCTTGCGGAAAACGAGCGCGTGCGCGCCGATCTCCTGCGAAGCATCTCCCACGATCTCCGCACGCCCCTGACCTCGATTTCCGGAAACGCCGGCGCCTTATTGGAAAACGAAGCCCGCTTCGATCCCGAAACAAGGCATCGGCTTACCAAGGACATCTATGAGGACTCCCTCTGGCTGACGGAGCTTGTTGAAAACCTGCTTACCACCACCAGGCTGGAGGGCGGGGCTGCACGGATTCAGTGCCATTCGGAACTGGTCGAGGATATCCTGCGGGACGCCGTCTCCCATATCCGCCCGGATTCGGGCAGAAGCATCCGGATCGCCCCGTTAAAGGAAATCCTGCTTGTGAGGGCCGATGCGCGTCTGATCGTCCAGGTCCTGGTGAATCTGGCAGGCAACGCCGTCAAATACACCCCGCCCGACGCGGAGATCTGTCTGTCCGCCGAGCGGGAGGGTGATCGGGTCGTCATCTCGGTGGCGGACACCGGCCCCGGGATCCCGGATGAAGAAAAAGAGCGCGTCTTCGAGATGTTCTATGTCGGGAAGAACCGGGATACGGTCGGAAGGAAAAGTCTCGGCCTGGGCCTTACACTCTGCCGCAGCATCGTCCAGGCGCACGGCGGAACGATCTGGGTAAGCGACAACGATCCCCACGGTGCGGTTTTTCGCTTTTCCCTGCCATTGGAGGAGGTGCCGGAGCATGGATAAATGGAAAGTTCTCGTTGTGGAGGACGACACCCCGGTCCGCAACCTCATCACCGTCACGCTTTCCGCGGAGGATTACAGCGTTTTCACGGCCGCGAGCGGTGCGGAAGCCGTGTCGGAGGCCGCCTCCCGCAATCCGGATATCATCCTGCTGGATCTCGGTCTGCCGGATCGGGACGGTGTGGAGGTTATCGAGACCATCCGCTCCTGGGCAGATACCCCGATCATCGTCATCAGCGCCAGGGATGAGGACGCGGACAAGATCGGCGCACTGGACGCGGGGGCGGACGATTATATCACAAAGCCTTTTTCTGTTGCGGAACTGCTCGCGAGGCTCCGCGCCACCCAGCGCCGCCTGGTCCACAGCGCGGCGGGCCGTTCCGACCCGGTGTTCCGAAACGGCGCGCTGACCATCGACTATGCAGCCGGCTGCGCCTGGCTGGACGGGGAAGAATTAAAACTGACGCCGATCGAATACCGGCTTCTGTGCCTGCTGGCACAGAATGTCGGCAAGGTGCTGACCCACAAATACATCACGCAGCATATCTGGGGGATCGGCTGGGAGAACAACATCGGCTCGCTCCGCGTGTTCATGGCGACGCTGCGCAGGAAGCTGGAAAGCAGCCCGGAGTCGCCCTCGTACATCCAGACCCATATCGGCGTCGGATACCGCATGATCAGGGTGGACTGAGCTCGGAAAGGCGGTGACTGCTTTTTGAAGATTGTGATCGGGGGCGCCGGCAAGGTCGGCATGGCCATTGCCCGCCAGATGTGCCGGGAAGGGCATGACATCACGCTGATCGACCAGCGGCAGGACCGCCTGGAAAACGCGGTCGGCAGTCTGGACGTGATCGGCTGCTGCGGGAACTGCTCGGCCGTCGATATCCTGGCCGAGGCGGACGCAGGCGGTGCAGACGTCTTTCTTGCCGCGACCGGCGTTGACGAAACCAATCTGCTTGCCTGCCGGCTCGCCAAAAAGCTGGGGGCAAACCACACCGTTGCCATCCTGCGCAATCCGGAGTATATGGGAAATCTGGATCTGCTGAAAGAGGCGATGGATCTGACCTTTTCGCTGCATCCGGACTATGTCACGGCAGAAGAGATTTCCCGGGTGCTTCAGTTTCCGGCGGCCGTGCGCATCGAGTCGTTTCCGGACTGCGAGCAGGAGATCGTCAGCTTTCGCATTGAGGACGGCTGCCGGCTTTCGGGGCTTCCTCTGAAGCAGCTCTCTTCCCGCTTCGGTCAGAAGGTGCTGGTCTGCAGCATTGAACGCAGCGGCAGTTTCCGGATCCCCGACGGCGATACCGTGCTGAACACCGGGGACCTGATCTCCGTCACGGGCACATCGACGGATCTGCGGCGCTTTTTCACCGCCGCCGGCGTGTATAAAAAACCGGTGAAAAACGTGATCCTGCTCGGAGGAAGCCGCGTCGCGGTCCATCTGACCGGTCTGCTGGAGAGTACGGGCGTCAATGTGACGATCATTGAAAAAGACGCCGAGCGCTGTCGGTATCTGGCCGAGCATCTGAAGACAGCGGATATCCACTGCGCCGACGGCGCCGACACCGGTATCCTTCAGGTAACCGGCATCAGTCGGGCAGACGGCTTCGTTGCGCTGACCGGCTTTGATGAGGACAACATCATCCTCACCATGTACGCGGCAAAGATGGGTGTGGGAAAGGTCCTCTCAAAAGTCAACAACCAGAAGTTCATGGCCCTTCTGGAGGATCTGTTCCCTGACACGGCGGTCTCTCCGCAGGCGCTGGTTGCCGAAAGAATCGCAGGCTATGTCCGGGCGCTCTCCCACGCGTCGGAGAAGAGCACCATCGAAGCGCTGTATTATCTCGGCGACCCCCGTGTCACCGCGACGGAGTTTGTCGTCGGGGAACAGGCCGCCTGCACGGGAAAGCAGCTTGTCAAACTGCCTCTGCGTCCGGGGATTCTGATCGCCGCGGTCATTCGCAGGGGACGCAGCATGATTCCGGACGGGCGGACTGTGCTGGAGGCCGGAGACCGGGTGATCGTGGTCACCTGTTCCTACCGGCTTCTGGACCTGGACGACATCCTGACCCCGGAAGGCAGAAAAGAGCGCCGGTTATGAACCGACGCATCGTTGGAAACACGCTGGGAAAGGTGCTTCTTGCGGAAGCCGCCCTGCTGCTCCTGCCCATGACGGCCGCGCTTTTTGCGCGGGAGCCGGTACTGCCCTTTCTCTCGACCATCCTGCTTCTGCTGGTCTCGGGCTTTCTCCTCACCAGGATCCGTCCCCGCTCGCCGGATCTGTTCGCGCGGGAAGGCTTTGTGTGTGTCGGGCTGTCCTGGATCCTGATGTCGCTGTTCGGGGCGCTGCCCTTTGTTTTCTCCGGCGACATCCCTCATCTGATCGACGCCTGGTTCGAAACCGTCTCCGGCTTTACCACCACCGGAGCCAGCATTCTGGAGAACCCCGAGCTTCTGAGCCGCGGCTGCCTGTTCTGGCGGCTGTTCACCCACTGGATCGGCGGGATGGGCGTCCTGGTGTTCATCGCGGCCGTTCTTCCGGTTTCCGGAGACTCCTATATCCATATCATGCGGGCGGAGGTTCCGGGGCCGACGGTGAGCAAGCTGGTGCCGAGAGTACGGAAAACCGCCCGCATCCTGTATCTGATCTATCTGGTGCTGACCGCCCTGGAATGCCTTCTGCTCGTGCTGGGCGGCATGAGCTTTTATGAAGCCCTGCTCCACGCCTTCGCCACCGCGGGGACCGGCGGCTTTTCCACGCGGGCGGCCAGTATCGGCGCCTATCAGAGCGTCTATATCGAAATGGTGATCGCCGTTTTCATGCTTCTGTTCGGCTGTAATTTCAACCTGTTTTATCTTGTTCTGATCGGGCAGGCCTCGACGGCGCTGCAAAGCGAAGAGCTGCGGGTCTATCTGGGCATCATCGCAGGCGCGGTTCTCCTCATTGCCCTCAATATCATGAAAGGCTGCGGCGGCTTCCTCTCCGGGCTGCGGTATGCCTTCTTTCAGGTGATGACCGTTCTGAGCACCACCGGCTTCTCCACCTGCGATTTCGATCGGTGGCCGGAGCTCTCCCGCTGGGTGCTGGTGCTGCTGATGTTCATCGGCGGCTGTGCCGGCTCGACCGGCGGAGGGATGAAGGTCTCGCGCATCCTCATTCTGCTGAAGTCCTGCTATGCCGAGCTCCGGCGGATGATCATGCCCTCCCGCGTCAGGCGGATCTGGTTCGAGGGCAGGACGGTCGACGACCAGACCGTTCAGAGCGTGCAGGTTTTCTTTTTTCTGTATCTTCTGATCACAGGCACAGGCACCCTGCTTCTGAGTCTGGACGGCTGTGACCTCACAACCAACCTGACCGCCTCCATTGCCTGCATTTCCAATGTCGGCCCCGGGCTTTCCGCCGTCGGCCCAAGCGGGAATTATCTGTTTTTCTCTCCGCTTTCCAAACTGATCCTGAGCCTGGAGATGCTGCTGGGCAGGCTCGAGGTTTTCCCCATGCTCTTTCTCTTCTCTCCCCGGGTGTGGAAGCGAATGTAGGCCCGGCCCACCGACGGTCAGAGCAGGAACTGATAGATCGCCCAGAAATGACAGAAGCTTCCCAGCAGACAGAAAACATGAAAAACGCAGTGGCAGTACCTTTTGCTTTTCCCGAGCCCGTAAAGAGCCGCGCCGACGGTGTACATCAGGCCGCCGGCGATCATCCAGGCCATCCCCTGCGTCCCCATGGCCGCAAGCAGCTCCCGGATGCCGATCAGGATGGACCAGCCGCTGAGAAGCTGGCAGAAAACGGCGGCGGTCTGATAGCGCTCCAGGTCAAGGGCGGTCAAAACGATCCCGAGCAGCGAGAAAAACGCGACCAGACCGAACAGCGTCCAGCCGCGCGCCCCGCCGACCCCCAGGAGCGCCGCGGGGATATATGTTCCGAACACCAGCAGGAAAACGCTGCAGTGGTCCAGTATCCGCAGCACCTTCTTCCCGGTCAGGCTCGGGGGCAGCGCATGATAGAGGCAGGACATGGTATAAAGCAGGATCATGGCCGAGCCGTAGAGCGCCGCCGCCGTCACTGCCAGCGCCCCGCAGGCCCGGACCAGCAGCAGCACCAGCGCCGCCGCTGACAGCAGCGCGCCGAATCCGTGGGAAACGGCATTGCTGATTTCCTCCCCCACCGTATAGGGCGGGATGCTGATGATTCTCCGTGTTCTTGCCGGCATGATGCGCCTCCTTTATTCAGCGGTCCGGTTTCGGATGCCCGATATGCAAAACAGGAAGACTGTCCGCGTCTTCCTGTTTTTCTGTGGTGCGTTCCGGTGTGTCAGCCCTCGTTCTCCAGCATCTTTTTCAGCTCCCTGGTTTCATTCTCCACATCCTTTTTCATCTGCCTGACGGTCTCATGATGTTCGGCCTCCGCACGGATACGGTCGCGGCGCATCTCGCGCTCCACATCGTGGAGCTCGATCTTTTCATCGGCAGCATTTTTGATCTCTTTGGCTTCGGCCCTGACCTGTTTTTTCAGTTCGTCGAGATCCCGGCGGCTCTGCTTGGCCGCTTCCCGGATTTCTTCCTTCAGCTCGCGTTCTGCTTTCTTATAGTCTTTCATTTTCAGTTCCTCCCGTTCTTTGATGCGGCGGTAAAAGGTATTGGGTTTCAGATCCAGCTTTGCCATGGCCTCGCGCGCGGTGATCTCGCCGCTCTGCCAGAGCGAAACAACGGAATCAAACAGGCTTTCGTCAACGGCAATGGGTCTGCGGCCTTTATAGCGGCCCTCTTCCTTCGCCCTTTCGATCCCGTCCCGCCGTCTGGGGCGGGGCTTTTCCTGATCCAGGGCGCCCAGCGCACGGCACAGGGCAAAAAAAGACGCTCCTGCCTCGCTGCGCGTGTCGACTTCTTCCCGCAGACTGACAAAATCCGCACCGCGCTCGGCGATCCTGCAGACTGCGCCGAGCAGTTGCGCACTGCTGTCGGCGATGACAGAGAAGCTGTCGACCTCAAGACAGTCTCCCTGAGAGAGCGCTTCGATCATCCTGAAAAAAGACTGTCTGTCCGATGCATGCTGCAAGCCCATTCCAAGCCCCTCCTCTTTTGTCGCAGGGAAAGCATAGCACAAAGCAAAGAGCGTGTCAATAGGTTTTTCTTATTTTTGACACATTTCATAAACATTCTAAATTTCATTTGACACACCGCACTTCCCCTGCGGCGAAAAAAACAGAGGGGGAAATCCCCCTCTGTGCTCTTGTGCTGCAGGATTGTATGCTTATTCGTACTCGGCCACATTGGCCCAGCGGAGCAGGAAGTCCCGCTCGTCGAGATTGCCTTTGACGGACTGGGAGGCCGCCACAATGGGCATCCACTTCTGCACATAGCGCTTGTCCGTTCCGCTCTTCTCGCAGAACAGGTCCAGATACTTCTCCGCGATGTCCGCCTCGCCCCGCAGGTGGAAGGTGAGGTAGGTGCGGGCCACATCGGCCGAGGCGTTGCCCTGGGTGGCGTGCGCCCAGTCGATGATATAGAGCTCGCCCTCCGGGGTCAGGATGATGTTCGAGGGGCAGAGATCTCCGTGGCAGAGCTTGTCGTGGGTAGGCAGACCTTCCAGACGGATCAGCAGCTCGTAGCGCGTGACCGGTTCAAGATCCGCCGAGAGAATCTTGCGGTTCATCTTGTCTTTCAGACGGCTGAGCAGCGGGCAGCGCCGGGAGTGGATCAGCATCTGGGTATCCACCAGCATCTCGAGGTATCTGTCCTTATTCTCCGGGTCGTCCCGCATCAGATGGGAAAGGGTCTGCCCCTCGATGAACTCGGAGCGGATCGCCCACATCCCCTCATGGCTCGTAACCTCGAGGATCTTCGGGATGTTCAGCCCGACCTCCTCCACACGCGCCTGGTTCAGGGCTTCGTTTAAAATATCGGCCTTGGAATAGTTTTGGTTGAAGAGCTTGACGACGCTGTCTCCGTCGCGATAGATGGTCTTGGTTTTGCGTTCGGCAATGACGTTTTCCAGATTCATTAGGCTTCTCTCCCTTCCAGTTGGCTCAGGTCCGGTTTGGGTGTCTCGACAAAGCTCCTGCCGTAATAGGCGTTGAGGTACATCTGCTTGATCTCGCTCATCAGCGGGTAACGCGGATTGGCCCCGGTGCACTGGTCGTCGAAGGCCTGCTCGGTCATCTCGTCAAGCGTCGCGAGGAAGGCTTCCTCGTCAGGCACGTAGTCCCGGATGCTGGGCTTGATGCCGATGCTCGCCTTGAGCGCGTCGATCTTTTCGATCAGGCTTTCCACCTTCTCTGCGTCTGTCCTTCCGCTGCAGCCGAGGCAGTCGGCCACCTCGGCATAGCGCGCCAGGGTGTGCGGGTGGTCATACTGGGGGAACGTGCCCATCTTGGTCGGCGCTTCGCAGGCGTTGAAGCGGATGACCTCATCCATCATCAGGGCGTTGGCCAGGCCGTGGGCGATATGATGAAAGGCACCGAGCTTATGGGCCATGGAGTGCATCACACCGAGGAAGGCGTTGGCAAAGGCCATGCCCGCCATGGTTGCGGCGTTGGCAACCTTTTCTCTCGCCCGAATGTCCTGCCCGTTCTCGTAGGCCTGGGGCAGATACTCGAACAGGGTCTTGAGCGCCCGGAGAGCCAGCCCGTCGGTGTAGTCCGTCGCCATGACGGAGGCATAGGCCTCCAGCGCATGGGACACCGCATCGATGCCAGAGGCGGCGGTCAGGCCCTTCGGGGCGGTCATGTGGAAATCCGTATCCACGATGGCCATGTTGGGCATGAGCTCATAGTCCGCCAGCGGATACTTGATGCCGGTGCTCTCATCGGTGATCACGGCGAAGGGCGTCGCCTCGCTGCCGGTGCCGGCAGAGGTGGGCACGGCGATAAAATAGGCCTTCCCGCCCATCTTGGGGAACTTGTAGATGCGCTTGCGGATATCGGAAAAGCGCATGGCCATGTCGGCAAAGTCGGCCTCCGGGTGCTCGTACAGCACCCACATGATCTTGGCCGCATCCATGGCCGAGCCGCCGCCGAGCGCGATGATCACGTCGGGCTTGAAGGCGAGCATCTGCCTGGCCCCTTCGCGGGCACAGGCCAGGGTCGGGTCATTCGGCACATCGAAGAAGATGCTGTGCTGAATGCCGAGCTCCTCCAGCTTTCTGAGAATGGGATCTGCGGTGCCGGTCTTATACAGGTGCGGGCCGGTGACTACAAAGGCGCGCTTTCTGTCCATGTCCTTCAGCTCGTTCAGCGCCACGGGCAGGCAGCCTTTCTTGATATAGACCTTTTCCGGCGCACGGAACCACAGCATGTTCTCCCTTCTTTCCACAACGGTTTTGATGTTCAGCAGATGCTTGACGCCCACATTTTCCGACACGGAGTTGCCGCCCCAGGAGCCGCAGCCCAGCGTCAGCGAGGGCGTGAGGGCGAAATTGTAGAGGTCGCCCAGACCGCCCTGAGAAGAGGGGGTGTTTACCACAATGCGGCAGGTCTTCATACGCGCCTGGAACTCCGCCAGCTTTTCCTGCCCCGTAGCGAGGTCGAGGTAAATCGACGAGGTGTGACCAAGACCGCCATCCTCTATGAGTTTCTCGGCCTTCCGGAAGGCGTCCTCGAGGTCCGCGGCGCGGTACATCGCCAGGACCGTGGAGAGCTTTTCGTGTGCAAACTCCTCGCTCAGCTCCACCGATTCCACCTCGCCGATCAGGATCTTGGTTCCCTCGGGTACGGCAAAGCCAGCGAGAGCGGCAATGGTGACGGGTTTCTGGCCGACGATCTTTGCATTCAGCGAGCCGTTGATGAGCATGGTTTTCCGAACCTTTTCGGTCTCCTCGGGATTGAGGAAATAGCAGCCACGCGCGGCAAACTCGCGCTTCACGGCGTCGTAGACATTCGTGTGCACGATCACCGACTGCTCGGAGGCGCAGATCATGCCGTTGTCAAAGGTCTTGGAATGGATAATGCTGTTCACCGCCAGCAGGATGTCCGCACTCTCGTCGATGACGGCAGGGGTATTGCCCGCGCCGACGCCGAGAGCCGGGGTGCCGGAGGAGTAGGCCGCGGTGACCATGCTGGGGCCGCCGGTGGCGAGGATGACATCCGACTGTTTCATCAAAAGCCCCGTCATGTCGCGCGAGGGCATATCGATCCAGCCGATGATGTCCTCCGGTGCGCCGGCTTCGACCGCCGCCTCGAGGACAAGCCTGGCCGCCTCGACCGTGCAGCCTTTCGCACGGTGATGCGGGCTGATGATGATGCCGTTGCGGGTCTTCAGCGCCAGCAGCGTTTTGAAAATGGCGGTGGAGGTGGGGTTCGTGGTCGGGATGATCGCGCAGATCAGGCCGAGGGGCTCGGCAATCTTCCGGATGCCGTATGCCGGGTCCTCCTCAATGACGCCGCAGGTTTTGGTATTGCGGTATGCATTATAGATATACTCGGAGGCAAAGTGGTTCTTGATCACCTTGTCCTCCACAATGCCCATGCCGGTCTCCGCAACCGCGGCCTTCGCCAGCGGGATGCGTGCCTTGTTGGCCGCTGTCGCTGCGGCAAGAAAAATACGGTCGACCTGCTCCTGCGTAAAGCCGGCATAGACAGCCTGTGCTTTTTTGACGCGGTCGATCTCCTCCTGCAGTTTATCGACCGTGTCGATAAACGGATACTCTCTTTTCATACGGTTCGCCTCCTTAATTCGTCAGTAAAATAACAAAGCGATTCCCGTTTGTCAACTGCTTAACGATATTTCGTAGGACTCAACAGAAAACCCGCTTCCCGCGGCACGAATTCTCCCCTCTTTTGTGTGGAATAACAAGAAGCAGCCCCCATACGGAGCTGCCTTCTTTCATACGCTCTGCCCTTCCAGCCGCAGAAGCTTCTTCTTGTTTTCCAGACCTCCGGCGTAGCCGGTCAAACCGCCGTCCGCGGCAAGAACCCGGTGACAGGGGATGATCAGGGAGATGGGGTTGCGGCCGACCGCGCTGCCGACGGCCCTTGCCGAGCTGCCGAGGCGGGCGGCGACGGCACCGTAGCTTTCTGTTTCCCCATAGGGGATCTTCCGCAGTTCCTGCCAGACAGCCTGCTGAAACGCCGTCCCTCCGGGCGACAGCGGAAGCGCGGACGCATCCGGGTTTTTCCCGGCAAAGTAGTCGTCCAGCCAGCATCTTGCCCTGCGGAGTACCGGTGTTTCGCATTCCCGGCCTTCACCGGCCAGATGCCGGTCGGCGTATTTCTGCCCCTCGATCACCAGCGCGGTCAGCGCGCCGTTTTCGGCGGCAACGGTCAGCATCCCCAGCGGGGAGCTGTAACGGATATAGTCGTACATTCTGCCTCTCCTGTCTTTCTGCGCTGCTTCCGGTTTCAGAACAGCAGGGCGCTGGCGATCCCGAAATAAACCAGCAGAGAGAGCGCATCCACAATCGTCGTGATAAACGGGCTCGCCATGACGGCAGGGTCGAAACCGACTCTCTTTGCCGCCATCGGCAGCGTGCACCCGACCAGTTTCGCGATCAGGACGGTGACCGCCATGGTGGCGCAGACGACAAACGCTGTCAGCGTGCTGATATCCGTATTCCCGAGCAGCATGCGGTCAACCACCATAATCTTCACAAAACACAGCATGGCGAGCGCCAGACCGCAGAGGACCGCCGTCTGGATTTCCTTCCAGACCACCTTCGGGGCATCGGTGAACTCCAGCTCTCCGAGGCTGAGGGCACGGATCACCGTGACGGATGCCTGAGAACCGGAATTGCCTCCCGTATCCATCAGCATGGGGATAAACGCGGTCAGGACCACCTGGGCGGCAAGGGCATGCTCAAACCGGGTGATGATCATCCCCGTAAAGGTGGCGGAGACCATCAGCAGGGCCAGCCAGGGGATGCGGTGCAGAAACAGATCCAGCGGGCTGGAGCGCAGATAGGTTTTCTCGGAGGGGAGCATACCGGCCATCTTTTCGATGTCTTCCGTCGTCTCCTCTACAAGAACGTCGATCGCATCGTCAAAGGTGACGATACCGACCATTCTGCCGTCCTGATCCAGGACGGGAAGCGCAATAAAGTTATACTTGGAGAGCATCTGCGCCACGGTCTCCTGGTCCGTCAGGGTATTGACCGAAATGACATGCTCGTCCATGATCTCGGAAACCGGTTTGCTGTCGTCGCCGCACAGAAGCAGGTCCTTGACCGAGACCGTGCCCAGCAGGTTCCGCGCGGATGTGACATAGCAGGTGTAGATGGTCTCCTTGTCCACGCCGGTTTTCCGGATACGGTTCAGGGCTTCCGCCACGGTCATGTTCGGGCGCAGAGACACATACTCCGTGGTCATGATGGAGCCGGCGGAATTCTCCGGATATCGGAGGACCTGGTTGATCTCCTTGCGCATCTGCGGGTCGGCCTGTGCCAGAATGCGCTTGACGACATTGGCCGGCATTTCCTCGACCAGATCGGCGGCGTCGTCTACATAGAGTTCGTTCACGACCTCCCGCAGCTCTCTGTCGGAAAAGCCGCGGATCAGAAGCTCCTGCGATTCGGGTTCCAGTTCGGCAAAGGTCTCGGCGGCGAGCTCCTTGGGAAGCAGGCGGAACAGCAGGGTCATCTGCTCCTCGTCCAGCTCTTCAAAAACAGCTGAAATGTCCGCCGGTTCCAGGGTGACCAGGATATCCTTCAGGGTCTGATACTTCTTCTCATTCAGCAGTTTTCTGATCGTCTTATCCAGGGTAACATTGCGTACTGCCATCGGGGTACCTCCTTTTTTGGATTTCGTCCAGGCAAGGAAGCCCGACACGCAGACCGAAGTCTCTGTTTATCTTTTCACGGGAAACGCACAGACAGGGCGTATGTGCGGTTTACTTCGGCCTGCTGACGTGCCGGTACTACTTCCACCGTCCATGACGTTTCCTCCTT
>ONGJ01000088.1 GCA_900317375.1 uncultured Eubacteriales bacterium
ATCGCCATGAAGGACGGCGATTACCTGGTCTATTACCCCAGCACCGGCATGAATGCCATGGAAATCCCCATCAAGGCCAATGAGGGAACCACACCGGGCTTTATCATGTACGTCCCCATCGGCGCGTCCATCGAGGATTCCTCCCTGGCGCTGGACTTTACCTTCCACCGCCTGCTGACCGGCGAGCCGCTCTTCTGGGTCTCACTGGCCGGCCTCGCGGTCTGGCTGGTTGCCGCGCTCGCCTTCTCGATCACCACGGCCCAGATCAAGAAATACAATGAGCGGCATGAGCGGGACAATGTCATCATCAACGAATCCATCGAGACCTTCACCGGCTTCATCGATGCCAAGGACCCCTATACAAACGGCCACTCCAAAAGAGTAGCCGTCTATACAAGGTGCATCGCCGACGAGATGGGATATGCGGGCGAAGAGCTTGACCGTATTTATTATATCGCACTGCTGCATGACTGCGGCAAGATCGGCGTGCCCGACAGCATCCTGACGAAACCGGGCAGGCTCACCGACGAGGAGTTTGAGGTCATCAAATCCCACACCGTACGCGGCGGGGAAATCCTCAGTCACTTCAAGGGCCTGAAAAACGCGGGGGAGGGCGCTCTCTACCATCACGAGCGATATAACGGAAAGGGCTATCCCGAGGGCCGGGCCGGCGAGGACATCCCCCTGATCGCGAGGATGATCTGCGTCGCCGACTCCTTCGATGCCATGAACACCAACCGCGTGTACAGGAACAAGCTCTCGAAAGAGCGCATCATCGAAGAGATCGAAACCAACAAAGGACGCCAGTTTGACCCGGAGATCGCGGAGGTCTTCCTCCGGATCCTGCGCGAGAATCGCCTTCCCACAGAAAGCTGAAGCGGGGTTCCCCCCGCTTCTTTTTTTGTTTATTTCACGACAGAGATGGTCCTGACCAGCTCGCCGATGCCGTTAATCTCCAGTGTCAGGGTGTGCTCGCCCGCTTCCAGGCTCTGCATGACATCCTTGCTGAATACCAGCAGGAAGGTGCCCGTGTTCTCGTCGATCACTTCAAAGTCCTTCTGATACTCGGTCAGCAGCCTGCCGTCCAGCAGAACATTGAGCAGCTGCGTCAGGTCTGTCCGCACGACGACCAGGAAGGTCCCGTCCTTCGAGAGGCTGTATTTCCAGTCCGCGGGGGAGAAGATCTCAAGATTCATCTCGGCCATCCGATTCTTGACAGCCTCCAGGAAGCCGCTCCCGCCGTCCTGTTCCTTTGCCAGGGCGATCAGCTCCGGAAGCCGGTCTGCCGGCACAGCATCCAGAAATTCATCCAGTTCGTCCATGTCCATGTCTTCCCAGTCATAGTCTTCCCAGTCGAAATCATCCCAGTCAAAATCGTCCCAGTTGAAATCGGCCGGAATAATCGCTATGGATGGGCCGTTTGCGCTGCCCTCGGATGCCGGCGCGGGCTCATCCTCGTCATCTTCGTCATATTCCCACTCATAGTCCCAGTCGTCCTCGTCCCAGCCGTCGTCGTCCCAGCCGTCCTCATCTCCGGGCAGAATATCCTCCGACTCTTTCGACGCCGGATTGATCGAGGCCACATAGGCGACCCAGTCGATCAGCACGTCAAAATCGCTCTGATCCGGCCTGGTGTAGAAGGGGATGGTCCACCGCTGACCGATGGTGCTGTAGGTTTTCAGTGTCAGCGGGTAAACGGTATACGAGTTCGGTGCCTTGGCGGCCTTGGCGGCCTTCTCGGCATTCGGAATGCTGTCGTCCCCGTTTATCGGGTCATTGTCCGAGTCCGCGATCATGATGGCCTTGAAGCGCTCGAGCCCGGTCTTTGTGTTATCGATGATGATGCCCGGGCTGGTAACCCAGTGGGCCAGGCTGCCCATTTTCTTATCCACGTTGTCATAGCTGTGCAGCAGCACGCCCAGGGACTGAATATCGAGCTTTTCAAATGCGGCAATGTCCTTGACATTCTCCCCCTGCAGGTTGAAAAGGCCGAAATCGGGGGTTTGGATCTCATCCGGCAGCCGTTTGCTTACGCTGCCCGGATCCTTCAGCTGGGAAAGCCCCGCGCTGTTCTGGAAGGGGTAGGTACCCTTCAGAAAGACGCTGAGAGCGCCGTCCGGCCGTCCGACCTGGTCCGTAAAGACGGTGCGGAAATAGTCGAAGACCTCGTCGACCGTCTGGAAGTTGGTGTTGGTCGCCGGGTTGATGGACTGCTGGGCGATCTGTGAGGTCCACAGCATGTTCGCCGCCGTCGCTGCCCAGCACAGCAGCTCGTCATAGCCTGACAGCATGTATTTTTCCGCATCGGGAAGCGCGACATCCGTGATCTTGAGAGGTTTGTTATCCTTTATGGCCTGGTTGAGGGACGCCTGCAGGATGTCGATCATGCTCTGCCTGGTTTCAGCGGTCATACCGGCGATGTACGCGGTCAGCTCCGTTCCGGCGTTGATATTTTGTATGAGGGTGTAGATGTCGCTGCTCTGGCCCGAACCGGCCGCCTGGGCGCCGCCGACCGTCTCCAGCCCGGCATCCCCGCCGTCAGAGTCCGCTCCGCCCTCGGTCTGTTCCGCGTCTTTCAGACCATCCTCGCCGGTCAGCGACCCGCCGAGGGCCAGGTCCTCATCCTCTTCTTCGGCGGGCTCGTTCTCGTCCTTGCCCTCTTCTTCGGCGGGCTCGTTCTCGCCCTTGCCCTCTTCTTCGGCGGGTTCCTTATCGTCCTCGCCCTCTTCCTCAGCGGACTTCTTTTCATCCTCGCCCGCTGCTTCTTCAGAGGATTCCTTCTGCCCGTCGGCAGGGGTCCCGTCCCCGCTGCCGCCCTGCGCGGACTCTGCCGGTGTCTCTGTAGCCTTTTCCTGCCCGCCTTCGGCGTTCGCCTCACCCGCACTGTCCGCAGCGGCAGGTTCAGCAGCCGCCGGTGCAGCCGCTGCTTTTGTCACCGGTGCAGACGAACCCGCAGCGTCATTCGCCGCCGCTGCAGGGGCGCTGTCATTTGCTGCCGCAGGTGCCGCTGCCGGGGTATTGTTGCTGTCCGCCGCCGCCGGGGCAGATGCTGCCGGCGCCGGGGCGATCTCCGCTGCTGCCGGTGCAGGTGCCGGTTCGGTCGGTGCCGCTGCCGGTGCAGGCGCGTTCTCGTTAGCAGGCGCCGAATCCGGCAGATCTGCAGCAGCGCCTTCACCGCCGCCCGTCTCTGCCGGCGGCTCCGCCGGGGCCGCTTCTGCCGGGACTGCTTCCGCAGGCGCATCTTCCGCGGCCGCGGGCGTCTCTGCCGGCGGTTCTGCGTCTGCAAACGCAGGCACCATCAGCGAGAACAGCAGGGCGATTATAAAAAGAATACTGACCAGTCTTTTTCTCATTTCTTTCCCATCATCCTTCTTAAAGCTTAAACTGGATCGTCTTTCTGCCCAAAGCGTCTTTTTGCTTTCGGACAACATCATACTTTACCACATCGTCTGGCACAAATCAAACACAGATGTGAAAAACCTGCCGCCCCGGGAATATGACTGCTTGACACAGCGAATCAGCCTGTGCATAATGAAAACAAAGAAAAGCATCGGAGATGACGATAATAAGACTGTATCAATAAAATAAACCGACGGGAGGCCGCAACTATGGAAAACAAAAACGTGGTCAGCACAGGCATTCAGGGACTGGATGAGGCAATCGACAGGCTCAGGACCGGCGATACGGTGACCTGGCAGATCGAGGATATCGGCGATTATACGATGATCTATCTGCGCTTCGGGGACCACGAGGAGCTGGTCCATACCGAGCTACTGAAGGCGCGGGGCGCCAACATCAAATGCATCGAGCTGGACCCCACCGTCGGCTTTGAAACCTTTGCCGTGCAGGTCCACCGCATCGTCTCGACCGAGCCCGAGGACAGCTTCTTCCTGTTTGACTGTCTGTCGGACCTGCAGCGCTACTGGTTCTCGGACCTGATGATCTGCAACTTCTTCTGCCTGACCTGCGAGTTCATCGCCGCACGCGGCGCGCTGTGCTACATGGCCCTGCGGTACGAGCGGCACATCTACGAGACGATCTCGCGCATCCGGCACGCCACCTCGGTGCTGCTGAACATCCGGACGCTGGACGGCTGCACCTATATCCACCCGGTCAAGGCCAGCGGCCGGACCGCCAAAAACATGTTCTTCCCGCTCCGCATTTCCGGCACGCGCTGCGAGACCATCACCTCCAGCAGCGACACCTATGCCATCTTTGACATCTTCACCCAGACCGGCGAGCGGCGCGACTGCTGGGACAGCATGTTCGACTCGGTACGCGCCGACAACCCCGAACCCACCGACGCCGACGGCGTCGCCCTGAAAGAGAATATCCTCCGCTGCCTGCTGGGCACCGAACCCCAGCGCCTGGGCCTCTGCCGGCAGTACTTCTCGGTTCGGGACCTGATGGAGATCAAGCGCCGCGAGATCGGCACCGGCTGCATCGGCGGCAAAGCCGTCGGCATGCTGCTGGCACGCCATATCATCCGCGATACGGACCCTGAGTTCTATGCCCGGCGCATCGAGCCGCATGACTCGTACTTCATCGGCGCCGACGTCTTTTACACCTATGCCGTGCAGAACAACACCTGGGAGCTGCGCACCCGGATGATCGAGCCGGACGACTATATCCGCATCGCCCCGGAATTCCGCGAACGCCTGCTTCACGGCGAATTCATGCCCGGCATCAAGGAGCAGTTCCTCTCCATGCTCGAGTATTTCGGCCAGTCGCCCATCATCGTCCGCTCCAGCTCACTGCTGGAGGACGGCATCGGCAACGCCTTTGCCGGCAAATACGAAAGCGTGTTCTGCCCCAACCAGGGCACCCTGGAAGAGCGCTATCAGGTCTTTGAGGACGCCGTGCGCACCGTCTACGCCAGCACCGTCAGCCCCGAGGCGATCCGCTACCGTGCGGATCGGCATCTGCTGGACCGGGACGAGCAGATGGCCCTGCTGGTCATGCGCGTCTGCGGTGATGTTCACGGCGATTATTATTACCCGCACCTGGGCGGCGTCGGCCATTCCAAAAACCTGTATGTCAGCGGCCCGAAGGCCAACGAAGAAAACAGCGGCATGCTGCGGATGGTCTTCGGCATGGGCACCCGCGCGGTGGACCGGGAGGCGGACGACTACGCCCGCTTTGTCAACCTGAACGCCCCGGCCGCTCCGCAGATGGTGGAATACGGCGACGAATACCGCTACAGCCAGCACAAGGTCGATGTGATCAGCCTGACCGAAAACGCCTTCGTCACCCTCCCAATCGAACAGCTCAGCAAGTACTCGATGCACACGGACCCCGCCCTGTTCATGGAGCCGGACACCGCTGCGGCGGCCCGCTTCCGCGAGATGGGCCTCTATAACGAGCCCGTGCCGGACATCGTCAACTTCCAGAAGCTGCTGCGCCGCACGGACTTCCCCAATACCATGAAGCGCATCATGGCCCTCGTCGAGGAAAAGTACAACTACCCCGTGGACATCGAGTACGCCTGCAACTTCAACGCCCAGGGCGAATACCGGGTGAACCTGCTCCAGTGCCGCACCATCCAGACCAGCGGTCTCGGCCAGGCCGGCGTCAGGCCCAGGGTGAAGGGCATGCTCTGGCAGATCCGCGGCAACTTTATGGGCGGCAATGCCTCCATCCCGGTCCGCTACGCGGTCTTCGTCAAGGTCGAGCCCTATCTCTCGCTGCCCGAGCAGCAGAAGTATGCTGTCGCCCGCGCCGTGGGCGAGCTGAACCAGCAGCTGCGCGGCCAGAACGCCATCCTGATCGGCCCGGGCCGCTGGGGCACCACAACGCCCAGCCTCGGCGTGCCCGTGCGCTTTGCGGAGATCAACCACTTCGCCAGCATGTGCGAGCTGGCCTACTGCTCGCACGGCCTGCGCCCCGAGCTGAGCTACGGCAGCCACTTCTTCCAGGACCTGGTCGAGTCCGGCATCTTCTACGCGGCCTTCTACCAGGGCACGCCGGACTGCCGCTTTGATGAGGCCGGCTTTGACGTCTTCCCGGACCGGCTTTCGGACTTCCTGCCCGACGACAAGCTGCGCGGCGTCATCTGCGTCTATGACTTCGGCCCCGGCGGCGCGGTCCTGTATTCGGAAGTGGAAAGCCAGGACTGCTACCTCGGCCTGCTGTAAGGCCCCATCATACGCCCGGCGTATGGCGGCGGGAAGGAAAAGCGTATGGTGAGGCGCAAAGACCTGCGGTGTGCCCTTGCGCTTCTCCCGCCCGCTGTGGTATAATCAAAAAAATTTTTTCCAAGCGATATGCAAAGGACCGCCTGCGGCCTGCAGGGGGGTCCTTTGCATATCCGGGAGACAGAAGATCGGGGAGGCAGACATGGAGAGAAAACATACGGATTTCCCGCTGTACCGGGAGTCGTTTGAGCACGACGCCTGCGGCATCGGCGCCGTCATCAGCATCCGCGGCGAGCAGAGCCGCCGCACGGTGGACGACGCACTCAAGATCGTCGAAAAGCTGCAGCACCGCGCCGGCAAGGACGCCTGCGGCGAGACCGGCGACGGCGTCGGCCTGATGATGCAGATCCCCCACAAGCTGATGGTCAAAGCCGCCGCCGAGCTCGGCCTGGACGACCTGGGCGCCGCCCGCAGCTACGGCGTCGGCATGTTCTTTTTCCCGCAGGACACCCTCCGGCGCCTCCAGGCGCGCAAAATGCTGGAGATCATCGTGGCCCGGCACGGGGTCGAGTTCCTCGGCTGGCGCGAGGTCCCCGTCTGCCCCGAGGTCCTGGGCAGGACGGCGCGGGACGCCATGCCCTGCATCCAGCAGTGCTTTGTCCGCCGCCCCGAGCATGTCCGCGAGGGGCTGGACTTTGACCGCCTGCTCTACATCATCCGCCGCGAGTTCGAGCAGAGCGACATCGGCACCTATATCGCCTCCTTCTCCAGCCGCACGGTCGTCTACAAGGGCATGTTCCTGGTGGACCAGCTCCGCCGCTTTTACCGCGACCTGCAGGACCCGGACTGCGAAAGCGCCATGGCCATGGTCCACTCGCGCTTTTCCACCAACACCAACCCCAGCTGGGAGCGGGCCCACCCCAACCGCTACATCATGCACAACGGCGAGATCAACACCATCCGCGGCAACGTGGACCGCATGCTCGCCCGGGAGGAGACCATGCACTCGCCGGTCATCAGCGACGAGGATATGGACCGCATCCTCCCGGTGGTGGACCAGCGCGGTTCGGACTCGGCCATGCTGGACAACACCCTCGAGTTTCTCATGATGAACGGCATCGAGCTCCCCCAGGCCGTGATGATGACGATCCCCGAGCCCTGGGCCAACGACCGCAAGATGTCGCAGGCGAAAAAGGACTTCTATCAGTATTACGCCACCATGCTCGAGGCCTGGGACGGCCCGGCCGCCATCGTCTTCTCCGACGGCGACAGCGTGGGCGCGGTGCTGGACCGCAACGGCCTGCGCCCCTGCCGCTGGTACCGCACGCGGGATGATTACCTGATCCTCTCCTCCGAGGTCGGCGTCCTGGATCTCCCGTCCGCCGATATCGTGAAAAAATCCCGTCTCCAGCCTGGGCGCATGCTGCTGGTCGACACCGTGCAGAAGCGCGTGGTCGAGGACGAGGAGATCAAGCGCCGCTATGCCGAGCAGAGCCCCTACGGCGAGTGGCTGGACGCCCACCTGGTGCATCTCGAGGACCTGCCCATCCCCAACCTGAAGGTCGAAAAGCACAGCCAGGTCCTGCGGGACAAGCTCTACAAGGCCTTCGGCTACACCTATGAGGATGTCAAGGACTCCATCCTGCCCATGGCGAAAACCGGCGCCGAGCCCATCGCCTCCATGGGCACCGACATTCCGCTCGCCGTGCTCTCGGAGGCTCGCCAGCCGCTCTTCAGCTACTTCAAGCAGCTTTTCGCCCAGGTGACGAACCCGCCCATCGACGCCATCCGCGAGCAGATCGTGACCGACACGGCGGTGTACCTCGGCTCGTCCGGGAACCTGCTGGAGGAGCGGGCCGAAAACTGCACGGTCCTGCAGATCCAGAACCCCATCCTCACCAGCGTCGACCTGATGAAGATCCGCCACATGGACAGCCCCGGGCTGAAGGTGGCCACGATCTCGCTGCTGTATTACAAGTGCACGCCGCTGGAAAGCGCGGTCGAGCGCCTCTTTGTCGCCTGCGACCGGGCCTACAAGCAGGGGGCGAACATCCTGATCCTCTCGGACCGCGGCGTGGACGAAAACCACGTCGCCATCCCCTCGCTGCTGGCGGTCTCGGCCATCCAGAAATATCTTGTCCGCACCAAAAAGCGGACGGCCCTCTCCCTGATCCTCGAAAGCGCCGAACCCCGCACCGTGCACCACTTTGCCACGCTTCTCGGCTACGGCGCCCAGGCCATCAACCCCTACCTTGCCCAGGAGTGCATCGAGGAGCTGGTCAGCCTGAACATGCTGGACAAGGACGCGGGCGCCGCCATCGACGACTATGACCGCGCCATCCTCGGCGGCATCGTGAAGATCGCCTCCAAAATGGGCATCTCGACGATCCAGTCCTACCAGGCGGCTCAGATCTTTGAGTGCGTCGGCATCAGCAGCCGGGTCATCGACCGCTACTTCACCGACACCGTCAGCCGTGTCGAGGGCATCGGCATGGAGGAGATCGACGAAGGCGTCGAGTGGAAGCACGACCAGGCCTTCGAGCCCCTCGGCCTCGGCATCGACACCACCCTCAACGCCGTGGGCACGCACAAGCTGCGCTCCGGCCCCGCGGCGGAGGACCATATGTACAACCCCCTCACCATCAGGCTGCTCCAGAAGGCCACCCGCGAGGGCGACTACACGGCCTTCAAGCAGTACACCTCGATGGTGGACAACCTCGAGGTCCCCCATACCCTGCGGGGCCTGCTGGACCTGAAGCCCGACCCCGACGGCGGCGTGCCCCTGGACGAGGTCGAACCGGTCGAGAGCATCGTCAAACGCTTCAAAACCGGCGCGATGAGCTACGGCTCGATCTCGCAGGAGGCGCACGAGTGCCTCGCCGTCGCCATGAACACCCTGGGCGGCAAGTCCAACTCGGGCGAGGGCGGCGAGACCCCGGACCGCCTGAACGACCCCCTGCGCTGCTCAGCCATCAAGCAGATCGCCTCCGGCCGCTTCGGCGTGACCAGCGCCTACCTCAACAGCGCGCAGGAGCTGCAGATCAAAATGGCTCAGGGCGCCAAGCCCGGCGAAGGCGGCCACCTGCCCGGCAGCAAGGTCTATCCCTGGATCGCCCGCACGCGCTGCTCGACGCCGGGGGTCTCGCTGGTCAGTCCGCCGCCGCACCACGATATCTATTCCATCGAGGACCTCGCCCAGCTCATCTTCGACCTGAAAAACGCCAACCGCCATGCCCGCATCAGTGTCAAGCTGGTCTCGGAGGCCGGGGTCGGCACCGTCGCCTGCGGCGTGGCCAAGGCGGGCGCCCAGGTGGTCCTCATCTCGGGCTATGACGGCGGCACCGGCGCCGCCCCCCTGTCCTCCATCCATAACGCCGGCCTGCCCTGGGAGCTGGGCGTCGCCGAGGCGCACCAGACCCTGGTGAAAAACGGCCTGCGCGAACAGGTCGTCATCGAGACCGACGGCAAGCTGATGACCGGCCGCGACGTGGCTGTGGCCTGCATGCTGGGCGCCGAGGAATTCGGCTTTGCCACCGCCCCGCTGATTACCCTCGGCTGCTGCATGATGCGCGTCTGCAACCTGGACACCTGCCCCGTGGGCGTCGCGACCCAGAACCCGAAGCTGCGCGCCCGCTTTGCCGGCAAGCCGGAATATGTGATGAACTTCATGCGCTTCGTGGCCCAGGAAATGCGCGAGTGCATGGCCCTGGTGGGCGTGCGCACCGTGGACGAGCTGGTGGGGCGCAGCGACCTGCTCACCGTGCGCGAAAAGCGCATTACCCCCCGCGCCGAGACGGTGGACCTCTCGGCCCTGCTCGTCAACCCCTTCGGCGAAGACGTCCCGCACTTCGCACCCGAGGCGGTCTACCGCTTCAAGCTCTCCGAAACCAAGGACTGCAGCATCCTGATGGAAAAGCTCGGCCCCTCGCTGACCGGCAGCCGCCGCGGAAAGCTGAAGGTCGACGTCTCGAGCACGGACCGCGCCTTCGGCACCCTCTTCGGCTCAGAGATCACCCGCGCCTGCGGCGACAGCCTGCCCGAGGACAGCTATGTCATCCAGTGCCGCGGCGGAGGCGGCCAGTCCTTCGGCGCCTTCATCCCCAAGGGCCTGACCCTGCGCCTGGAAGGCGACAGCAACGACGGCTTCGGCAAGGGCCTCTCCGGCGGCAAGCTGGTGCTGTACCCGCCCAAAGCCAGCCGCTTTCGGGCCGATGAAAACATCATCGTCGGCAACGTGGCCCTCTACGGCGCCACCTCGGGCAAGGCCTTCATCGCCGGCGTGGCCGGCGAGCGCTTCTGTGTCCGCAACTCCGGCGCCTCGGCGGTGGTCGAGGGCGTGGGGGACCACGGCTGTGAATACATGACCGGCGGCCGGGTCGTCATCCTGGGCGCCACGGGCAAAAACTTCGCGGCCGGCATGTCCGGCGGCATCGTCTACGTGCTGGACGAAAAGCACGACCTCTATACGCGCCTGAACAAAACCGGCCTCGTGATGTCCACCCTGAAGGAGCTCCACGATATCCAGGAGCTCGAGTCCCTGATCCGCCAGCATGTCGAGGCCACGGGCTCGGAAAAGGGCAAAGCCATCCTCGCGCACTTTGAGGAGTTTATCCCCTCGTTCAAAAAGATCATCCCCCGCGATTACGAGCGCATGATCGCCGCCATCGCCGCCCTCGAGGGCAAGGGCGAAAGCCGCGAGCAGGCCGAGATCGAAGCCTTTACCGCCGCCGTCAGGCATTGAAAGGAGGGCCTTGAAAATGGGAAAACCGACAGGGTTTATGGAATATCCGCGCTGTGAGAACAGGCGCCGCCCGCCCCTCGAGCGCGCCGCCGACTGGGAGGACATCTATGTCCCCGTCGAGGGTGCGCAGAGGCTGGAACAGGGCGCGCGGTGCATGAACTGCGGCGTGCCCTTCTGCCAGGCGGGCGTCCTCTTTGAGGGAAAGCAGCTCGGCTGCCCGCTGCACAACCTGATCCCCGAGTGGAACGACATGCTCATGGACGGCAACTACGGCCACGCTCTGGCCCGCCTGCTGAAGACCAACAACTTCCCCGAGTTCACCGGCCGCGTCTGCCCCGCCTTCTGCGAGCAGGCCTGCACCTGCGGCCTGCATGACGAGCCGATCACCGTGCATGACAACGAGCGCAGCATCATCGAATACGCCTTTGCAAACGGCCTGATGAAGCCGCGCTTCACGCGCAACGTCTCGGGCAAGAACATCGTGGTCGTGGGCTCCGGCCCGGCGGGGCTTGCCGCGGCGGACCAGCTGAACCACCGCGGCCACAGCGTGACCGTCATCGAAAAGCACCCCCGCGCCGGGGGCATCCTCGCCTACGGCATCCCCAATATGAAGCTGCCGAAGGAGCTTGTCCGGCGCCGCATCGACCTGATGACCGACGAGGGCGTGACCTTCGTGACCGGCCTGGACGCCTCGGACCCCGCCATCGCCGGGCGCCTCAGCCGCGAGTTCGACGCCGTCGTCCTCTGCTGCGGTGCCGAACAGCCGCGGGATCTCGGTGTGGACACGGCGGGGGTGCAGGGTGTATACTATGCCATGGACTTTCTCCATGCCGCCGTGGACCGGCAGCAGTACGGGGTCGAGTCCGCTGTCCCGACCGCGGAAGGGAAGCAGGTCGTCGTCATCGGCACCGGCAACACCGCCAGCGACTGCGTCGCCACCTGCATCCGCCAGGGCTGCCGGGGCGTGCTCCAGCTGGTCCGGCGGGGAAGGGAAGACTACCTGGACGCCGACGGCAATCTGCCCCGGGACTATGCCCAGGAGGAGGCCGAGGCGCTGTTCGGTTCCGACCCGCGCGTCTTCCGGCAGAGCGTCGCCTCGCTCGAGACGGATGAAAGCGGCGCCCTCACCGGCATCGTCACCAAAGACGGCACGCGCCTGCCCTGCGAGCTGCTCATCGGCGCGACGGGCTTTGCCGGCTGCCGGGCGGATGTCTGCGAGGCCTTCGGCGTTGAGCGCGACAAAACCGTCAGGACGGAGCCCGGCCGGCGACATGCACCGCGGCCAGTCGCTGGTCGTCCACGCGATCGCCGAGGGCCGGGCCGCCGCCATCGAGGTCGACCGCTTCCTCATGGGCTACACCAACCTGATCTGACCGGCTTCGTTGGAGCGCCCGACTACAGCTTTCTGCAATTGCGCGGAAGAGTACATTTCACCTCGCACCAAAGCACTGCACCGCGCATATTTTGTTTCTATGAACCAGGTCCTGGTTTTCCGATCTGATATGTAATGACCTTTGTCAAGAGGCAATTTGCTCCGATTCCGGTTTTTACAGTTTCAGCTAACTGAAGGCATCTCGAAAGAGCCGTGGTATCAGA
>ONGJ01000005.1 GCA_900317375.1 uncultured Eubacteriales bacterium
GCCGGTACGGCAGCAGCAGGCAGAGGCCGCTGACGGCGAGGGGGATGACGAAGCTGAAGCAGCGGGAGAGCAGCAGGGCACTGCCGATCATCCCCTTCGGAATCAGCCGGGCATAGAACAGGGTATATCCGTACTCCGTGATGCCGGCGGCACCGGGAAAGGGGAGAGAGGACACCGAAATGAAGAGAAGCGCCTGTGTGCAGAAGCAGGGAAACCACTGCAGATCGCCGATGCCCAGCGCGCGGCAGCACAGAAACGGGATCGAGTGATAAAGCAGGAGCTGCACACCGGTGGTGAGCAGCATCCGGCGGAACACGTCCGGGTGCTGCTTCATGAGCCGGGCGACGCGGCGATAGGATGCGAAGAAACGCAGAACACTGCCCCGGGAGGAAGAAAACCGGGGTAAGTGTCTGATCAGGCGGAGCCCGACGGATGCAAAAAAGGCGGACAGCTTTCTGGAAAACAGGATGGAAAACAGGAAGAAGACGAGCAGCAGATTGATGCCGAAACCGAGGAGAAAAAGCCAGGAGAGATGCCCGGGGAGGGAAAAGAGGCTGATCGGTGAGAAGACGGCGCCGAAAAGGCCGAATACAACGGAGACCGCCTGATAGCTGAGCAGCGCGCAGAGCAGCGCGAAAGCCCCGTGGGAAAGCGGGATTCCGTCCCGGCCCATATCATAAAGCTGAGCCGGCTGCCCGCCGGTGGAAGAAGGCGTAACCGAGCTGAAGAAGAAACCGGCAAAAGCATAACGGAGAGCCTGAACAGGCCGGATCCGATCCCCGGACAGACGCAGACAGCGCGAGATGTTCCACGCATCGCACACGGCATAGACGGCCATACAGACAAGGCAGAGCAGCAGCAGGCCGCGGTCGGCCTGCCGAAGGAGCGCGGGAAGGTCCTGACCGTTCAGCTCTCTCCGGATGATCCGGATGGCGGCTGCGCCCAGGACAAGCAGCAGCAGAATCCCTGCCCAGAATGACTTTTTCTTCCAGACTGTCAACAAGATGCATCCTTTCTCAGATTCCGATCTCTCCGTTCCGGGGAATTATATCACAGCACCCCCGGCAAGGGAAGACAGAGAAAAAGCATATTGACGGAAAGAGGGACGCTAAGGTACAATACGAAACATCAATCTGTATGAAAAGGCTGCCGCTGTGCGTGATGAACTGCCCTGTGAACAGGGAGCGGCTGCCCTGTAATATCAGACTCGGAAAGGAGAACAATGGAAAAACTTCTGACGGTTACCGTCCCGTGCTACAATTCTCAGGCGTACATGGCCCGGGCCGTGGAAAGCCTGCTGAAAGGCGGCGAGCGGCTGGAGCTGCTGATTGTGGACGACGGTTCCACCGATGAGACCCTGCACATCGCGGAGGAATACGCTGCCCGTTATCCCGGTCTGGTCAGGGCGATCCACAGGGAAAACGGCGGTCATGGCCCTGCGGTGATGACCGGCCTGCATGAGGCACAGGGGCTGTATTTCAAGGTGGTGGATTCGGACGACTGGGTAGAGGAAGAGGCGCTGAAAAAGCTTCTGGATGCGCTGGAGGAGATGAAGCGCTCCGGAAGCTGTGCGGATCTCGTCGTCACCAACTATCTGTACGACCACGGTGAGAACGGAAAACGGAAACTGATCGCCTACCGCAGCACCGTCCCTGCCGGAAGGATAATCACCTGGGATGAGGTCGGCCGCTTTCACCCGGGATCCTATTTTCTGATGCACGCCATCACCTACTGTACCGAGCTTGTGAAAAACAGCGGTCTGACGCTTCCCGAACATACCTTTTATGTGGATAACATCTATGCCTATGTCCCCATGGCGCAGGTGAAGACGCTGTATTATCTGGATGTGGATCTGTACCACTACTGCATCGGCCGGCCGGACCAGTCGGTCAACGAAGCGGTCATGCTGAGCCGCCTGGATCAGCAGCTTCGCATCAACCGCATCATGCTCAGCAGCGTAGACCCGGATCGGATTGAAAACCCGCGGCACAGAGAGTATATCCTGTTCTATATGGAAGTCATCACCTCGGCAACCTACGCCTTCCTGCTGCAGACCGGAAAGAAGGAGGACGAGCGGCAGGTGTTGGATTTCCTCTCTGAGATCAGAGAGAAGTATCCGACGGCGTATCGGTATCTCACCTCCGCGCCTGCGCTGCGGCACCCTGCCCGTGCCGTGACGGCGCTTCCGAACAGACTGAGCTTTCCTCTCGTACGCATCGGTTACCGTGCGGCGCAGAAACTGTTCGGCTTTAACTGACTGCAGCATGCCCGCAGCCCGGGAGAAATCCCGGACTGCGGGCATGTTTTTTATATGGGAGAGGGATACGCGGAAGATACCGGTTACCATACGAAAAAAATATGATAAAAATCTTTGAAAGCTATTTGACAAGATTTTAACACCAAGATATAATGAGTTTATTATTTGCAGAACCACAACAGTTTGTGTCTCTTTTTGTTATAAGAAGATCGGTATAATACTTGCATCATACACAGAATCAGAGTATAATGATTCATGTAAAATCCACATTTTCCCGGCGTAAACCGTACGAAAAAACAGAGAATCCAGTAAATCATACAAAAGGGAGGTGTGCCGATGTCGTTTGAAGCAATCAAGGGCATCAGTGAGGCGGAAAACCTGGCGAAAGCGCGCGTCGCGCAAGCGGAGGCGCAGGCAAGGCAGATGCTGGCTGATGCGGAAGCTGCCGGAAAGGCGGCTCTTGAGGCGGCGGGTACCAGAGCGGAAAACGAACTGAAGGAACTGCGTAAGAAGGCGGACAAACAGACTGCCGAAAAGACCGCGGCGCTGGATGCCGAGATCCTTTCGGAGGCAGAGTCGCTTCGAAAAGCGGCCGAAGGAAAGCTCGAGAAGGCTGCTGCGCTGGTCGTGGAAAGGATTACGGGCACTTGACATGGCGATCGTAAAGATGAAAAAACTGAGGCTGATGGTCATCCGTGCTGAAAAAGACCGGCTTCTACGGGATCTTGAGCGCTTCGGCTGCGTGGAATTCGCCGTGATGGACGACAGGCTGCGCGAGAAAGGGCTGTACCAGGAGAGTGCTGACACCCTGACGCTTCGCAGTACGCAGAATGCCATCCAGAACGCGATTGCCCTTCTGGATCGCTACGCTCCCGAGAAGAAGCCGCTGCTCAGTGCGAAGCCTCAGGTTGAGGTGGATACGCTTCTTGACGCGTCGGTTCTGAAGTCTGCGCAGGAGAAAGCCGCCGAGATCAACGGCCTCGAAGAGAAAATCAAACGGCTTACCGCGGAGGAAAACCGCCAGAACGGTCTGATCGAATCCGTTCGGCCGTGGCTGGACCTGGACCTGCCTCTGAACACGGTCTCTACGGAAAGAAGCGTGATTCTGTGGGGTTCGATTCCGGCCCGGGTGGACCTGAGCGCGGTCTCAGCCGCTGTGGAGGAGGCCTCGGACGAGGCCGAGCTTTTCCGCATTTCAGGGGATAAATCCACCAACTACGTGCTGCTTGTCTGCATCCGTGAGGCGCAGCAGGCCGTTCAGGAAAAGCTGCGCCCCTTCGGTTTTACGGCTGTCAGCTTCAACGGAGAAGGGGAGACCGCTGCACGGACTGCCGAGGAGGCCGAAAACCGGCTTGCGGTCCTGGCACAGGAGAAGGAGAGCGTCCGGGACGAGATCGTCAGGCGTGCCTCTTCGCGGGATGAGCTGAAGCTGGCCTCGGATGTCGCCGGTGCAGCCGCCGTGCGCGCGGAGGCCGAAGGCAGACTGATGGGCATGGACAGCACTGTCATCATGCAGGGCTGGGTTCCGGCCGAGAAGGAAAAGGAGCTCGCCTCGCTGCTCGAAAACTATGGCTGTGCCTGGGAGACGGAAGATCCGAGCCCGGATGAGTATCCCGATGTCCCGGTCCAGCTGAAGAACAACCGTGTGACCGATGCGCTGAACATGGTCACAAATATGTATTCACTCCCGGCCTATGACGGGGTTGACCCGAACCCGCTGATGGCGCCCTTCTTCATCCTGTTCTACGGGCTGATGATGGCGGACATGGGATACGGCCTGGTGATGATGATCGCGGCGGTCGTCGCTATGGCGAAGATCAAACCGCGCAGAGGGTCACTGTCCTTCTGCAGGCTGCTGCTCTACTGCGGCATCTCGACCTTTATCATTGGCGCCCTCACAGGCGGCTTCTTCGGGGATGCGCTTGAGCAGGTCGGCAAAATTCTCGGCAAGCCCGAGGGCTGGGGCGTCCTGCCCAGCGTCTTTACGCCGATGGGTGATACTACCATGATTCTGATCGGCTCGATGGCCCTGGGCATCATCCACCTGAACGCGGGCATGCTCATCAGCGCGGTCGAGAAATGCAAGAAGGGCGATATCGCCTCTGCCGTCTGGGAAGAGGGCGCCCTTTGGGTAACGCTGATCGGCATCATCCTCTTTGCGCTGAATAAGACGGGTGTAGCGCCCCAGATCCCCGAAATCGCCGGGAAGGCTGTACTGATCGTCGGTGTCGTCATGATCCTGTACGGTGGTACGCGCGGGGCAACCGGCTTTGGAAAGTTTACCAGCATTTTCGGCACGCTTTACAGCACGGTGACCGGCTGGTTCGGCGATATTCTTTCCTATACCCGTATTATGGCGCTGATGCTCGCCGGAAGCGTCATTGCCACCGTTTTCAATACCATCGGCGGTATTGCGAACAACCTGTTGGTGTTTGCCATCATCTTCCTGGTCGGGCACGCGCTGAACTTTGGGCTGAACCTCCTGGGCTGCTATGTGCATGACCTGCGTCTGCAGTGCCTCGAGTTTTTCGGCAAGTTCTACAAGGACGGCGGCCGGGCCTTTGCGCCCCTCGCGGTCAACCCGAAATATTATGATACCGTTGAGAATTAAATTCTACTATAACAAGGGAGGAAATTACTATGTTTGAACATGCTGGTCTCGCGTTCGGTTTATTGGGTGCAGGTCTTGCAGCTTGTCTTGCAGGCGCAGGTTCCGGTATCGGTACCGGCTATGCCGGTCAGGCCGGTGCGGGCCTTGTTACGGAGGACCCCAGCAAATTCGGTAAGGTCATGATCCTGCAGGTCATCCCCGGCACCCAAGGCCTTTACGGGCTGGTCGTCTTCTTCGTGGCGATCATGCGTATGGGCATTCTCAGCGGGTCCTTGCCCGACCTGACCATTGCTCAGGGTCTGCAGTATTTTGCGGCCTGCCTGCCCATCGGCATCGGCGGTCTCGTGACGGCCAAGTACCAGGGCAAGGTCGCAGCCGCTTCGGTGAACCTGCTTGCCAAGAACCCCGACCACTGGTCCAAGGGCATGATCCTCTGCATCACGGTCGAGTTCTATGCCATTCTTTCTCTTCTGGCTTCCATGATGATGCTGCTCCAGATGTGATTCTCTTCAGAATCACATTCCTGAAAAGAACGGAGTTTTATCATGAAGGGAACCGAAAAAATCATTGCCCATATTGAGGCCGATGCCCAGGCCCAGGCGGACGCTGTCCTGGGTGAGGCGCGTCAGCGCTGCGAGGCCATCAAAGCGAGGTTTGACGATAAGGCCGCCCGCCTGTACAGCGACAGAATCCGTGAGGGTGTGAAAGCCTGCCAGGACCAGGAGGACAGCGCCCTGCGCATCTCCCGGATGGAGGCACGCAAGAGCGTTCTTTCCGTCAAGCAGGAGATGGTCGAAAAGAGCTTTGACCTCGCCGTACAGCAGATTGTCGCACTTCCCGATGAAAAGTATACCGCCTTTCTCGCAAATCTGGTGAAGAAGGCCGGGCCTGCGGGCGACGAAGAGATCATTCTGAATGCCGCTGACCGTGCCCGTGTCGGCGAGGCGCTGATCAAGGCCGTGAACGCGGACGGCGCCAAAATGAAGCTCTCGGACGAGACGCGCGAACTCAAAGGCGGCCTGATCCTGCGCCGGGGAAGCATCGAAACCAACTGCAGCGTCGAACTGCTGGTGGAGCTCTGCCGCGGCGAGCTGTCCGCAAAGCTTGCAGACGTTCTGTTTGACTGAGCGTCCGACGAAAGGAGGACCTGACTTGTCTGCACAAAAAGAGGATTACCTGTATCTCTCCTCCCTCCTTCGTGCGCGGGAGAAGAACATGCTCACCCGTGACCGGGCCGAGCGGATGCTGGATGCCCCGGGCTTTGAGGACTGCGCGAAACTGCTGACGGACAGCGGCTACGAGGATATGAGCCAGATGAACATCAAACAGATCGAGGATGCCCTGGCTGCACGGCGCGCCGCGCTCTTCCGCGAACTGGAGGGTCTGGTTCCGGACCCGGCCGCGCTGGATCTGTTCCGGATGAAGTATGACTATCACAATATCAAGGTGCTCATCAAGTCCGCCGCTATGGAGCAGGAGGATTCCGCACTGCTCTCCGAGTCGGGCCGCATTCCCCGTGAGACCATTCTGCGCTGCTTCCGTGACGACCGTCTGCGGGACCTGCCGGGTGCCATAGGGGCCGCTGCGGAGGAGGCCAGGAATCTGCTGAGCCGCTCAGCCAACCCGCAGCTTTCCGACTTTCTGCTGGACAAGGCGTATTTTGCCGAGCTGCAGGAAAAGGCCGAGGCCCTGAACTCTGACTTCGCCCGCGGCTATGTGCAGATTCTGGCGGATGCAACGAACCTGCGCAGCGCCGTGCGCATTCTCCGCATGGGGAAGGACATCGGCTATCTGCGTGAGGCCCTGGTCCCCGGCGGCAGCATCAGTGAAGAGCGCCTCATCAGCGGCATCGCCGGTGAGGGGATCGCGTCCGTCTTTGCCGGCTCGGCCCTTGCAAAAGCAGCCCAGCTGGGCGCCGATGCGGTGTCGGGCGGCACGCTGACGGGCTTTGAGCTCGCCTGCGACAATGCCCTGAACGCCTACCTTGCCGATGCCAAGCGCGCTTCCTTCGGGGAAGAGTGCGTCCTGGCTTACATCGCCGGGCAGGAGAGCGAGCTGACCGCGGTGCGGATGATCCTGACCGGGCGTCTTGCCGGCGTCCCGTCGGACACCATCCGGGAAAGGCTGCGTGATCTGTATGAGTAAACTGAAAATCGCCGTCATCGGCGGAAAAGACACCGTCATCGGCTTCAAGGCCGTCGGTCTCGAGGCCTGCCCGGCCGACAATGCCGCCGAAGCCCGGCAGGCGCTGAAAGACCTTACCAAAGAGGGAAGCGAGTACGCGATCATCTATATCGAGGAAAAGCTTTCCCAGCAGCTTCAGCATGAGATAAACCGCTTTAAGGACAGCCCGAGCCCGGCCATCATTCTGATTCCCGGCCGCGAAGGCTCCATGGGGCTTGGACAGAATGCCCTGAAAGAGGCGGTGGAGCGTGCCGTCGGCACCAATATTCTCGGCGACTGACGGCCGCCGCCGTCAGCCATCCCCAACAACAACTGCCAGAGAGGAAGATTGATAAATGAGCGGTAAAATTACCAAGGTATCCGGTCCGCTTGTCGTGGCGGAGGGTCTCGCGGACGCCAACGTATCCGACGTTGTGCGCGTGGGCGACAGCCGCCTGATCGGTGAGATCCTGAATATGACCGGCGACAGAGCTTCCATCCAGGTATATGAAGAGACCTCCGGCCTCGGCCCCGGCGCCGCCGTTGTGACCACCGGCATGCCCATGTCCGTGGAACTCGGACCCGGCATGCTCGACAACATCTACGACGGCATTCAGCGGCCTCTGCCCGAGATGCGCGCCCTGACGGGCGACTCCATCACCCGCGGCACCGACGTCCCGGCTCTGAACCGCGAGAAGAAGTGGGACTTCGTCCCGACTGCCGCGGTCGGCGATAAGCTGAGCGCCGGCGACGTCATCGGCACCGTACAGGAGACCAGCGCTATCCTGCACCGCATCATGGTCCCGCCCAAAATGTCCGGCACGCTGAAGTCTGTCCAGGGCGGCAGCTTTACCGTGACCGACACCGTGGCTGTTCTGACCGACGAGAAGGGCGTTGATCACGAGCTCAGCCTGATGCAGCGCTGGCCGGTCCGTATCGCCCGTCCGTATGAGCGCAAGTATGTCCCTGCCCGCCCGATGAACAGCGGCCAGCGTATCATCGACACGCTCTTTCCGATCGCCAAGGGCGGCACAGCGGCCGTACCGGGCCCCTTCGGTTCGGGCAAGACGGTGGTCCAGCATCAGCTGGCCAAGTGGTCTGACGTGGACATCGTCATCTATATCGGCTGCGGCGAGCGCGGCAACGAGATGACCGACGTCCTGATGGAGTTCCCCGAGCTCAAGGACCCGCGCAACGGCGAGCCGCTGATGAAGCGTACCGTGCTGATCGCCAACACCTCGGATATGCCCGTGGCTGCGCGTGAGGCCTCCATCTACACCGGCATTACCATTGCCGAATACTTCCGCGACATGGGCTATGACGTGGCCGTGCTGGCTGACTCTACCTCCCGCTGGGCCGAGGCCCTGCGTGAAATGTCCGGCCGTCTGGAAGAGATGCCCGGCGAGGAGGGCTATCCTGCCTACCTGGCCTCGCGCCTGGCCCAGTTCTACGAGCGCGCCGGCGTGGTCGAGTGCCTCGGCAGCGATGAGCGCCGCGGATCCGTCACCGCCATCGGCGCCGTGTCGCCTCCGGGCGGCGATATCTCCGAGCCTGTATCTCAGGCCACCATGCGCATTGTCAAGGTCTTCTGGGCTCTCGACTCGTCCCTGGCCTATGCGCGTCACTTCCCGGCCATCAACTGGCTGACCTCCTACTCACTGTATATCGACACGCTGAGTCCCTGGTATACCGAGCAGTTCGGCGAGAACTATATGAAGAACCGCGAGCGCGCCATGCGCGTTCTGCAGGAGGAGGCCGAGCTGCAGGAGATCGTCCGTCTGGTCGGCCAGGATGCGCTGTCTCCGGATGACCGCCTGACCATGGAGACCGCCAAGATGATCCGTGAGGACTTCCTGCAGCAGAACGCCTTTGTCGACGAAGATGCCTACTCCAGTTACCTCAAGCAGTACCGTCTGCTGGATCTGGTTCTGAAGTATGACATTCTCTGCCGCGATGCCCTCAACCGGGGCGCCGACATGAACGGGCTGTTTGCCATTGACGCGCGCGAAAAAATCGGCCGTGCCAAGATGGCCGACCCGAACGCGTTTGAGAAGGCCTATGACGACATCGAAAAACAGATGCAGGCCGAAATTGAAGAAGTGATCGCAGGGGGTGAGGAAGCATGATAAAAGAGTATAAAACCATTAAGGAAATCGCGAGCCCCCTGATGGTCGTAGAGCACGTCGAAGGCGTCACCTATGACGAACTGGGCGAGATCGAGCTTCCCAACGGTGAAGTCCGCCGCTGCAAGGTGCTCGAGGTCGAAGGCGACCGGGCCGTTGTCCAGCTCTTTGAATCGGCCCAGGGCATCAACCTGGCTGAGTCAAAGGTCCGCTTCCTCGGCCATCCGCAGCAGCTTGCCGTGTCGGAGGACATGCTGGGCCGTGTCTTCAACGGCATGGGCATGCCGATTGACGGCGGTCCCGCCATCCTCGCGGAAGAGCATAAGGACATCAACGGCCTGCCCATGAACCCGGCAGCCCGTGCCTACCCGGCCGAGTTTATCCAGACCGGTGTCTCCACCATCGACGGCCTGAACACCCTGGTCCGCGGCCAGAAGCTGCCGATCTTCTCCGGCTCCGGCCTGCCCCACGCACCCCTTGCCGCTCAGATTGCCCGTCAGGCCCGTGTTCTCGGTGATGACGAGACCTTCGCCGTCGTCTTCGCGGCCATCGGCATCACCTTTGAGGAATCTGAATACTTCATCAATGACTTTCGGCGCACCGGTGCCATCGACCGCACGGTCGTCTTCTCGAACCTTGCCAATGACCCTGCTGTCGAACGTATCGCCACCCCGCGTATGGCACTGACTGCGGCCGAGTACCTGGCCTTCGAGAAGGATATGCAGGTGCTGGTCATCCTGACCGATATCACCAACTACGCCGAGGCGCTGCGCGAGATTTCCGCCGCCAAGAAAGAGGTCCCGGGCCGCCGCGGCTATCCCGGATACCTGTATACGGACCTGGCCACCATGTACGAGCGCGCAGGCCGCCGTCAGGGCAAGAAGGGCTCCATCACCATGATCCCGATCCTGACCATGCCCGAGGACGACAAGACCCACCCCATCCCGGACCTTACCGGCTACATCACCGAGGGTCAGATCATCCTCTCGCGCGAGCTGCACCGCAAGGGCATTGTGCCGCCCGTTGACGTGCTGCCGAGCCTGAGCCGTCTGAAGGACAAGGGCATCGGCGTCGGCAAGACGCGCGAGGACCATGCCGGCACAATGAACCAGCTTTTCGCCGCCTATTCCCGCGGCAAGGACGCCAAGGAGCTCATGACCATCCTCGGCGAGGCGGCCCTTTCCGATGATGACAAGCTTTTTGCCAAGTTTGCCGAAGAATTTGAAAGGGTCTATGTCAGCCAGGGCAACACCACCAACCGCACAATCGAGGAAACCCTCAACATCGGCTGGGATCTTCTGAAGATCCTGCCCCGCCGCGAGCTGAAACGGATCAAGCCCGAGTTCATCGAAAAGTACCTCCCGCAGGACTGAGCTTACCGTGAACCCGGAAACGAACAATTGGAGGTGATTCGTTTTGGCAGGTACTGCCGTCACACCCACCAGGATGGTGCTCAACCAGCTGAAAGGCAGACTGAAAACTGCCCGACGCGGTCATAAGCTGCTGAAGGACAAACGCGACGAACTCATGCGCCAGTTTATGGACGTGGTGAAGGAGAACAAGGTTCTGCGTGAACGCGTCGAAGAGGGCCTCACGGCCGCCTTCTCGTCCCTGCAGGTGGCAAGTGCCATCATGTCGCCCGAGATGCTCGAACAGGCGCTGCTGTATCCGCGCCAGAGCGTCGAACTGGATATGAGCTTTAAAAATATCATGTCCGTCAATGTCCCGCGCTACAGCTTTACAACGAAGAACAACGATCCGTCGGAAATCTATCCCTACGGTTTCGCCCAGACCTCCGGCGAGCTGGACGATGCGCTGGAACGCATGGCCCGCGTGTTCGAGGATATGCTGAAGCTGGCAGAGGTCGAAAAGACCATGCAGCTGCTGGCCGAAGAGATCGAAAAAACACGCCGCCGCGTCAACGCGCTGGAGTATGTCATGATTCCCGGGCTGGAGACAAACATCAAGTACATCACCATGAAGCTCGAGGAGAATGAAAACTCCACCAAAGTCCGTCTGCTGAAGGTCAAGGACATGGTTCTTCAAAAGGCTCACAACTTCACATAAAAAATCCGCCTCCGCTGAATATCAGCGGAGGCGGGTTTTTGGCCGGACAGAACAGTGCTTGCCAACCTTATGAAAAAGCGCGGCGCAGGAATCTGCGTGCGAGAGCGAATCTTCTTTTCCGCGCAGCGGCAGAGGCTTCCGAACGGGCTTATCAGACCCCGATGCCTGCCAGATGCAGACAGATATACGCCGTCGGGATCGAAAACAGCAGGCTGTCTGCCCGGTCCATCATGCCGCCGTGCCCGGGGATCAGGTCACTGAAATCCTTTGTCCCGATCATGCGCTTGAGCAGCGACTCGGCCAGATCGCCGATCTGCCCCAGCGTGGATGCGACCAGCGCCGTGACGACGCAGACCCAGACCGGGATCTCGGGGAAAAGCTTCAGCACCCCGATCAGAAAACCGACCAGCACCGCGGCCGCTGCGCCGAAAACCGCGCCCTCGATCGACTTGTTCGGGCTGACCAGCGGCGCAAGCTTGTGCTTTCCGAACTTCGTTCCGCCCAGAAGCGCCGCGGTGTCGCAGGCCCAGGTCGAAAGGGCGCCGATGGCAAGCGACTGCAGCCAGATGTCGCCGACGCTGATCATCATCAGTACCCCGAACAGAAACCCTGGGTAGGCGAGCCCTGCCACCGTATAGATGGCGCCGTTGCCGGACACCTTTTTATGGACGATCCCCGAGAACATGGCCAGATAGACACCGCCCGTAAAGCAGGCAATATAACGGAGCGCCCCTGCATGCATGAGCGTCAGCGCGGCCTGCACCGCGATATATACATACATGACCCAGGCGGCGCAGTAAACATCCATCTTCTCCATGGCGCGGCTGTACTCATAGGAACAGAGAATGCCTGCCGCGCCGAAGAACAGGACGCGCGTGATATCCGAAACAAAAACGCAGGTAATTACTATCGCAAGAAGGATCCCCGCCGATATCAAACGCTGCTTCAAGACCCGGCCTCCTTCCGTTTAACAGAATCGAAACACATACAAAACCATAGCATAAAAACTGCCGGCAGACAAGCCTTTTCTGAACCGTGCAGCCCTGCGGCCGCTTACTGCTCAGCGCTTTTCCTCATCCGCTTCCGTCTCGCGCTTTTCATTCGGGAACTTCTGCCGCCCGTCTGCAAAGAGGTAATACCGGCGTTTCTTCCTTGTCCGGCCGCCGAACTCGATGGCGTCCACCGGGCAGACCCCGATGCAGGACTGGCACTGGGTGCAGTGCCCCTGCCATTCCGGTCTCCCACCGCGCATGCGGATATTCACCGTCGGGCAAAGACTGGCGCAGGCCGCGCAGCCGATACAGTTGTCCTTCACGTAAAACCTGCGGTCGTGAACAAAGAGGCGGTAAAACAGACGGACGACAAACGGCGGGACTTCCCGCCCGGCGAAGCTGTCGCTGATGTCCCTGCCGGAGGAAATCTGCATCGCGATGCTTTCCACGAGCGGCATGGAGGAACGGATAATGGCAACGGCCTCATCCGGCTCCGGCGCGCGGAACAGCGAGATATAGTTTTCCGGCATGCGTACCGATGCCAGACCCCGGAAGTTCAGGCCCAGCGTTTCACAGACCTGCGCGGCGCGTTTTCCGGCCTGACCGGTGCCGCTTCCGCAGGTGAGCACAAAGTACATGTCGCGGCTGTCCAGGAACCTGCTGTTCAGCAGGAACTCTTCCACCACCTTCGGCAGATTCCAGCAGTATGTGGGGCAGACGATGACAAACGGCCTTTCGGATGTATAGGCATAGCGGGCGTTATAGGGGTCCTGCCTGCGCTTGCGCATCTCACGGTTCATGGAAACCAGCTCGTCCCCGCAGAAGCGGTTCAGCTCCTGCGCGGTATAGCGGCTGTTCCCGGTGCCTGTAAAATACAGAATCATGCTCTCACTCAACTCTCTGCAGACTGAGCTTTATCATAGCATAGTTTTTTATGCACGGCAACCGCATACAGCCGATTTTTTTGTTGTTTTAGAGACAAAGCTGTGTTATAGTGTGTTCAGGATATCGGGGGTGCAGCCGCGGCATACCCCAAGATACAGTTTGCGGCAGATGGGAGAATTCTTATGTACAGAGACGGAAAAATATATCTTGCAAAATCCGGTGAGGAAGAGCTTTTCCTGCTTCCCGAGATGGCCAACCGCCACGGCTTGATCGCCGGCGCGACCGGGACCGGTAAAACCGTTACCATGAAGGTCATGGCTGAGTCGTTCTCCGATATGGGCGTGCCCGTGTTCCTCGCGGACGTCAAGGGCGATCTTTCGGGCATGTGCATGCCCGGCAAGGACTCCGAAAACATGCAGGAGCGCATTGTGCGCTTCGGCCTGCAGGAGGACTTTGCCTTCAAATCCTTCCCGACCAGGTTCTGGGATATTTTCGGCGAGGTCGGCCTTCCCGTACGTGTCACGGTCTCTGAGATGGGCCCGACGCTTCTGGCACGGCTTCTCCGCCTGACCGAGATTCAGCAGGGTGTTCTCAATATCGTCTTCCGTGTGGCCGATGACCACGGCCTTCTGCTTCTTGACCTGAAGGACCTGCGTTCGATGCTGCAGTTTGTCGGCGATAACCGCGAAGAGTTCACCACCATGTACGGCAACGTCTCCGCCGCCTCCATCGGCGCCATCCAGCGTGCCCTGCTCCAGTTCGAGCAGGAGGGGGGAGAGCTCTTTTTCGGTGAGCCTGCGCTCGACATACATGACTGGATGCGCACCGGCCCCGAGGGCAGAGGCTATATCAACATTCTGTCCTCCCGCCGCCTGATTCAGAGCCCAACCGTCTATGCGACCTTCCTGCTCTGGATGATGACCGAACTGTTTGAAAAGCTGCCTGAGGTCGGCGACCTTGCCAAGCCCCGCATGGTCTTTTTCTTTGACGAGGCGCATCTGCTCTTCAGCGACTGCCCGAAGGCCCTGGTCCAGAAAATCGTCCAGGTGGTAAAGCTGATCCGCTCGAAGGGTGTCGGCATCTATTTCGTCACGCAGAGCCCCACCGACATCCCCAACGATGTCCTGGCCCAGCTCTCCAACCGCGTCCAGCATGCCCTGCGCGCCTACACCCCGGCCGAGCAGAAGTCCGTCACCGCCGCGGCCAAGGGCTTCCGCGTGAATCCGGCCTTTGACACCAAGACCGCCCTGACCGAGCTCGGTGTCGGCGAGGCCCTGGTCAGCTTCCTGGATGAGGACGGCATCCCCTCCATCGTCCACCGCGCCTTCATTCTTCCGCCGGAGAGCCTGATGGGCATTGCCGACGAGACCGCCGTACAGCGGCACATCGCCTCCGACGAATTTGAATACAAATACCGTGAGGCCGTTGACCGCGAGTCGGCTTTTGAGATCATCACCAAGGCGAATGAAGAGCTTGAGGCCCAGCGCATTCTTGCCATGCAGGAGCTCGAGGCCGAAAAGCAGCGTCTCAAGGAAGAGGCCGAAGCGCTGAAACAGCAGCAGAAGGAAGAGATGGCTGCGCAGAGAGCCGCCGAAAAGGCTGCCGCCGCTGCCGAGAAGGCCGCCGAAAGAGAGGCGCTGGCAGCTCAGAAAGCGGCGGAAAAGGAAGCTGCAGCTGCCGAGAAGGCTGCCCAGCTCGCGGCCGCCAAGAAAAAGAAAACGGCCGAGGCCGCCGCTGCTGCCGCCACGGCCACGGTGATGCGTGCCGTGAGCACCAACATCGTCAACACGGTGCTGGGCGGAAAGAAGACCAGCGCCAAGACCATTGCCAAGCGTGCCGCCACCAATGCCCTGAGCTCTGTGATGCGCAACGGCTCCAGCTCCATTGTACGCGGTCTCTTCGGCAACATCAAGTAAACATCATCATCCCCCCGCCGTTTAAGCGGGGGGATTTGCTCTTCATGCCGGTTCGTAGCTTTTCCCGGTCTCCATGCCGTTCTCGTCGTAGTCGATATCTTCCATCAGCGCCGGGTCGACTCTGCTGCGCTTCTTTATCGTCATACCCTTGCCCTGCAGGTTGAAAACCCAGATTTTATAGCCCGGATAATCCGGGTCCGGCTTCCGGAAAACGGCGGTTTCATTCAGCCGGCAGAATTTTGCGCGCCCCTCCGGCGTATCCAGCAGGTCGCCGGGTCCGTTATAGTAAAGCGGGTCCTGTGCGGCCTGCTTTTTAAATTCTTCCCAGTTTTCATCGAGGGCGTTCATCACGTCGTTCGGCTGCAGCATGTTTCATACGCTCCTTTGACCATGTTTCGCTTTTCTCTTATTATCTGCGATTTCCGGCAAAAAAGCAAGCGGTTTCTGACAATTGTTTATCATTAGGCAATAGACAGAACGGCGCTGTCATGCTATAATCCCTTTGTTTGGCAATCCGTGCAGCATGGAGGAGGAAACCGCTTTGACACAGTCTGTTGTTATTACTTCCGACAGCACCTGCGACCTCTCGCAGGAGCTTTTGGACCGCTATGACATTCCGGTGATCCCGCTGACCATCACCCTCGGCGAGGATACCTTTTTGGACGGCAGCAACTTTACCCCGCTCGATATGTATGCCCGCTATAAACAGGACGGTACACTGCCCAAGACATCGGCCCCGAGTGTGCAGGAATTCCTCGACTTCTTCTCTCAGTTTACCGAGAAGGGCTGCGAGGTCGTCCATCTTGACATCAGCTCTGAGCTCTCCAACACCTATAATGCCGCCTGCATGGCGGCGGAAGAGCTCGGTCATGTCCATGTGGTGGATTCCAGGATGCTTTCCACCGGCGTCGGCCTGCTGGCAATCGAGGGGGCGGAATGCCGTGACCGCGGCATGGGTGCGCAGGAGATTGCCGAGCATCTGCGCGGCCTCACCGGCAAGGTTCAGACCAGCTTCGTTCTGGATACCCTCCAGTTCATGTGGAAGGGCGGGCGCTGCTCGGCGGTTTCGGCGCTGGGGGCCAACCTGCTCTCGCTGAAGCCCGGCCTGGAGATGAAGGACGGCAAGCTCGGCGTCTATAAGAAGTATCGCGGCAATATCAAAACTGTCTATAAGCAGTATGTGAAAGAGCGTCTGCAAGGACGCAGGGTCCGCCCCGGCCATGTCTTTATAACCGAATCCGGCGAGGTGGACGATGCCGTTCTGGAGGAAATCTTTGCCCTCGTGCGCGAGACGATCCCGGTGCAGGAAATCCATCACACCCTGGCCGGCTGCACGGTTTCCACCCACTGCGGGCCCAAAACCCTCGGCATCCTGTTCATCGAGGAATAAGGCGAAAGGATCCGGGGAACCATGAGTTATATTTTAAGCTGCTGCTCTACGGCGGATCTCAGCAAAGAGCATTTTGAATCGCGGGACATTCACTATATCTGCTTCCATTATCAGATCGACGGCGAGGATTATCCGGACGATCTGGGCCAGAGCATCCCCTTTGACGTGTTTTATGAGCGCATGAAAAACGGCGCCGACACCAAAACCGCTCAGGTCAGCGTGGGGGAGTATGTCGACTATTTTACCCCCTTCCTGGACGAGGGCAGGGATATCATCCATGTCAGCCTTTCCTCCGGCATCTCGGGCACGGTCAATGCCGCACGCAATGCCGCGGTGATTCTGCATGAGCGTTATCCCGACCGCAAGATCTTTATTATCGACTCGCTCGGCGCTTCCTCCGGCTACGGCCTGCTTATGGACACCGCCGCCACGCTGCGCGACGCGGGCATGTCGCTGGACGATCTGGCAGAGTGGATCGAGGCAAACAAGCTGAAGCTGCACCACTGGTTCTTCTCAACGGACCTCACGTTCTTCGTCCGCGGCGGGCGCATTTCGAAAACCGCTGCCGTTTTCGGCGGCCTTCTGGAAATCTGCCCCCTGATGAACATGGATAACCTCGGCCGGCTGATTCCCAGATACAAGATCCGCACCAAGAAAAAGGTCATCCGTGAGATCGTGAAGATGATGGAACGCTATGCCCGGGGCGGCCTGGATTATGACGGCAAGTGCTACATCTCGATGTCCGCCTGCTATGATGATGCCCGTGCCGTCGCCGACCTGGTGGAAAGATGCTTTCCCAGACTGAACGGCAGGGTGGTCATCAACAGCATCGGCACCACCATCGGCTCGCACACCGGTCCCGGTACCGTCGCCCTCTTCTTCTGGGGCAGCGAGCGTACCGACTGAAACACAGTATAACAAATCCCGCGGCTCCGCCGCGGGATGATTTTTATTTCAGTGACGAGAAGGGGTCACGCTGGTCGCCTGACAGGCTTGTAAAGTTCAGGCTCTCCGCAATATGCTGAGACATGGCCTGCTTTGCCATCTCCGGCAGGCGCATCCGAATCGCCGAGACCACCGCCGTGTGGTTATAGCGCACGCTGGCAAGCCACGGGTTGTTATCGTTGCTGACCCGCGCGATAAACTCCAGCATGGAGGCCTGATACCGCGTGAGGTAGGGGACAAGCTGGTCATAGGAACGCTTCAGATAGGTGTTGCCGCAGAAATCGATGATCATCCGGTGAAAGGGCATGTCCGTGTCCTTCATGCCGCGGATGTCGTGCATGATGACGCTGTCGCGGAAGGCGTCCGCCAGCCTGGTCAGCTCCCGTATGGTTTCATCCTCCGCGTTGTAGGCACAGAGATAGGCGGCCTCGCTCTCGATGGCGTCGCGCACCTGATACAGGCTGATCATGTCCGGCAGACTCAGATCCAGTACAAAGCTGCCCTGCTGATCCGGCGGGTTGACCACAAAGCCCATCTCGGCAAGGCTTCCGACCGCCTCCGAGACCGGCGTGCGCGAAATGCCCAGCGCCGCGGCCAGCTGATTGACATTCAGCCTTGTCCCGGGCGGGATCTTCAGGCTGATGATATCGTCGTACAGCATCTGCACGACCAGGTCCTTCAGCTTGGCGTCCGGATGCTCTTCAATCTGGCGGTTCAGGGTATATCGATCCATGTCTCTCACTCCCTTTGCTTCATTGTATCGCGAATCTTCCCGGCGGGCAAGCCGGAATTTTTACAATTCCTTCTCTTTCTTTCTATCCCTCTGAGGTATAATCAAAATATCAGGATAAACAGAGGTGGTTTTCATGATCATAGACAGAACGGCGGTCAAGCTGCAGGCCAAACAGCTGATCCGCGAGTCGCAGCCCAGCATGCTGACGGCGGCGCTCCTTTATACGCTGCTGACGGCGCTCATCGGCTGGCTTTCCCTCCGCCTGACGGGCGTGGATACGAACACGATGAACGAGATGCTCCAATTGGCTTCTGAAGGCAATTCCGAGGCCGTCATGGAGATGATGACCAGAGCAACGCCCAGTGCCGGCGCCAGCCTGATTGACTCGCTGCTCCGCCTGGCGATGGCTGTCGTCGGGGTCGGCTTCTCCCTTTTCGTCATGAACTCTGTGCGCCGCAGCCAGCCGGCCCTCGGCAATCTCCTGGACGGCTTCGGCATGTTCCCGCGGGTCCTTTTCCTGATCATCCTTCAGATCGTCTTGATCTTCCTCTGGTCTCTGCTTCTGGTGATCCCCGGTATCGTTGCCGCCTATCGCTACAGCTTCGCGGTCTATGTGATGATCGACCATCCCGAGATGAGCGCCATGGACTGCCTGCGCGAGTCCAAGCGGCTCACCACCGGCTATAAGCGGCAGCTCTTCCTGCTGGACCTGTCCTTTATCCTCTGGTTCCTCCTGACGATGATCCCGATTATCGGCTATATCGCCCAGGTATATGTCACACCCTACATGGAAAGCGCCAGGGTCCTCTATTATGAACAGATTCGCGCCCTGCAGGGCGGCAGCACAGCAGCATAAGACGGCTGGGACGCATATAAAATCTTAAAACGATAGGCGAGAAGACGCGAGGGACGGAGAAATGATCAGAAGACGATTCGGTCATTTCAGACCGTCCCTTTGCATTGCTTTTCGAAGCTGGCAGCATGGTGCTTGTCAAGCCCGTTTTTTCCGGCACATGAGAACTCCGTCCCGATGACTTTTCTTATGCGAATAAAGACTGATTTTGAGAATACCGCAAAATTGCATCACTATTTTCGCAAATTTCTGCGGTTTTTGACGCCTTTATTGACGCTTCTTATGTTATATTGTTTTTATCCTGAGAGAAGTATACCGTTTTTTCATGAACAATTGGTCAATATTTATGGTTTTACAGGCCGGATTACTTGAATATTCGGTATTACCGTGTTAGAATTATTTGATTTTAAATCGTTTGAATTTCGGATTTCACACCGGTTCTTCTTTTTGAATCTCGGAAAGGGCAGGATTTGATTATGAATGAATCTAATCTGAACAGAATGATCAGGGAGCATAAGGCTCGTATTATCTGGTTTCTTGTGTTTCTGATTTTGGCGGTCTTCGTGACGGCCCTGGTTTTCGGCACGCTGAAGAGGAGCGTTCAGGCGCAGACCTATACGAAGCGTGTCTTCGCGTGTTCTTATGCCCAGGAGGGTGCCGAGCCGGTTGCACATCAGCACAACGACGACTGCTACGAGAACGGCGAGCTGATCTGCACGCTGCCAGAGCGCGAGCTGCACATCCACGGGGATGAGTGCTATACGGAGGAAAAGGTTCTGGTCTGCACCCTGGAAGAGAGCGAAGGCCACGTCCATACCGATGCCTGCTATACAGAAGAACCGGTCCTTGTCTGCGGTCTGGAGGAGAACAACGGCCATGTCCATTCCGTCGAGAACGGCTGTTATACCCGTGTCCAGGGCGACCTGATCTGCACGGACGAAGATCCCGAGCACGTCCATACCGATGAATGCTACGCCTGGGAAGAGGTCCTGACCTGTGAGATTCCCGAGGGCGAAGGCGCCCACCACCACAGCGAAGAATGCTATGAAACCCAGCGTGTTCTGTCCTGCGGCAAGGAGGAGGGCGAGGGCGCCCATACCCATGACGATACCTGCTATGAGATTCAGAAGGTTCTGATCTGCGATAAAGAAGAGGTGAAAACCGAGCACGTTCACACGGTTGACTGCTTTAAGGTGGTCGACATGTCCCCGGAAGAGATTCATGCCCTGCGTCTGAGCGAGCTGCCTGAAAGCGATCCGACTGCCGATGTCGAATCTCCTGACGTTTGGGAGAGCAGATTCGCCAGCGTCCCTCTGTCCGGCGAATGGGACAGGGATCTCCTGAAAATCGCCGAGACCCAGCTCGGCTACACCGAGAGCCAGCGGAACTTCGATGCCGTCCTCAATGAAGACGGCGAAGGCTACACCCTGAAGGGCTGGACCCGCTACGGTGCCTGGTACGGTATCCCTTACGGCGACTGGTGCGCGATGTTCATCTCCTTCTGTCTGAACTATGCCGACATCCCCGAAAGCGCCATCCCCTATGACTGTGCCACCACCACTTGGATCGACAGCCTTTCCGAGCGCGGCATGTACGCCCCTGCCGGCAGCTATGACCCGAAGCCCGGCGACCTGATCTTCTTTGACTGGGAAGGCGACGGCCTCTCTGACCATGTCGGCATCGTCTGGGCCGTCAACCCCGGCAGCATCACCACCATCGAAGGCAACCACACCATTTCGGTCGAACTTTTCGATTATGACCTCTCCGACGGCCATATCCAGGGTTACGGTGTCCTTCCTTCGAATCCGGCAATAGCTTCTGCGGATTCCAAAACGGATGTTGATCTTGCTGATTATCCGGCACAATCCTTTGAGAAGGAAGTAGGGAACATAATCGTTTCGGTCAAGGCGGATGCAGGTGCTTTCCCGGATGGAACAACCATGGAGGTTGAGGCTGTGGAAGATGACACCCTTGCCGAACAGGTTGCCCCTGCCGTTAACGGAAAAGTGGTTAATATCCAGGCTGTTGACATCACATTCTATGATTCTGACGGAAACGAGATTGAGCCTCTGATTCCCATCCGTGTTACCATGCAGCCTAAAGATATTGAGGCAACGACAACAGAGGCGGATAATGTCGAAGTCGTCCATGTGGACGATAACGGCGGTGTCAGTGCTGTTGAGGTTGACGCTGCGGATGATGCTGACCAGCCTGACCAGGGGGCATCTTTTGACGCTGACGCGTTTTCAAAGTATGTTCTTGTTTATACTGTCAGTTTTGAGTATGAGGTGAATGGCGAGGTTTATTCTTCCTCAGTTGAAGGCGGACAGAGTGTTGCACTGTCAGACTTGCTCCGGCAGTTTGAAGTCTGCAGTGACAAAGAAATGACAGAATTCATGTCCAAAATTGTCAAGGTTTCCGTTCCTGATCCGGAAATAATCCAGATTGAGGCGATTGAAGGCGATTGGTCGATTTGCCCGCTGAAGTATACTGAAGATCCTCAGACTCTGACCATTGCCATGCAGGATGGGGCTTCGTTCAGCATCCAGGTCAGGGCATATGGCAATACACAGGTTTCTGATGAAAACACAGTTATCAGTTCGGTTGATAATCTGTTCCTTCCTACAGAGGCGAGTGCCAGTTCTGAGATTCTGAACGAAGAACTGAATGAAAAAACTGTTCAAGATGCGATAGAGGCTGTGGAACTGGCTGCAAAACCAACGGAAGAGAACACTGCCTATCAGGTGGTCAGCATCAGTTTGGATGGTGTAGATTACTCCGATTATAAGAATGGCTTCCAGGTTTCGCTGACACTCCCTGAGAGCGTTGCATGCAAAGATTTTGAGGTTTATCATATTGATGAGAATGGCGAAGCACAGATACTCGACCTGGTGGAAACCGATGCGCGCCACTTGGAGGAAGAAACTGCTCTGATTTCTACCGTTTCATTTGTCACGCCGTCTTTTTCTGACTTTGTTATTCGCTACACGATTGACTTTCATTATAAAGTAAACGGACAGCGCTACGAATTCTCATTTGCCGGTGGCTCCTTTGTGAGTCTCGAGCAGTTGCTTGAGCTTTTACAGATTACGGATAAATCGACCGAGGCTGATGAGCCTGAGGAACCGGATGAAGCTGGCCAGACTGAAAAGAGAGTCGTTTATACCGATCTTGCTGATATTGAAGTCAGTGAAGAGACAAAGAGTTTTGTTGCCGACATCAAGGATGTTACCTTTACTAATCCCGATCTGCTTTGGGTCGGCAAGACCGAAGAAGAGACTACTGTCGGAGCACTGAAGGAAGCGAAAGATCTTGTCTGTCAGTACAGTGCTGAACTGACGGAAGAGCAAATTGCTGCGATTGATGCTCAGAAGGTAACTGCCGGTGATTGGGCTTTGATCAGTTTAGAGTCATTCGAGTCGGAAGAGTCATTGACTATTATTATGAACGACGGCGATGTTTTTACCATTCGAGTCACTGACGAAACTACACAGTATAAGCTAAAATTGAAAATCATCCAGTCTGACGAGTTAGGGATCGACTTGTCAGGGGATTATTATGCAAGAGTCGAAATCCGTACTCCCAATCCACATTGGCCTGAAGGTACAATAAGTTATTTTGCTCTTGCGGATCTAAGCAGTATTAGTTCCAATCAGCCTGAAACAAAAGTATATGACCTGAATTTTCGAGTAGGAGATGGTGGAAAAATATGGTGCAGTGAGGGTAATGCTACACCGGCTTTTTTAACAAGTGAAGTTTTTAGGAATACTATAACTGACATTTACTATTGCATTATCGATGTAAGTAATAATAAAAATAGCATTTCTGAATGGGTGAAAAATAATGGTACTAATATTATAACATATTCAGAAAATGACTCTCTTATGCATTACACGCTTCATGTCGGTTCCCAAGAAACAGAAGATCTGTACGGGGGAAATGTTTGTGTCACAGATACTATGATCCTGCAAGAAGATGCGGGAACGATACAAAAAAGCGACATAGATCGTGCTTTGGCGCAAGCTAGAGAATTTGGCTTATATACAGAAGAATTGTCTGAACGTCTTGCTGATATGGAAGCCAATATTGGCGCTGCTTCTGTCACATATACGAATGATTTGGAACAAATGTATGGCTTCACAAGTAATAATATTGAAGTCAACAGAATCACAGTAACAAAACGCTATGTAGATCAAGACGGCAAGGCTATAGAGCAGCCGGTCACAATTGGACTGTTTAAAGATAGCAACAAGGTTGCTGAAAAAACTGACACAACGAAAAACGGAACAGTAGTTTTTGCGTTCAGTGGTCTCACTCCAGGAGAGTATATTATCAAAGAAAAGCTGCAAGGAATGGAAGACTGGCAAGACACGTCTGATACCATAAATGTTAATGGACAACCAATAACGGTAACATTTGAGGATCCCAGTATTGTTATCCCGGCGAATGCAAATACAAATATCAACTACTTCCAAAGTATCACCAACATCGATGACAAGGAGTATTTGAAAAAACTAATTACAGCCTCGCGGAATGGTATAATTGTGACAGATGGGGATTCAAATTATAAAGCGCTCAAAGACGCTAATAATGAGGTAGATGTTAGCAATCGAGCGACAATCTATAAAAATGGTTCGACTGAATTTGGGAGAACTTTTGAAAGCATTTCTACTGATATGGCCAAATTGCGACAGTTATCAGCACAGCTTGGTGATGCTATCAGCAGTGAAACTACTCGCATAATAAACATAACACTTGAAGAATTTAATGGTTTTGGTAGCGGGTATAATATTAAAGGTGATGGGCGTTATGTGATTCTCAATATAGATTGCACAAACGAAGAAGATCCTGTTTCTTTCAACTGCTTTGTCAAATATGATGATGAACGATTGGTTGCAGATTTCGGAAAAGGTGGATGGGAAGCTTCATCAAAAGTATTGTTCAACTTCATTACCAGAGATGCTGATGGTGCACATCCCTATAACGGAACGGTTGAAGCAAAAGATACATGTGCAGGAGTACTTTTTGCACCTGATGCCGTGGCAGGGAAGGTCCCTGGCAACTGGGGTGGCACGGTTATCTGCCGAGAGGCAAAGCATAGTGATGGTGAGATACACTCGGATAACCCAAACAAGATTTATAATGTCAACACCGTTGTAACAAATACAAGAGGAAAGGCAGAAACTGGCAATCTTAGATTAGTGAAAGAAATTGAGGGAGCCCAAGATTTCTCGACTTCGTTTACACTTGAAGTTTCATTTGATGATAATGATGTTAAAAACAAAGAATTTGATGCTTTGGGTGTAATAGGAAATAAGATCAAGTTTGATGCGAGCGGAAAAGCGCTGATTCAAGTAAAAGTGAATAAACCCGTAACGATTTATGGGCTTCCGAATGGTAGTAGTTTCACGGTAGCGGAGAAAGAAACAAATGAGTCAAAGAATTACCAGCTTGTAAAGATCGTGGATGGCGACGGCCACCAGACTGAAGATGGGAAGTCACTGACGGGAACTATCAAACAAGGAACAACTGTAATTGCCAAAGCCATTAACCAGAAAACAACAGGTGGCCCGGGTGCACTTAGTATTACAAAGACGGTTCTTATAGATGGAGTAGTTCCGACAGAAGCAAATCAAATGCTGACAGATGGCGTCTATGTTTTTGCGATTAATGGAAAGACCGGGACGGATACTGCGAGTATTTCTCGTGAGATCAAGATTACTTTTAGAAATGGAAAAGCTGTGCAAACTCAGGTGGATGATGACTCACCCAATGTGGTTGAAGGTACAAACAACAGCTGGAAAGTAATTATTGGTGACCTTCTTCCTGGTGAATACACTGTTCAGGAGACATCCGGCGGAAATATGACGCTTTCTGGTGTTACAGTAGGAGGAAACTCAGTTGAAAACGGCGCAACTGTAACGGTGACAGCAGGAGATACAACAGCTTTACAGCCCAACGCAAATATAGTTTTCACAAACGATATAAACACTGTTTCTGTATGGAAGGTTTGGAAAAATCTTGCTGGAAGCTATGATACTTGGCCAGATAATCAATCTATAAACTTCGCTTTGAAACAAATAAAAAGAAATCAAGTAACAGATCTTGCAAGTTTTGAAATTAAAACAATTGGAGATGGTAATCCTCCACAGGTCATACCGACGTGGAAATCTGGAACGACATATCAATATGCGTTTACAGTGGAAACAAAGCAAATCAACGAAAAAAATACTCAATGCTATAAGCTCAGTATAATTGGATTACCGGAAAGCGATGATCAACAAATACCTTATGAATATCGTATAATAGAAGATGAAACTGTTGAAGGTTTTAATCCATACTACTATTATTATGATGGTAATCTTCATAGTTTAGAAGATCAAAGATATGCTGCTGATGGGCAGTTCATTGTGAATAATCCTGCTGGAGGATATGAGCTCCCCAAGACCGGCGGGCCCGGCACAGCGCTGTACACCCTCCTCGGCGGCTTGATCTTTGCCATGGCCGGCGCGGTCCTGACCCTGCGTAAGAAAAAGAACAAAGCATGAACCAATCATAAAAGCTGGCCGGACGGCCAGCTTTTATGAATTATCAGCCTGATATCGGTTGAATTGTCTTCTCCGATCCGTTATAATTACAACAGATAATCTGAAAGGGTGACAGTAATGCCGGAGATATCAAGATTCTATGGTATCATAGTCAAGATGATATTTAATGACAATGACAGACATCACAAACCACATGTGCATGTATACTATGGAGAATATGAGGCATCTGTTGGCTTGGATGGGGAAGTGCTGGAGGGCCAGTTGCCAATTAAGCAGTACCGAATATTGGCAGGTTGGATGGCATTGCATGAGGACGAATTATATGCAGCGTGGAATAATGCAGTCAGACAAAAACCCTTTGAGAGAATCAATCCGCTGTCATAAGAGGAGGAGAGCAATGTATTTTCATAACGGGCTGGTTTGCGGCGGCAAGCCGGAAAAGATGATAAAAGTTGTGGCTGTAAAACCGTTACATGATCAGATGATGCTTCTCACCTTTCATAACGGGGAGGAACGCCTGTTCGATGCGACAATACTGAGCGGACCCGTGTATGCTGAACTGCAGAAAGAGGAAGTATTCATGGCGCCTGTCCTGGATCACGGTGTGGTTACGTGGAAGGACGGAGAAATAGACTGTTCTCCGGAGTATATGTATGATCACAGCTACGAATATGCAAAGGTCAAGGGAACAACAGATAGACGATACAAAAGGGACGATCTTTCTGAACTGCGTGAGCAGATAAGAAGACCGTCCCATTCGTCTTTTCTCTATAATCTTTTGACAGATACCCGAAGAACAGGTATAATTCAGACAGACTTTACAGACTTACTCGTTCGTATAGTTGTCGAAGTATCCCTGAATGTAGACGATCGGCGTGCCCTTGTCGCCCGAGCCCGAGGTCAGGTCGCACAGCGAGCCGATCAGGTCGGTCAGGCGCCGCGGCGTCGTGCCCTCGGACACCATGTTGCCCACCAGGCTGTCGCCGGTCTTGGCACGAATCTTTTCCTCGATGGCGGCGCGCAGTGCATCGCCCGAGAGGTCGGCAAACTCGTTGTCGGCCAGGTACTTGAGCTTCAGCTCGTTCGGCGTGCCGACAAGGCCTTTCGTATAGCCGGGCGAAACCACCGGGTCTGCCAGCTCCCAGATCTTGCCGACGGGGTCCTTGAAGGCGCCGTCGCCGTAGACCATGGCCTCGATGCGCTTGCCCGACGCCTCGCTGAGCAGGCGGCTGATCTCCTCTGCCACGGCGGTGCAGTCGCGCGGGAACAGCTTCACGGTGTCCTCGGTGGCCTTGTTCGAGCCGAGCAGGCCATACTCCGTGTTGTACCCGCTGCCATCCACCGGGGCATTCAGGATGTCGTCCAGGCCGAGGACGGTCTTTGCGCCGGCCTCCTTCAGCAGGCGCTTCGAGCGCTCGCGCGTGTGGATGTCACAGGTGATCACGGTGTCGGTGTAGGTCAGCAGCTCGGTCACGTGGTTGCCGAGCAGGACCTGGCAATCACAGTTCTGCCCGCGGACGAGCTCGGTATAAAAGTCGATATAATCGACGCCCGTGAACGGATGCAGGATGTGCCCGAATTTCTCGCGGAACTGTTCCACCGTCAAAACGTCGCGGTAGGGGTCCACCCCGGCCTTGTCCAGACGCTCCCAGTCCACCAGATGATTGCCCACCTCGTCCGACGGGTATGAGAGCAGCAGCACGATCTTTTTGCAGCCTGCCGCGATCCCGCGCAGCAGAATGGAAAAGCGGTTGCGGCTCAGAATGGGGAAGGCCACGCCCACCGTGCCGCCGCCGGTCTTTGTCCGTACGTCTTTGGCGATCTGCCCGACGCTGGCATAGTTGCCCTGGGCACGGGCGACGACCGACTCGGTCACGGCCACGACGTCCCGGTCGCAGGGCTGAATGCCTGCTTCTTTCCAGGCCGCCTGCACGGCGTCCGCGGTGATGCGGGCAATGTTGTCTCCCTGACGGATAATGGGTGCGCGTACGCCGCGCACAACGGTTCCGATGGTTCTCATAAGTTAAGACTCCTTTGCCGTTTCGGCATTTTTTAACGCAGGTATTATACCTTTCCCGCGGGAATCTGTAAAGTATTTCTAAGGATTTTCAAGTATTTTTCTGAAAAGAAAGAGAGGATACCCCCATGAATCGTTATCTGGATGTTGCGCCTGAGGTCCAGGCCGCCCTGCAGCAGGGGAAGCCCGTCGTTGCCCTGGAGAGCACGATCATCTCCCACGGCATGCCCTATCCCAAAAACGTCGAGACCGCCCTGCTGGTCGAGAAGACGATCCGCGAAAACGGCGCCGTGCCCGCCACCATCGCCGTGATCGGCGGCCGCCTCAAGGCGGGCCTCAGCCGTGATGAGATCGAATACCTCGGCAAGACCGGCCGCGGCGTCGCCAAGGCCAGCCGACGCGACCTGCCGGCGCTGGTGGCCCGCGGCGCGGACGGCGCCACCACCGTCGCCACCACCATGATCATCGCCCACCTTGCCGGCATCCGCATCTTCGCAACCGGCGGCATCGGCGGCGTGCACCGCGGCGCCGAGACCACCATGGACATCTCCGCCGACCTGGAGGAGCTGGCCCACACCCCGGTGATGGTCGTCTGCGCCGGGGCCAAATCGATCCTCGACCTCGGCCTGACCCTCGAGTATCTCGAGACCAAGGGCGTCCCGGTCATCGGCTACGGCACCGACGAGCTGCCCGCCTTCTACACCCGCCGCAGCGGCTTCGGCGTGGATTACCGCGTGGACAGCCCGGAAGAGCTGGCCGCCTTCTATGCCGCCCAGCGCGGCCTCGACTATCCCGGCGGCATGCTGGTCACGAATCCCATCCCCGAGGAATATGCCATGGACAAGGACGTCATCGACGCCGCCATCGAGCAGGCCCTCGCCTCCGCCAAGGCCGACGGCATCCACGGGAAGGAGACCACGCCCTACCTCCTGGCAAAGGTGGTCGAACTCACCGGCGGCGAAAGCCTTGAGAGCAACATCAAGCTCGTCCTCAACAACGCGGCTGTCGCGGCCCGGACCGCCGCCTGCCTCGCCGCGCTATGAGATTTCTCATCGGCAGGGTCCGCAGCGGCAAAACCGCCCTCATCATCAACGAAATCAGACAAACGGTCGAAGGGGCCGGCGGCAGGGTTCTGCTGCTGGTCCCCGAGCAGTACAGCCACGAAGCCGAGCGCGAGCTTTGTGCTGCCTGCGGCGACCGTTTTTCCCGTTTTGCCGAGGTGATGAGCTTCACGGGTCTCGCCCGCTTCAGCATGTCGCTGCACGGCGGCATGGCGAAGCGCCGCATGGACGAGGCGGGCCGGCTTCTCTGCATGGCGGTGGCCCTGAACGAGATCCGCCCCCTGCTGCACCTCTATGAAAGCGCCGCCGAAAACATCGACCTCCAGGCCCTCCTGCTGCAGGAGCTGGACAACCTGAACACCGCCGCAGCCGATGCCGTCCGCCTGCGCGAAACGGCCCCGCTTTTTGAGGGAGATCTGAGGGAAAAGCTCGGCGAGCTGGCCCTGATCCGCGAGGCCTGGGATGCCGTCGCCGCGCGCTCCGGCGCGTCGACCGAGGACCCGCTGCAGGTCCTGGCGCGCCAGATCCGCGCCTTCGGCCTCCGTGAGTTTGACCGTGTCTATGTCGACGGTTTCATTGACTTCACCGGCCTCGAGCACGCCGTGCTCCGCGCCATGCTTGAGCAGGGGACCGACCTCACCGTCTGCCTGCCCGGCACCGAGCGCCTGCACGGTGAGGAATACCTCCTGCCCTCGCACCTCGCGCGCGAGCGCCTCCGCGCCGACGCCGAAGAGCGCGGTGTCCCCGTCGAGGTCCTGACCGTCGGAGAGAAGCAGGCCGGCGGCTCCCTGCGCCTTTTCACCGAGCACATGTTCGACTATGCGGCCGACCCGGCCGACGGCTCGGACGGGCAGATCCGCCTCCTGCGCCCCGAGAACCCCCGCGTCGAGTGCGAACTGACCGCGGCCGCGATCCTGGACGCCGTCCGCCGGGACGGCTGCCGCTGGCGCGACATTGCCGTGGCGGTGCGCGGCTTCGAGGATTACCGCGGCCTGCTGGAAAGCTGCTTCCGCCGCTACGGCATCCCGCTCTTCCTCTCGCACCGCGACCCCGTGACCGAAAAGCCCCTCCCGTTCTGGATCGACCTGCTCTACGAGGTCGTCCTCGACGGCTTTGACGCCGAAGATCTGATCGCCTTCCTGCGCTGCGGTCTCTCCGGCCTCCCGGACGAGAGCTGCGATGCCCTCTGCGACTACCTGTTCAAGTGGAAGCCCGCCGCCTCCGCCTGGCTGAAGGGCGAGGCCTTTCGCCGCCATCCGGACGGCTACGGGAAGGAATGGACCGACGAGGTGCGCGAGAGGCTCTCTCTGGCCGAGGCCGCCCGCATAACAGTCGCAGGCCCGCTTCTCCGCTTCCGCGAGCGCGTGAAAGACGAGACCGCGACCTGCCGTCAGCAGGCCGATGCCCTGGCCGATTATATGGACGAATGCCGCCTGCAGGACGAGCTGAAGAAGCGCGTGGAGCGCCTCGGCCGCGAGGGAAAGCTCGAACTGCGTGCGCAGTATCTCCAGATCTGGGACATCTGCTCCGAGGCGGTCCGGCAGGCGGCCGAGATTCTCGGCGACATGCCCATGGACGCCCGCGCCTTCCAGAAGCTTCTGCGCACCATGTTCTCGCGCTATGATATCGGCATCATCCCCGTCGCCCTCGACCGCGTGTCCGCCGGCGACTTTGACCGCATGCGCCGCCGCAGCATCCGGCGCCTCTTCGTGCTGGGCTGCACGGACGAGCGCCTACCCGCCGCGCACGAGCCCGGCGGCCTCTTCACCGAGGACGAGCGCAGCCTCCTCTCTGAGCACGACATCTGCGTCGGCGGCGGGGAGAGCGAGCTCTGGCGCGAATACGCCATGATCTACCATACCCTCAGCCTGCCCTCCGAACAGCTGGTCCTCTCCGCGCCGCTGACCGACCTGAGCGGCAGCCTGAGCCAGCCTGCCGTCGTCTGGGAACAGGCAAAGCGCATGTTCGCCCTCACGGAGGAGACCGGCTCGCTGAATCTGGCGCGCCTGCACGCGCCCCAGCCCGCCCTCTCGCTGGCTGCCCGTACCGATCTGGCGGCTGCCGGACCCGAGGCCCGTGCCGCGGCGCGCTGGTTCCGTGCGCAGGACCCCGGCCGGCTGGAGGCCCTCCGGGATGCGGTCACCCGCGAGCGCGGCCGCCTCTCCGCCCAGTCCGTCGCTGCCCTCTACGGCCCGCGCCTGTATATCAGCCCCTCCCGGCTCGAGCGTTTTTCCGACTGCGAGTTCGGCTATTTCTGCCAATTCGGCCTCAAGGCCGAGCGATATGAATCCGCGGGCTTCCGCCCGCCGGAGATCGGCACCTTCCTGCACGCCGTCCTTGAGCACGCCGCCCGCGAGGTCGCCGACCGCGGCGGCTTCCGCGCGGTCTCGGATGACGAGCTCGAGGCGATTACCCAGAATGCCGTCGATGCCTATGTGGATGAAAAGCTTGGCGGGCTGGAGGATAAAAGCCCGCGTTTCCGCCATCTCTTCCTCCGCCTCTGCGGCGATGCCCGCCGCATCGTCCTCGACACTGCCGAAGAGATGCGCCGCTCGGACTTTGTACCCCTGTCCTTCGAGCTGGACATTGCCAAACTCGGTCTCCGTCTCGGCGAGACCGGGGACGCCGTCACCCTGACCGGCATCGCCGACCGCGTGGACGGCTGGGAGCAGGACGGCCGCCTCTGGCTGCGCGTGGCGGACTATAAGACAGGCCATAAGAAGTTCAGCTTCTCGGACCTGGTCTACGGCCGCAATATGCAGATGCTGCTCTATCTCTTTGCCCTCTGCGACCGGGCCGAGGCTCTCTACGGCAGGCCTGCCGAGCCCGCCGGCATCCTCTATGTGCCCGCCCGCGACGACCTTCTGCACTTTGACGCGAATCCGGAAACGCAGGATGCGGAAAAGGAGCGGAAAAAGGGGAAGCGCCGCAGCGGCATCGTCCTCTATGATCAGGCCGTCATGCAGGCCTGGGAACAGGCCGCGGAAGGGGAGTCGGTCTACCGCCCGGTCAAGACGCGGACCTCGGACCCCGAGATCACCGCCGAGCAGTTTGAACTGCTGCGAACTTACGTTGCCGACCGCCTGCGCGCCATGGGCGATGAGATCCGCAGCGGCGCCATCGAGGCCTGCCCGGCCTGGACCTCCGAGACCGAGAACGCCTGTGCCCGCTGCGATTATCTGAGCGTCTGCGGCTTCTCCGAAGGCGAAAACGGCGACCGGCATTTCCCAACGCCCAAGCTGGACGACCGGGATGCCTGGGATGCTATCGCCGGCGGCGGGGGTTTGGCCCCGCAGGAAGGAGGCCTCTCATGAACTTCACACCCTCCCAGCTGGACGCGATCACTGTCCGGGACGCCAGCGTCCTGGTCTCTGCCGGTGCCGGCAGCGGCAAAACCCGCGTCCTGACCGAGCGCCTGATGGAATACATCGACCCCCAGGACAAAAGCCGCCCGCCCGAGAACGTGGACAGCTTTCTGATCATCACCTTCACCCGCGCCGCGGCGGGCGAGCTGCGTGCGCGCATCGCCGCCGCCATCGCCGAGCGCCTGCGTTCGGACCCGAAAAACACCCACCTGCGTGCCCAGATGCTCCGCTGCCGCAGCGCGCAGATCGGCACCATCCACTCCTTCTGCTCCGACCTCCTGCGCCGTCATGCCGAGGCCGCGGGCATCTCGCCCGCCTTCCGCATTCTCGAGGAAGAGCGGGGCGAGCGCATGCGCGCTCAGGCGCTCGAGCGCGTGCTGGAGAAAAGCTATGAGGACTCGGACCCCGACTTCCTCGCCCTCGCCGACAGCGTGGGCCTCGGCCGTGACGACCGCCGCCTCTCCGAACTCGTGCTCAGGCTCCATGCCGCGATGCAGAGCCATGCCCGCCCGGACCTCTGGGCCGAGGCCCTGATCCGGGAAGGGGAGACGCCTCCCGCCTCGGTCCTTGAAACCCGCTGGGGCGAGGCCCTGCTGCAGGATGCCGCCAAAGATGTCGCCTTTCACCTTGCCCGCATGACCGACGCCCTCGCCGCCATGACCGGCGATGCGGTGATCGCCCGTGCCTATTCCGACAGCTTCTCCGCCACCGCCCGGGCCCTCGAGCGGCTCCACGGCGCCCTCTCCGAGGGCTGGGACGCCGCCGCGGCCTGCTTCCCGATCCCGTTTCCCACGCTGAAGCCTGCCCGCAAGGCTGAGGACCCTGAACTCCTCGAGGACTGCAAAGCCCGCCGCGACGCCTGCAAAAAGGCCATGGAAAAGCTGGCCCTGACCTTCCGCGCCGACGAGGCGGCCGTTCTGGCCGAGCTGCACGGTACCGCCCCCGCCATGGCGGCCCTGCTGCGTCTGGCGCTTAAGCTTGACCGCGAGTTTGCCCGGAACAAGCGCCGCCTCGACCTGCTCGACTTCGGCGACCTCGAGCACCTTGCGCTCGGCCTCCTCCTGGACCCGGACGGCACCCTCACCGCGGTCGCCCGCGAGGTCGCCTCGCGCTTTCGCGAGGTCATGGTAGATGAGTATCAGGATGTCAGCCGCGTACAGGACCTGCTCTTCCACGCCGTCAGCCGGGAGGGGAAGAACCTCTTCTTCGTCGGCGATGTGAAACAGTCCATCTACCGCTTCCGCCTGGCCGACCCGGCCATTTTCACCGAGAAGAGCCTCCGCTTCGGCGAACCTGAAAACGCCCGCGGGGAAAAGCTCATCCGTCTGCGCGAAAACTTCCGCTCGCACCCGGCCGTCATCGACGCCGTCAACGCGGTCTTCTGCCGCTGCATGTCCCGTGACCTCGGCGATATCGACTACCGCGGCGCGGAAGAGCTGATTGCCGGCCGCCCGGACGATGCTCCGTGTGAAAAGCCCGAGCTGATCCTCTTAAACCGCGCGGATGGCGACGACGGCGCCATCGAGAGCGAGGCCCGCGTCGTCGCCGCCGAGATCCGCCGCCTGCTCGAAACCTGCCGCGTCCCGACCGAGGACGGCGACCGCCCCCTCCGCTGCGGCGATATCGCGGTTCTGCTGCGCGCGGCCAACACGGTCGGCGGCCGCTTCCGCCGCGTCCTGCTGGACGAGGGTATCCCCGTCGCCGCCGGCTTCGGCGGGGACTTTTATACCAGCACCGAGGTCAATGCGGTCTTTTCCATGCTCTGCCTGCTGGACCACCCGCATCAGGATATCCCGCTCCTGTCCCTCCTGCGCTCGCCCTGTTTCGGCTTCAGCCCCGACGACCTGAGCAGGATCCGTGCCCTGCGCCCGGATGCCGACTGGTTTACCGCCCTCTGTGCCGCTGACGACCCCGAAAGCCTGCGTTTTCTCGCACTTTACCGCGCCCTGCGCCCGGACGTCCCCGACTGCAGCCCGAAAGAGCTGACCGAGCGCGTCATCGAGGCCCTCGACCTCTACACCCTCTGCAGCGCCATGCCCGATTCCGAACGCCGCCTCGGCCGCCTGGACGACCTGCGCGCCCTGGCTGAAAGCTTTATGCGGGGCGGGGAATACGGCCTGCACCGCTATGTGACCTTCCTGAAGAACCAGCGGGACAGAAACCGCGAGCCAGTCGGCTGCTCCGAGGGGGCCGATGCAGTCCGACTCCTCTCCATCCACCGCTCGAAGGGGCTCGAGTTCCCGGTCGTCTTCTGCTGCGGCCTGGGCCGTACCTTCAACCGTCAGGACCTGATGGGCCCCGTCCTGATCCACCCTGTGCTCGGCCTCGGCCCGAAGTTCACCGACACCGCCCGCAAGCTCGAATACCCCACCGTGGCCCGCCGCGCCGTCGAGAGGCGCCTGCAGCGCGAGAGCCTCTCCGAAGAGATGCGCCTCCTCTACGTCGCCATGACCCGCGCGCGCGAGCGCCTCATCCTCACCGCCTGCGTCAAAAATCCGGAGAAGCTGCTGGACAGCGCCGCGCGTCTGCTTCAGTACCCGGTCATTCCCGCGCCCCTGCTGCAGGATGTCCAGACCCCGCTGCCCTGGGTGCTGCCGGCTGCCCTGGACGGCCGGCATCTCTCCCTCCGCCTGCCTGAGACAGGGGACGGTTCTCTGTCTGTCGAAGAGCAAGCACAGACAGGGGCAGGGGACGCAGCTCTGCCTGACGAATCAACCACCGACCCCGCGGACGAAACCCTGGACCGCCTGATTGCCGAGAACCTCAGCTGGGTCTACCCCCGCCGCCGGGACGAGCTCCTGCCCTCCAAGATCACCGCCACCGAGCTCAAGGCCGGCCGCGAGGCCGCTCCCGACCCAGATGCCGTCCCGCTGCTGCCGACCCCCGGCTTTGCCCCGAGGGACCTGCTCCACAGCGCCCTCACGGCGGCCGAGCGCGGCACGGCCATGCACCTGGTCCTCCAGCAGATTGATTTTTCCCATACCGGCTCCCTTGACGCAATCCGCGCTGAGATCGCCCGTCTTGCCGCTCAGGACTTCCTGACGGCCGATGAGGCCGCAGCCCTCGAGCCGGAAAAGATCCTTGCCTTCTTCCGCTCAGAGATCGGCCGGCGCATCCTCGCCGCCGAATCCTGCCGCCGCGAGTTTCGCTTCTCCCTGCTCGTCCCGAATACGGAGGACGGGTTCCCGGACCTTCACAGCCTCCCGGCCGACCCGCCGGACCCCGCCCGCTGCACCCTGCTGCAGGGCAGTGTCGACTGCTTCTTCGAGGAGGACGGAGCCTTGGTCGTCGTCGACTACAAAACCGACCGCGTGGCAGGGGAGGAGCAGATCGCCGCCCGGGCCGAGAGCTACCGCATCCAGCTGGATACCTATGCCTATGCCCTCCGCCGCATCTTCGGCCTGCCCGTCCGCGAGAAAATCCTCTGCTTCCTCCGCCCCGGCAGATCCGTAACCCTCTGATTTTCCTGTTGAAAACGCCCCCAAAAACAGTTATAATATTTTAGTCAAGCAGAGATAATTGCTTCTCCCTTTGCCTTTATACTATTTGAACTTTAAACTTTTCACTTTCAACTTTGCTTCAGGAGGATCCACCATGGAAGGAAAAATGAGACTTGTAACCCGCAGTGACTTTGACGGCCTCGCCTGCGCCATGATGCTGCGCGAGCTGGGCATTATCGACGAGATCAAGTTCGTCCACCCCAAGGACGTGCAGGACGGCAAGGTCGAGCTGAGCCAGAACGACATCACCACCAACCTGCCCTATGACCCGCGTGTCGCCCTGGCCTTCGACCATCACGAGTCCGAGGTCGACCGCCTCAAGGCGCAGGAGACCGGCGGCAAGCTGATCATCGACCCCAACGCCCGCAGTGCCGCCCGCGTTGTCTATGACTATTACGGCGGGAAGAAGACATTCCCCCGCGTCAGTGACGAGCTTATGGAAGCTGTCGACAAGGGCGACTCGGCCGACTTCACCATGGATGAGATCCTTCACCCCAAAGGCTGGGTCCTCCTGCACTACCTGATGGACCCGCGCACCGGCTTGGGCCGCTTCCGCAACTTCCGCATCTCGAACTATGACCTGATGATGGAGCTCATCAGCTACTGTATGGACCATACCATCGACGAGATTCTCGAGCTCCCCGACGTCAAAGAGCGCGTCGACCTCTATTTCGAGCAGGCCGATCTCTTCGAGGCCCAGCTCAAGCGCATCGCCAAGGTCTATGACAAGGTCGTCGTTCTTGACCTGCGCGACGAAGAGATCATCCACGCCGGCAACCGCTTCATGATCTACGCCCTTTATCCCGAGACCCAGATCTCCGTCCATGTCGCCTGGGGCTTCCGGAAGCAGAACACCGCCGTCATGATCGGCAAGTCTATCGTCAACAAGGGCTCCAACGTCGACATCGGCGAGCTCTGCCTCAAGTACGGCGGCGGCGGCCACCGTAACGCCGGCACCTGCCAGCTCGATAACGACAAGGTCGATGCCGAGCTGCCCAACATCATCGCCGCCCTCAACGTGTAATACACAAGGGACGTACCTGAAAACACATTCAAAAACCGTCCCTTTGTCTTGACAAAACCCTCTCTTTCCTGTATAGTTGTTGAAAAAAGGAAAGAGAGGGTTTTGTTATGCCGCGAACTGCCCGTGCGCGCTCCACCGTCGGCCTGTATCATGTCCTGCTCCGCGCTGCCGAGGGCCGGATGATCTTTGCCGATGATCAGGACTGTGCCCGTTTTCTGGATGTCCTTTGCCGTGCCCGCGAGGGGGATGCTTTTCTTCTCTATGCCTATTGCCTGATGGGCACGCATGCCCATCTCCTGATCCGCGAGGCCTCTGTCCCGATTGACCAGGCCTTCAAGCGTGTCGGCGCCTCCTACGCCCGTTACTATAATACCAGATACAACCAGACCGGACGCCTGTTTCAGGACCGCTTTCAGAGTGAGGCCCTCAACGACAACCCCCATTTCCTCGATGCCATGCGCTTCATCTGCCAGAACCCGGTCAAGGCCGGCTTGAGCAAAAATATGTTCTCCTACCCCTGGCTGGGCTGCAGCGGCGTCACCGAGAGCCGCAATCTGCTCTACAGTCCGGATGTGATGAAAGAGGAGAAGCGCCGCGAACTGGTGACCTTCCTCCGTGCCTCCTGCGAGTTTGAGCATCTGGAGGTCAATGGCCCCGGCCGCCTCCCGGATGAAAAGGCTGCCGAACAGCTGGCCCGCGTCGCCAACTGCCCGCCCGCCGAGATCGCCTCCCTAGAGAGGCCAAAACGCAATGCTATCCTCCGCATGGCCCACGATGCCGGCCTTTCCATTCGCCAGCTTGCCCGCCTCACCGGTCTGGGCAAGACCGTTGTTGAGCGCGCCCTGAAAGTATAGAATCTCTGCTTTACAAGTTTCTGCGCTCCTTAGCAGGGGACCGGATCTGTTGATTTCAATCCAATATGCGCGGCGCGCTCATCTTCGTGCGAGTGATCGGCTCCAATTCCGCGCAGCGACAGAATGTTCCGTTCGGGCGCTCTGTAAAGTTTGTATGACATGTGACAATCTGTCACACTCACCCCGCCGATGGCGGGGTTTTGTTGTTTCTGTGAACATTACTTTAAAATTAAGAAAAAACTAATAAACTGTCCCGACCTATCCCCCGAAAAAACCTTGCAGTTACGGCCTCAACCTGCTATAATGACATGAAATATAAATGTGGGGTAGTCTACCCTGCGGGGGTCAGAATGATTTTGAACGGGAAGCAAAAACTGCATAGCCGCTCCGGCGTGGCCTGGCTGATTGGCCTTGCTGTGCTGGCTGTTCTGATCCTTCTGGTCATTGTCCTGATTCCGACGGTTCAGCGTTACCGCTATCAGGCCGGTGAGGCCGGCTGCATCGCCGCCCTCGATACTGCCCGCCGTCAGCTGGCCAACGAGAGCATGCTGATCGGCGAGGTCAACAAAGAGGCCGAGGCCCGCGACTATGTCGCCTCCGTCATGCCGGGGTGGAGTGACCTTTGTCCCGGCGGCGGCACCACCTATATCGTCCCCACGAATGACGAGGCTCCCTGGCTGACAGTTGTCTGCGGCATGCACGGCACCGATAAAAAGCAGTGTACCCGCCTGAATGCCGACTATGTCCTGCGCCAGCTGCGTGAAAGCCTGAAGGCGGCTTTGGATGAAAATGGCGAGGTCCCTGAAACCCTGACCTATTTCCTGAATGGCAAGACCCGCAAGGCGACCCTGGTTTATGCTGACCCGGGCGTGAAGCGCGGTACGAAAGCCAGTATGGATTGGAAAGACATCGTCGTCTTCTATGCCGTTCGCGGCACCGGCGAATCGGAGGAACTTGCCAAATACGGGACTTCCCTGAAAGATGGCGAGATCAGCCATTTCTGGTTTGCCGATGAGGACTATTGTGCCATCTGGCACACCTCCGGCGGCTGGGTCGGCGACAGCTGGTCCAGATAAGGGGGAGTGACATTGTCCATCTGGCAAAGCAGGGGACTGCTGATTTACTGTTCGTGCGTCGCCTTCGCCTTGGGGGCGGTCTTCGGCTCCTTCCTCAACTGTGTCGCCTGGCGCATCACCCATGGCGAGTCGGCCCTCCGGGGCCGCAGTCACTGCCCCTCATGCGGGCATGTCCTCGGCCCGGCCGAGCTGGTCCCGATTTTCAGCTGGCTTTTCCAGCGCGGGCGCTGCAAAAGCTGCGGCGTGAAGATTCCGGCCCGCTACCCGTTGACCGAATTGGTCTTCGCCGTCCTGACTCTTTTGTGTCTCCTGCGCTTTGACCTCACCTGGCTCTGCCTGCGCAACTGGGTCTTTCTCGGCTGTCTCTTCGTCCTCACCCTGACAGATCTGGATGACTGCATCATTCCGGACGGCTGCCACATTGTCGCGGTCCTGGCCTGGCTCATCGGGGCCCTCCTGATGCGCACCCCCTGGCAGGACATGCTCAGGAGCCTTCTTGCCGGCCTCCTCTTCGGCGGCGGCATTCTGGGTGTCTCTCTCCTGATGGACCGCCTTCTCGGGCGCGACAGCCTGGGCGGCGGCGATATCAAGCTCTTTGCCGTCTGCGGCCTATATCTCGGCTTCGTCGGCACCCTCTTTGCCGTGATGCTCGCCTGCGTGCTCGGCCTTGGCTTTGCCGCCCTGCGAAAGCGCATGCATCCCGACGGGAAGAAGGAGTTTCCCTTCGGTCCCGCCATCGCGGCGGCTGCGGCCTTCATGCTCCTCTTCGGCGACCCCCTCATTCAATGGTACACCTCGCTCTTTTGACTCTTCACTTTGAACTCCAAACTCTGATAAAGAGGTTTTCATATGGCTAATACAGTGTTAGGAATTGATATCGGTTACAACAGCATGAAGCTGGCCCTGGTGAAAAACGGCGTTCTGAAAAAGTCTGCCGTGATTCCCATGCCCGAGAACATGGTGCGCGAAGGCCATGTCGTCTCGCCCGAAACCATGGGCGAGCTGATCCGCAAAACCATGAAGGAAAGGGGGATCCATGCCAAGGATGCGGCCTTTGTCCTTCCGAATGAGACCGTCTTCATCCGCAACGTGGTCATGCCCCAGATGACCGCCGAACAGCTTCAGGTCAACCTGCCCTACGAGTTCCGTGATTATATCTCCAGCGAGATGCGGACCTACTTCTACGACTACGCCATGATCCGGACCGAGATCCTTCCTTCCGAGGGCGAAGGCGAGGAAGGGGGAGGACAGACAGCGGGACGCAGTATGGAGCTCATGGCCGCCGCCGTCCCTGTGGCCATGATCGAGGAGATCCGCGGCTACCTCCGCAAGGCCGGGCTCCGGCTCAAACGTGCCGCCCCGACTGTTTCCTGCTGGCAGGGTCTGATCCGCTGCAGCGGCTTTGAGGACAACGAGTACTGTATCCTGGATCTGGGCCATCAGGCCATCCGCATGTATATGTTTGCCGGCGACAAGCACATTGTCACCCGCGAGATTGAGATCGGCATCAGCCGCCTGATTCAGGTGATCGCCGATGCTGCCTCCGTAGATGAGCATCTTGCCGGGGTTTACCTGGTCGAGAACCATGAAAACTGGCAGAACCGCGAAGAATGCCGTTCCGCTTACGAGAATATCGCCATCGAGCTCATGCGCGCCCTGAACTTCTATCGCTTCTCTACGCCCGAGACCAAGCTGAACGATATCTACCTCTGCGGCGGCGGCGCGTCTATTCAGCCTCTGTGCAATACCATTGCCGAGACCGTCGGCATGAATATCCACCGTATTGACGAGCTGGTGCCTTCCGGCGAAAAGGTCAGCAACTGTGAGATGTTCGCCCAGGCGATCGGCATCACGCTGGAAATGGGGAGGTGAGTGTCTTGGCATTTGGAAAGAAATCCGAGAAAAAAGCAGGCGGAAAGCGCGGCAAGCTGCCGGTCAAGCGCTCCATCAACCTCGCCATGACCGACGAAAAGCCGGTCAATCTCAAGGTCGGCATTCCTGCCTTTATCCTGATCCTCGTTGCTGCCTTTGCCTTTGGCAAGTTCGCCGTGGCGGACCGCCTTCTCGAAGTCAGCCGGGCCGAGGCCGAGGTTGCTGCCCTCCGGAGCGAGCTGAACGCCGCCTATGACCGCCTGAACAGCTTTGGCGAGCTCACCGAGATCTATGCCCATTACACCTATTCCGGCATGACCCAGGAAGAGATCTCCCGCGCCGACCGCGCCAGCGCCATCGCCCTGATCCGCCGCGTCATCCTGCCCCGCGGCCAGGTTTCCAACTGGACGCTCTCCGGCAACGTCCTGACCCTGAACTTCGTCTGCGATGACCTCCGCGTCGTCAACCGCACCGTTCAGGATATCGAGTCGGACCCGCATGTCAATTTCTGTACCGTCAACACCGCCGCGACCAACGACAACTATAACAACATCTATGCCGACGGCGGTGTGAACGCCCGCATCATGGTTTATCTCAACCCTGCCGAGGAGGTGACCAGACCGTGAAAATCCTGAGCCGTGATTTCACCCGTGCCGAGAAGATCATCCTCGTCATCCTTGCGCTGGTTCTGGTCGGGCTGGCCTATTATCAGTTTGTTTATAAAATGGTCGCCGAGAGCATTCAAAAGGCTCATGCCGAGGCCGAGGCCATCCGGGTCGAGATGACCGGCGTCAACGCCAAGATCCAGCGTATGGAAGAGATGCAGGCCGAGCTTGAGTCGATCCAGTCGAATCCCAATGCCAGCTATATGGGCAGCTACAACAACAGCAAGGAAGAGCTGGCTTTCCTGAATGACGTTCTCGGCGGCGCCCTCCAGTATAATATCACGTTCTCGAATGTCACCCGCGACGGGGACCAGATCCGCCGCAACTTCAGCCTCCAGTTTACCACCGAGGACTATGCCTCCATGGAGCGCATCATCAGCCGGCTCTGCGACGGCAAGCTGCGCTGCCTGATCAACGATATCAGCTATTCTGTCAGCCGCTATAACTACAGCACCGCCGACCGCGAACGGTACGGCGTCGACTGGTACGAGCGCGTCAATGTCAACTGCACCGCTACCTTCTTCGAGACCATGGTCGGCGGCGTCGAAGACGCCGGCCTCCCCGCCCAGAATGTCGCATAAGGACATAGGGACGGTCTTCACTACAGAATACGCTTTAAGAGAGATTGAGAATGCCTTTGACCGTGCATTGCTTGTTTTGAGGAGAGCAAATAAATGAAACATAAATTATCCACCCGAGTTTTGAGCATGCTGATGGCGATCATCATGATGCTCTCTCTCACCACGTCTGTTTTCGCCGCGGACCCGCCGGCTTCGGCCGAACCCGAGGTCATCGTGGAGGAAGCAGCACAGAACTCTCCCGCCCCCTCGGCTTCTCCCGCCCCGGGGGACGACCCGTCGCGCCTTTCAACGGTCTACGAAGGCCACCGTATTCATTATATCGATTCGAAGAAGCAGCCTCTCCCGAAGAATGCCGAACTCTTCATGAACGAGATCAATGAAGACGATGTCCCGTTCTATCTCCAGCGCGCTGCCCATTCTCTCGGCCTCGAGAGCTGCGGCATGTATCTCTATTTCATCGCCGATCCCCTGATCGAGGACGCCTCCACGGCCGAGATCCTGAAGTACCAGGCCAACCCGGACGATCCCGAAGACCGAATGACCGTCGAGGTTACCCTCATCGATGATTCCAAAATGACCGACGAAGAGAAGGAACTCCGTCTGGAAGAGCTTCAGAATATCCATCTCGAAGACCTCCAAGTGATTCAGCTCGGCGCCTATTGGGACTACGATACGATCCTTCCGCATTCCGAAGAGAACGGCGTCATCCGTTTTGAGATTGACAAGATCGCTCCCTTCATCCTCTTCATCCCCGATTGGGAATCCGCTGTTCAGATCCCCGAGGAACCGGAACCGGCCGAAGTACCGGAGGAGATTGCTGCCCCGACAGAAGACACCGGGACGCAGCAAGTGACAGAGCCCGCTGACCAGCCTGCAGAACTCACCCCGGTTCCCGAAGAGACCGCTGAGCCCGTTTCTGAAGTTCCGGTAGAATCTGCAGCGGATACGCAAGCCGCTGACATCCAAAACCAGGAACCCGCGTCCGCTGAAGAGCCGGTTGAGGAGGTCTATGCACAGACCGTCACCGCCTCCGGTTCCGACTATTCCGTTTCTCTTACCTACACCTCCGATGCCAACATCCCCGAGGGTTCGATGTTTGAGCTCTCCGAGCTTCCCGCCTCCGGCATCCTTTATGATAATCTCACGACTTCGGTCGCCAGCACTCTGAACGCCGAGGCCGAAGAGATCTCTTCCGTCACCTTTGTCGATGTCGATGTCAAGAAGGACGGCGACAGCGTTCCTTTGGATGCGCCTGTCAATGTCAGTATCGCGGTCGACGCCCCTGCCGACGGCGACACGGTTACCCAGGTGGTCGCCCTCGGTCAGCAGAACGAAGTCCTGAATACCGAGGAAGGGACTGAGGGGACCTTTTCTTCCACCACGGATAACCTCTCCAGCACCTATGCCATTGTCCGCATCACCAAGCAGGCCACGCTGAAGACATCGGATGATCAGACATATCTCATCACTGTCACCTATGACCGTGACGACCCTGCCATCCCCGCCGATGTCGAGCTCGTCGTGAAGGAACTCAAAGAAGGGGACCCCGGCTATGACGAGTATCTTGCCGCCGGCGCTGCCGTCACCGGCGCGGACCGGAGCAACCTCGCCTTTGCCAAGGCTTTTGACATTGCTCTTGTTGATCCTGCAACCGGCCAGGAATGCCAGCCCACGAAAGAGGTCGGTGTCAGTGTCCAGCTTCTTAAAGAAGAGGTGGATGAAAAAACCCAGATCGATGTTGTCCACTTCGGCGAGCCTGATTCGCCGGAGCAGATCGACTGCGCCCTGAATGAAGAGAGCAAAGCCATCGAGTTTGCTGCGCCTGGCTTCTCGGTGTATTTGATCATGGGCTATACGGTCGACTTCCACTGGGGCGAATATACCTATTCTATCGCCGGCGAGAGCGAGATCACCCTCAGCGCCCTCTTCGAAAAGCTTGGTGTGACCGAGATTACCCTGGCCGACGTAACCGGCCTCAGCTTCTCCAATCCGGACTATATCGCGATCGAGCGGCTTGACTCCGACTGGCTGCTCCGCTCTCTTACGTCCTTCAGCACTGAGGAAGCTCTGACCCTTACCCTCAATAACGGTAAGACCGTGCAGATCAAAGTTACGGACGAACAGACGAAAGACCCGACTGACGGAGAGACGAGCGAGCAGAGGGACGGTCAGCCTGATGATGGAGAGGGCGGCGATTCCGCAGACACCATTACGATTACATGGAAGAACTGGGATGGAACCGTCTTGGAGACAGATGAAGATGTACAGGAAGGTGATACGCCCAGCTATGACGGTGAGACCCCGACCAAACCTGCTGACGATGAAGGACATTATTATTTTGTCGGATGGGCTCCGGAAATCGTTCCTGTTGCCGAGAGTGCGGTGTATACAGCACAGTTTGTGCTTTGTACGCCCCTCACGATCACAGCAGACAGCGACAGCAAGTTTTTTGATGGTACAGAGTTGACGAAGGACAGCTATACGCTGACCGGAGAACTGGCCGAAGGCGACAGCGTTGCATCTGTAAGCGTTGAGGGGTCTCAGACAGAGGTCGGAAGCGGCGAGAATGTCCCGAGTGATGCGCGCATTGTCAATGCTGACGGTGAGAATGTCACAGCGCACTATTTCATTACCTACATAAGCGGCACGCTGGAGGTTAGGGCGAGAGAGGTCACTATTACCGCAGGCAGTGCCGAGAAGGTCTATGATGGGAAAGCACTGACAGCGGATACTTGGACGAGTACGGAGCTGGCAGAGGGGGATTATATCCAGTCCGTTAAAATTACGGGTTCTCAGACAAATGCCGGTTCCTCGGGTAATATTCCGACAGATGCGGTCATTGTCGACCGTGACGGCAACCCGGTAACAATGCCGTATACGATCAATTATGTCAATGGTACGCTGACCGTCAAACCCAAGGGCGTAACGCTGACGGCCAACAGCGACACCGTTAAGCAAAACAGCGAAGTGCACACGGTCTCTGGCTTTACCTGCAGTGTGAATGGGCTGAACTTTGAAGGCGTAGAAGCTGCAGGAAGCGGTACGGATGTCGGTATCTATGACGTTGCATTCACCGGTGTCATTTTGAACGAGACGCGCGACACCACCGGGAACTATGTCGTCAACTCTGTGGTGAAAGGCCTCCTGATCATAATAGAGGCCTCGTATGATCCGAATCTCATTCAGAAAGAGCTTACCGTCTTCAATGGCGACCTGGCAAGCTATAAGATTACGGTAAACCCAGACGGCTTGCCGCTTACCTCCACAGGCGATCCTCTCACGATCAAGGATACCTTCAGCGATAATCAATCGATCAACTATGCCTCCATAACGGTGAACGCTGGGAACGGGGAAGATGTTACCTATGACTACAGCGGGAATACTGGTACGTATACTGTTCCGGACGGTACCCCCGTTACAATTACTTATAGGACAAGAGTCAAGGGCGATGCGGGTGAAGAGGTTGCATTTTCCAATACTGCGGTTTTAGGCAGGATGGAGGACGGGGCCTTTGCCGGCGGTCCTACAGATACGGTGACGGATACTAAAACGATCTCCCCCACTGGCAGTGACATTTCCGGTGAGGGCGGTGTCTATTCCATTGACCTCTTTGTTTATGCGGAGAATCACATGGAGGAGGGCTTGGAAGGGGCCACCTTCCGCCTGCTGGACGGCAATATGCAGCCGCTGCATTACAGAGCCGGTGCTAAAACCGGACAGCCTGTTACGTTTACGACGGGAAGCAACGGCTATGTGACCATTGCTTTGGATGAGGAAACCGACGGCCTGTCCATCCATAAGAACACGGCATACTATCTGGAAATGATTACGGCACCGTATCAGTTTAAGGATGGGGAATATATCTATTATCAGAAGGATAATACGTTTTACAGCTTCCTGATCACGGATGATCCGGACTATACTTACGGTGGCATCTATTCTTATTTCAACGGTGATGTTCTGAAGGTACGCTGCTACCCGGAAGCAAAAGGCGTCAACGTCACCAAGCGCTTCAGCGGCAGCTATACCCTGACCGATGAGCAGAAAAACGCCATTACATTTATCCTCCAGAAAGAAGCTCTGGATACCGAGACTGGTTGGGTAGATGTGGAGTCCCACACTTACAGTGAGTTCAGATACGGCTCCATGAACTTCAGCGCCGGGAAGGCAGGCGGCCCGGAGCTGGAGGACAATACTACCTATCGGGTGATCGAGGAGAACGTCCTCCCGCCGGAACTGGAAGGGATCATAGAGGAAAAAGTCTCCGTTACCGTTACCTATCAGCTGAAAGGCAAGCCTGTAGAGGAGAACACCAACGAATTCTATATCGATCCGGAAGATAAGCAGGCCTATAGCTATAACCTTGCTTTTACCGACGAGTATATTGATCATAAACTGACAATTATAAAGATTGATGAGAACAACGGCAGCGTGCTGCAGGGCGCGGAGTTTACGGTCTTCCCCGCAGGCGAGAGTACAAGTTCTGTTGCTGTCTATACAACCGACAGCGATGGCAAACTTACGATTCGCAGGAACGATCCGGATGCGAGCTATCTTCCTGACACGCTTTACTACGCCGTGGAAACAAAAGCACCGGAGCACTATATTCTTCCGGAGAATCCAGAGAAAACGTACTTCTATTTCCCCAAGAACTTTGATAGTCCGAGAGGTCTTCCTCCCGGGGAGAAAGCCATCGATCTGACCAATTCCTATTCAACCGTAACGGTCGCAAATATCTCAGAAATGAGCAGCGTCCCTGTGACTGTCGTCTGGGGGATCAGAGGTGACGCACCGTGGCCGGAGAATGTGGCTCACATTATCGTAGGGCTGTACCGGTCTGTCGGCGGTGCAGTGCCGCCGGTGCAGGTCACTGATGATCAGGGCCAGCCGCGGACCCTCACCCTGACAAAAGAAAGGTACTATGATACTTCAAGCTTTACCGGCCTTCCGGCGGAGGAAGATGGAAAGACAATTCACTACACCGTTGTGGAAGAGGAAATCTATGACACGAACGGTGCGGACATTACTGATCAGTTTGCCCGCAGCAACAGTATCAGCGGCACCGGCTGGTATGTGATCAATAACCAGCCCGCTGCCAGCGTTACCGTTAAGAAGGAATGGTATGACCAGGACGGTGAAACCCGTATAACCGATACAAGCGGCAAACCGGACGTGACGTTTGCTCTTTACCGAACAATAACGGAAAGCAACGCAACTTCTTTCACGCGGGCGGATCTTTTGTCGCTTCTGAACGGTGCAGAGCCTGTAAGGACAGGACTGACTCTTTCCTGGGAAAGTAATTGGAGTATCACGGTTAATTCTCTGGAGAAAACGGATAAGCAGGGACAACTTTACTATTACTATGCCCTTGAGGATATTCCGCCCAACCAGGTGGATAACTATACAGTCGCCGCTGCCACGGCTGCAGAGCCGAGGTTACTGACGATTAAAAACACCCAGACGCCGATCACGGTTACGATTAAAGTGGATGATTGGGAAAAAACCTATGGCGATGAAGACCCAACAGCATACACCTTTAGTGAATCGAGCGTCATGGAAGAAGGCGCTTCCATCTCCGTATCCGGTCCGGATGATGCCGGAGAATATACCGGCCTTGTCACAGCTGCTGACCACACTGAGAAAACAATAAAGTTTACTGTTTCCCGCGAGGAAGGGGAAAATGTTGGCCCCTATGTCATCACGCCCTCCGGTGTTACACCTCAGGAGGGTTACCGTGTCCTTTATGAGACGGGTACGCTGACAATTAATCAGGCGCAAGCTACGATCACAGCCGGCGCCAATAAGACCTATGGCGATGGTGATCCTGCACTTGTCACCATTGAAGGGCTGAAAGACGGTGATACCCTTTCGTACGAGGTCAGCCGTGAAGAGGGTGAGGATGTTGGCGAGTATCCTATCGAGCTGACCGGCGAGACTGATCAGGGGAACTATGAGGTTACATTCGTTCGTTATGATGACGAAGGTAACCCGTATACTTTCAGAATTACACCGGCTCAGGTCACTGTGACGCCGACAGATATCATAAAGACATACGGTGAAGACGATCCCGAGTTTTCGGCAACGGTTTCAGGCCTCAAAAATGGGGATGACCCTTCTGTCATTATCTATGATCTGAATCGTATCCAGGGTGAGGACGTCGGCGAGTATACGATTACTGCGTCCGGCGAACGCGACCAGGGTAACTATATTGTGACCTTTGGGACCGGGATATTTACGATCAATGCTGCGCTGCTGAAGATAACCATGGAGCCGGCTGAAAAGACTTACGGTGACCCGGATCCGGAATGGGATGTGGACATTGAGGGCCTGCAGAGAGGCGAAGATGACGGTGAACTGACCTCTGTCCTGGATGAGGAGACGGGTGTCCGTACCTATACATATTCTGTTACGAGGGAGGGGGAAACGGCCTCACTGTTCCAGTTTTCCTCTGCACGTGAGACAGGGGAGAATGTGGGTGATTATACGGTCACGCTGTCCACTGGTGAGAAAACACAGGGTAACTATATCCTGACGGAAGCAGAACAGCCAGACCCTGAGGCCCTGTATCCGATCGCAAACGGCCTGCTGCAGATTATGCCTGCGGAACTGGCCGTGACGCCTAAGCATCAGGTCAAAGCGATCGATGTTGTGGAGGATCCCGTGCTTGAGGCAGACATCGATGGCTGGAGAAACGGAGATGACGCATTGGAAGATACCACGCTCATCTCTACCGAGACCTCTGAAGATGAAAAAACCGTCATACGGACGTATCAGCGGGGCGAGGGGGATGCCGCAGAGCTGTTTACTGTCATCTCCAATGTCAGCGAGGCCAAAGTCGTCACCTGGACGTATCTGCGCGAGGGGACGATACAGCTCACTTTCACGCTCCAACGTGACCCGGGCGAGGAAGAGGGCGAATACAATGTGACAGCCGCTGGCGAAGAGACCCAGTCCAACTATACTGTCTACTATGAGCCGGGAATCTTCAGCATTCTTTCGATCTTGGACATTGACGTGACCCAGCCGCTGGTGGACTATGTGGATGCTGGTGCCAAACCGTCTTACAACTACACCGCTACGCTGGATCTGACGGGAACGGGTCTGGACGAATACAACAAAAATGGGTTTGAACCTGATGAGAAAGGGGTTCCTACCCTGCATTTTGTGCTGCCTGATCCGGGCACGGCAGAGGACATGAAAACACTGAAGGTTCCGGCCGGTGCAAAGCTTACGGTGATGCAGACCACGGAACAGCCTGACTATACTACGGGCATCAAGCAAGATGGCAGCCCTTATTCCAATCCGGAAGGACCTTCGACCTTTGTTCTGGAGCATGTGGATACCTACCATGAGATTGCCTTTACGCACACGCGTATCAGCCTGCCTGTGGAGGCAAGGGCTGCAGAGGGGCAGGAGGAGACAGGTGCAAAGGTGCTTCCCGGCAGAAAGGGAGCAATGGGTGTTCCGAGGGATGAAAGCGGTAATCCAAAAACAGAAGGCCGTGTAATTGATGCCGGCTTTGCCGATGAAATGCACAGCAGGATCGGCTATGAGCTGCCCACAGATAAATACTATGTCTATGACCACGCCTCTCTTTATACCGATTCCGGAATCAAGGTGGACAGTGCGACAGACATCGTTGACATCCGATATATTAAGTACATACCGGAGGATACTTACAAGTGGCAGTACAAAGTACGCAACGGTGAGTTTACGGACGTGCCGGCCGGTACAAAGCTGGTGCTGTTCTATCTGCCCAAATACGTCTGCAAGATCGGAACGGAGAAGTTCTACAGTATCTCTGACGCAGTGAAGTATGCCAAAGAGAACGGCGGTACGGCGAAAGTCGAAATGCTGATCGGGGAGTATTCTATCCGTTCCGCTTCCGATGCCGTGACCATCCCCGCGGACTGCGACATCACCATCACCACCGCGGAAACAGAGTATGAAGGCACAGGCACGGCGGTCATCGGCCGCAGCCTGAGCTATCCCAATGGCCACCTGTTCTATAATGACGGAATACTGACTTTCGATGACATTACCCTGGACGGCGAGGGCGTTCAGGCCGGGGATGCGCTCGTGCTCAACCGGGCGGCAAATGCCGAATTGAAAGTGAATGCGGCCGCCACACTGCAGAATGCCATCGGCGTCAACGGCGGTGCGATCTATGTGAAAGATGGCACTGTGACTGTGTACGGCACACTGACCAACAACACGGCTACCCTCGGCGGCGGCGCGGTGTATGTCAAGGCGGGCACGTTTACGATGGGCGCGGGTGGAAAGCTTACTGGCAACTCCGCCACGAACGGCGGCGCGGTGTATGTTGATGATTGTGAAGAAATTAACATCGAGGGCGTCATCGGCGGCACCGGAGAAGGCGATGGCAACACGGCCACCAGCGGCGGCGCGGTGTACATCAACAAGGGCACAGTCAGCGTGACCGGGTCTGTGACCGGAAACTCGGCGGAAAGCGGCGGCGCGGTCTATCAGGCCGGCGGCGAGCTGACGGTCAGCGGCAGCATGGCTCAGAACACAGCATCGGTCAACGGCGGCGCGGTGTATCTGGCTGGCGGCACATCGATCAACAACGGCACGATCAATGGTAACACCGCGACGGGCAACGGCGGCGCGGTCTATGAGGCCTACGGCACACTTACCAACAACGACACAATCAGTGGAAACAGCGCGGCCAATGGCGGCGGTATCTACCGAGTGGGCGGCACCCTGACTGTCAACGGCACGGTCAGCGGAAACAGCGCTACATCCGATGGCGGCGGCATCTACACCAACGGTGGTACGCTGAATGTCAACGCGTCGCTTACCGGCAACAGCGCGGTCAACGGCGGTGCGGTTTACGCCGGTGGGGCAGCGCTGAATCTCAACGGCGGCAGCCTGTCAAATAACAGGGCGACATCCAACGGCGGCGCGGCCTATTTCTTGAATACCGCGACGACGATTGACGGCACGATAACGATTGGCGGCGAGGGAAGAGGCAACATGGCTTCCGGTAACGGCGGCGCCTTCTACATGGAAGGCGGTAGCTTGACGGTTAAGAATGCGAACAGCAAGCTGACGCATAACAGCGCGGCCAAGGGTGGTGCTATATATGCTGCCAGTGGTTCGATCACTTTCACAAACGGCGAAATGACGTCGAACGAGGCCTCGTCCAACGGCGGTGCGATCTACTCCGATAGCGCCTCTGTGACAGTACAAGGAGGCACCCTTTCAAACAATCAGGTCAGCCAGGGCAACGGTGGTGCAATCTACGCCGTCAGCGGCGCCGTGTCCGTTTCCGGCGGCACGCTGAGTGGGAACAGTGCAAGCCGCGGTGTAAGCACGAACACCGATCTTGGTTTCGGTGGTGCGGTCTATTCTTCCAGCGGCACGGTGAGCTATACCGGCGGCAATATCAACGGAGGCAACACGGCTGTCAACGGCGCGGCAATCTTTGTCGGGACCGGTATCGCCAACATCTCTGCCTCCATCACCGGCAACACTGCCACAGAAGGCGGCGCCGTCGGCGTGGGCAGCGTCAATGCCAGATTGAATTTCTCGGGCGATGCCGAGGTCAACAATAATATGATGGGCGAGGAGCAGTGCAACGTCTATTTGGACGTGGATTCCGAGCTTGTCATCAATACCAGCAGCCTGAATAAAGGAAAGAAGATCGGTGTATATGTTCCCGGCGACGTGAACAGCGCTCAGGTTATCAAGCACGGCGATGTCACAGCTTATTTCGGCGCCTATACCACAGCCGGTACCCTTGATAATATGAAGAGCGTGTTCAAGAATGATCGTTACAGCGATCTGTCGGTTGCATATGAGAACAACCGGCTGTATTGGACACATGCACTGACATATGATATCTACTATCTGAAGGATTACAATAGTCAGTTCCCGCCGGCTACCGCAAGTCCGAGCAAAGCGGTCGTCACCAATCAGTCTTATGTACCCCGCACGAGAGAGTGTGACATCTATGACCTCGTGATGGCTATGAAACTGTATGAAGCACATAATTCTCAATTTACGAGCGTTGTAGGGTCAAACTACTCCTCATTGGCGGTATATGCGTATACCTTCTCGAACAAGGCTATGGGCAATACCTTTGAGAACTATTTAAAGTCAGTACAGTGGGACGGTGCTGAGCGCAAATGGGTCTTTACCAAGCAGGATGGAACTACAGCGCCTCTCGAAACCGAGAAGCTTGTCATCTTCTATTCCGCTCCGGCTTATCTCACCATTGTCAACAACAATGACAGCAATCTCGAACTGGATATCTCTGAGCTCAGCGTTCTGGGCAAAAACGCAGCAGGCAGCGATCGTTACGGTTATGTGACTGCGAAAAACGGTGCGACTGTACAAACCCTATATACTGTCACTGCTGATGATCTGAAACTGAAAGTCGGCGACTCCATCAAGCTCATGTTCCCTGGCGCGCAGGGACAACAATTTACGCTGAAGGGAACGTTCAAAGGAGAAGGAGCGGGAGAGAGTACTTCGGTTACTTATACCTTCAATGGAGGTACTCCACAAACGATTACTGGCACGAATGTCGACTTGGAGGGAAATACCTACAAGTTCTTTACCAATGACACAGCGGCAGAGTTGGTTTTCGGAGAAGCTCTGCCTATCTGTAAGATCGGCAATATGCCGTTCCAGACGCTCAAAGCGGCAATGGCTTATGCAGTCGTGCAGAAGGCAGCAACCGGAAACGACGCCTATACGATCGAAATGCTGGTGGATTATCTGGTTCCCAAAGACGACGTGCTGGAAATCCCAGCGGGCTATGACATTACCTTTACAACGGCCGCCACAAATACAGATGTACTTCCCTACACCGGCAGCGGTACCAAAGCAACCCTCAGCCGTGACACGGGTAACACCGGTTCCTCTGTTACGGCTACGGAAAGCACATTGACCGTCGACAACTTGGCCTTTGATGGACGTTCTCTTACCGCAGGCGGCAAGGGCGGTGCGATCAGCACGAGTAACTGTACGACCGTCACCATTACAAACTGTGATTTTCAAGGCTATCGCGCAAACAATGGCGGCGCGGTCTATGTGGACAATACAAGCGCAGGCAGCAGCCTGACAGTGGAGGACTGCTCTTTCTATAACTGCCAGACCAACGCCTCCGGGGACAAGGCTGGCGGCGGCGGCCTCTGGACCACGGCCAGAGAACTGTATGTGAGGCGCTGTACCTTCGACTTCTGTGCATGCCTCCAGGGCATAGCTCAGGCTGGCTCCATATTCCATAACATCAGGAGTGACTGGGCTGCCAATTCCAAGACGGAGATCTCGGACTGCACGTTTAGCAACTCATACTCGGTGGGCGGCTCCGGCGGCACGATCGAAACTGATGCCTTGGATGTCACGATATCAAATTGCGAGTTCCATGGCAGCTATACGAATAAGAGTAAAGGTAACGGCGGAGCAATCAATGCCTTGGCTGGCGATATGGGGGCAAGCGGTACTGAGGGTTATGTTGGTACATATAACAAACAATGTTGGTTCACGGTCAGAAATTGCCTGTTTGAAGGATGCAGGGCTGATAACAGCGGTAATGGCGGGGCGATCGTAAGCTCCATGTGGTACGTGACAATCGAGGATTGCAAATTCGAAAATTGTCAGTCAAAATATGGCGGCGCGGTCAAAATGACCAATAGTAACGCAAAGTGGCTGCATATCAATGGATGTACATTCGAGAACTGCATCGCCACGGATGTTGGCGGCGGCGTAAACGCCTCGGTTCCGTCTATTGAGATAAAAGATTCTGCTGGTGGAACGTTCCTGGATAATACAAATAATGATGGCATCACTCGCTTTATTGACTGTGCTGCGAACCGCGGCGGCGGCATTGATAACGCTAAAAATGATTCGACCGTTACCATGGAAAACGTCAACTTTACCCGTTGCGCAGCGAGAACAAGTGGCGGCGGTGCGCTCTATACACAGGCCAAAACCTTGTACATTATTGGAACGTCCGATACGTCGTGCACCTTCATGAACTGCACAGGCTACGGCTCGGGTGGTGCGGTGTATCAGAACAGAAATGTAGTCGGCAGTATTGTGACGCTGAATAACTGCGTATTCTCCGGTTGCGAGGCCAACAACAGCGGCAACGGCGGCGGCGTGTATGCCAACGCCAGAACATTGAGAATCAATTATGATAAGGACAGCGAGTCTGTCATAGAAGGGGCAAAGGGCTCTTTCGAAAACTGCACGGCGGCCAATGCAGGCGGCGGCTTGTATCACGACTATGCCGGTACGGTGACCATCGCGAATTGCGGATTTGAAAACTGCACTGCCAAGGCGGCCAGTGGCGGTGGGCTATACACCACCGCGCATACGCTGAGTATCATCGGCGAAGAGAGCAAATTCAAGAATTGTACAGCCCAGACCGACGGCGGCGGATTGTATCAAAACCGGGATGCCGACGGCTCGAAGTTTACTTTCAAGGACGGTTCCTTTGAACATTGCACGGCAACGGGTAATTATGGTGGCGCGATCTACACCAAGGTTAAGGGCATCGTTACACTGGAAAGCTGCACCGTCAAGAACAGCACCGCCAAGGCTCAGGGTGGTGGGATCTATTTTGCTAATGGCAACACTGCCACATTCGACAGCTGCACCATCACCGGAAACTCTGTCACCAACAGTGACAGTAAGGGCGGCGGCGTTTACGTCGGCGGCGGCACGACGACCTTTAACAGCGGCACAGTCAGTGATTGTAGCGCGGCCAACGGCGGCGGCTGGTACCAGAACAACGGTAATCTATACATCCTCGGCGGTTCCATTAGCGGCACGGCCTTGGTCAACGGCGGCGGCCTGTATATAAACGATGCCAAAGCTTGGGTTCGCCAGTATGCCGGCAACGTAGCCGGCACGGCTGCGGGTAACGGCGGCGGCGTGTACAAGAACGACGGCAACTATACCCTCGGGAATGCTGCCTATTCCGGCGCTTCCGTAGGAACTGTGACTTTGAATGAGGACGGCAGCGCCGTGTATACCGCGACGGCGGTCAACGGCGGCGGCATATATCAGAATGCCGGTACTATATACTTGGACCCCGGCGCCAGTGTCGTCGGCCGGGCTTCGGCCAACGGCGGCGGCATCTGGAACAAGTCCAACGTCGAACACAGAGCCGGTGATGTGTCAGGCAGCGCGGTCAACGGCGGCGGCGTCTGGCAGACCGACACCAACAACGGCAAATACACTCTCAGCGGCGGCACGGTCACCGGTACGGCCTCGGAAAACGGCGGCGCGTTCTACCAGGGCGGCAACTCCCTCACCATCAACGGCGGCGCTGTGGGCAGAAAGACCACTACCGACGGCGAGGGCAACGAGACTGTAGATGCTGCCAGTTCTGCAAGAAACGGCGGCGGCGTGTATACTGCGGCGGGTACCACAACTTTGAACGCTGGCGGCAACATTGCGGGCGCAAGCGCGTCTGAAAACGGCGGCGGCGTGTATGTCTCTGCCGGTACGTTCAACCTGTCTGGAGGAACTGTTAAAAAGAATATAGCTTTAGGAAACGGCGGCGGTGTATATTATGCGGGCGGCACGTTTGCCATGTCCGGCGGTATGATCGGCGGCTCTGCGGACGATGCGAATACCGCGGACAAAGGCGCGGGCGTATTCGTTGTCAACAAACAGTTGAGCATGTCCGGCGGCCAGATTCGGTATAACCGTGCTTCGACAGAGGGCGGCGGCATCGCCGTCAGCGGGTCGAGCGCGAAACTGACCTTCTCCGGCTCGGCGGCGGTGCGTGAGAATACCATGGGTTCCTCCAATACGCTGTGCAACGTGTATCTGGATCAGGATCGCAATACGCTCATCCAGAACGGTGCCTTGAATGCAGACGCCTACATCGGTGTCTATGCTTCAGATGAACAGTTTGAGACACACGGCAAGTCCGGTATGCATTTTGGAACCAGAGGCAACGACAACAATCTTGAATGCTTCCATAATGACCGCATTGCCTATCTGTACGGCGTACGGGGGAGCGGCAGCCTGATCGACTGGGCGAACTTCGTCTGCAAAATCACGGATGGTGATGGCAATCTGCTTTATAAGGATACGGAGGGGAAAGTCCCGGCGGTATACGGCAAGCTGGAAAATAACGGCGGAACAGGGAATGACAGTGCTTTCGGCGTCCTGTCCCAGGCTTCTCCCGCACTGTATCAACGGGAAAGCAGTGAGATATATACCGGCCCCTACCAGATTCAGATGCTTGTGCCCGACTATTTCGTAACACAGCAAATGACACTGACTGTTGCCAAGAATATCAATATCACACTGACCACAGCATCAGTTGAGGAAGACGAGTGGGGCTTCCACTTTACCGGAGACCCCAGGTTCCCGCAGGCTGTGATTACCAGGCAGGCAAACTATGGCAGCATGATCTACCTGAAGAATAACAACCTGGACTTTGCGGTGAGCAATTTAATCCTCGACGGCGGAAGCGGAGACGGCTACACTTCCGGTTCTAACGGCGGCATCCTGTTCTATGAAGGAGCAAAGACAATCACCATCACCAACGCCGTCCTTCGCAATTCAACCACAGCTTCCGGGAAATCTGGCGGGGCAATACGCATGCAATCTGACAGCACTGAACTTACGCTGAATAACACCTCCATCAGCAATTGCCATTGTCAGGGTAAAGCATACGGCGGTGGCATCAGCGTTAATAAGGGCAAGCTGATTATGAACGGGGGCAGCGTGACCAACTGTTCAGCGCAATACGGCGGTGGCATCCGCGTCGATACCACGATGGAGATGAACGGTGGCATAATCACTGGGAACTCCGCGACCGACGTCACTGATGGGGGTGGCGGCGGCATCTCTGCAGGAAAAGATACCACAAAACTGTTTTTCTCTGGCAAATGCACAGTGACGGACAATACTCTCAAAGACTTTCCCTGCAACGTGCAGTTTAGAACGAGCACCGCGATCATTAACGCCAATGGCCTGGACGCCAAATCCGAGATCGGCGTGTACGTACCGGATGAAAAAAGTTGGTATAACAATTACGGCGTGGAGAGCAAGCCCTTCGGCACACGCAGTTCACAGCTGGTGAATGACAACTTTTATTGCTTTGTCAATGACCGCTTACCGTACCTTCGGGGCTACAGGAGTGCCGAGTTAACCGATGTAAAAATCTATTGGGAATATCACCCGTTGCTTATGGTGACCAAAACGGTTGTGAGCGACTGGCCGGAAGACCAGGAAAAGGACTTCACCTTTACAGTACAACTGACGTTGGATGACGTTTCTTTACCGGCTGCACATAATTATTTTGGCGATATGGATTTCAACAGAAGCGGTACGGCGACAGTGACAGTGAAAGCCGGTGAATCCAAGACGGCTATTATGCCGGATACGCTGCATTTGCATGACTATACGGTAAAGGAGAATCTGGATGAGAAACTTCAGGAGCAGGAGGACTATACGACTGCAGCGGAAAAGGACGGTGAAGCGTACAGCTTTGATCCGGAAAACCCCATGACCGTCGCCGGAAAACTGGGCGAGAATGTCGGCAAAGAGAATGCCACCAGTCTTTCGGATGTGGTATTTACCAACACCCGTATGACCGGCGATCTCACCGTCGCTAAGGTAGTTATAGTAAGCAGCGCAGAAAGTGAAGAGGAAGAGAAAGAGGAAAACTTTTTATTCAGACTGACGCTGGATCCCGGCAAAGCAGACACGATTACAAAAACCTATTCCACCGTGAAAAAAGACAGTTCGGGCACGGAAACCGACGGCAAGCTGAGCTTTGATCAGGGTGTGGCTGAGTTTACCCTGAAGCACGGAGAGTCGCTTACCGTTCTTGACTTGCCCACCGACCTGCCTTACAGGGTGGAGGAGATTCTTACGGACAGCCAGAAGGCACATGTACGCACCTCTGTACAAAAGGATGAGGAAGTGGAGCAATATGCGACCTCTCAGATGGGTACAATTGGCGATCATAAGAAGACTGTTACCGAAGAGGGGGTATCCAAAGAGATTTACGCGTCGGATATCGTTTTCACCAACAGCTTCCTGGAGATCGTCTGCAAGATCACAAACCGCAGCCGTGTTCTTCTGTATTACAAGGATGGGAAAGGAATTCGGCAGCCCGCGATTTTCAGTCATCTGGAAGATGCCTTTGATATGCTCAACAGCGGCAACCTCTGGACCGAAACCGGCGGCAAAGCTAGCGGCAATATGCGTATCGAGATGGTTGTACCGGAATATACGATGGAGAGAACAGCAACGCTCGACAACGGGAAAACCGTGATTTTGTCGACTGCGCTTTATAGCGACTCTGAGTTTCCGTACAATAACGGAGTGAATGATGGAAAAGGCATCTCTGCGGTTACCCGCGGCTTTTCCGAGGGAAGCATGATAGTAGTTCAGGGTTCCCTGACCCCGGTAGTTCAGGATGGTTCCCTGATCCTGGACAAGATTACTCTGGACGGCGGAGCTGCGGCTGAAGAACCAATCACCGGCAGTGCCGACGGCGGCATTGTACATGTGGCATGCCCTTTCAGACTCACGGTGAACAGCTCCGCGACCCTGCAAAATTCTGCTGTGACAGGCAGTGAGGAAAGCGGCGGTGTTGATGGCAACGGCGGTGCGGTCTGGCTGACTGCCGGGGCTTCCCTGACGATGAACGGAACGATACAAAACTGCACTGCGGCAAGCGGAGGCGGTGTTTACGCGGCTGACGGCTTTACCACCGTGACCCTTACCGGACAGATTGCAGGCTGTGAAGCTGACAGCGGTGACGGCGGTGCGATCTTCGCAGGCACCGGTACAAGCGTCAATCTCAATGCGGGTACAGTGCTCACCGGCAATGTCGCTGCGAACAACGGCGGCGCGGTCTATTCCAATGCAAACCTTGTCCTGCGAGGAATTGTCGGCGGGACAGCAGAGAATAATAAACACAATACCGCGGGCAATGAGGGCGGCGGCATCTACATGGGAAGCAATGCCATGTTTACCATGTACGCCGGCAGCGCGATTATTGGCAATACAGCAAAGAACGGCGGCGGCCTCTCCGTACGCCATACAACCCGTATTGCCGGCGGCAGTCTTGATTCCAATGAAGCGACAAAGAATAGCGAACGGGAGGGCGGATTTGGCGGTGCACTCTATGCCGCGGAAGACGCAAACGTGACGGTTTCCGGCACAGCCGCCTTTGCCGATAACGGTGCCCTTCTGGGCGGCGCAGTCTATGACAGAGGCATCGTGAATATGAGCGGCGGCAGTATGACCGGCAATAGTGCCAGCGCAAAGGGCGGCGCGGTCTTTGTCGCGGATACCGCAGAAGAAGGCGGTACATTTACCGGTCACAGCTTCTCTATGACAGGCGGCCGTATCAACGACGGAAACAAGTCCCCTGAGGGTGCCATTTCCACAGATGCGCATGCTGTGCTGAACTTCTCCGGCAACTCTGTTGTCAGCGGCAACACAGGCGTTGACGGCGAGACCATCATGAACGTGTATCTCGGTTTTGACAGCAATGAGATCATCAGGACAACTGGCCTCGGCAATGGAGCCAACATCGGCGTCTATGTGGCTGATGGCGAGCCGGAGGATCCTTCCTCGAGACCGGATGCTGTCGAGAACCCCATCTACGCGGATCACGGCGTGGGCGGCAGAAACTTCGGCACCTATACCGGCAGCAGTATCGGCGGTGCCAGACTGAATAAATTTATCAATGACCGCGATACCGTGCTCACCGGCGTGAACGGGGAACAGATCGAAAGTGTCGGTTATTATGTCGCCTGGAAGGGCAAGGGCCTGCAGCTCGTGGTGACGCAGTATCTTCCAAAGCTTGACGAAGACGGGAATGTAGTGCAGGATGAGGATGGCAATCCTGTCCTTTCCGAAACTCCCGTCCCTGTCCAAAACGCTCTCTTTACCTTCACCAATATCACATATGCCACAAATACCGATATCACAGATGCCACAGAAGAGGATCAGAGCGTTCTGGTCTGGAGCGGCAAGAGCGATGCGAACGGCCTCGTTTCAATTCCGTGGGACGGCAATGAGACAGAGCGCGGCAATTCTGCAAGCTTCAGGCCCGGAAGTAAATACAGACTTGACCAGACAGCTGCGGACAGCAAGACGGTTCTCCCTGCGGGTCACTGGACGGTCGAAATTCATAGGGACAACTCGGTAACGTGGGGTAAGATTCTGCCTCAGGAAGAAAGCGTTGACCGCATTTTTGATATTGCCTCTCCTGGTGGATCTGGTGAAAAGGCATATCTCGGTCAGACCTTCGGCCTGAAAAACGATGTTAAGCCGACAATAACATTTGATGCTACTGGCGGAAAACTCAAGAATAATGTGTCAGAACGTACCGATCCCGTCAACTTCTTGATCACAGAGACAAACCATACATATACAATTAATGAGCCTAACCCGACCTGGGGCAGTCATGTTTTCAAACAATGGGCCACAATGGAGAAAGAACCGGAAGTCGAGCTGGAAACAGAAGGTATGACCGAGCAGGAGATTGCGGAAGCAAGAGAAGCTGCACTGAAAGCTCAAGGCTACTATGAGTATAACAAGAATGACAGTATTATCTTCTTCCGCGGTACGGACTCGGATGATCCGGCTGAAAAGTATACGGGATCAGAATCCAAGGGCAACATGACGCTTTATGCTCAGTGGGATGCGGTGGTCTGCAAGATCACGACTACCTTTGGCGGCGACGTGCTCTTTGAGAGTGAAAGCGGATATCCTGCGGCCTATGGAACTTTGAAAGAAGGCTTCGAAGCTCTCAATTCAAAAAAGTTTGTCACCAAAGACGGTACACCGGTTCGTGATACGGCGACCCTCTATCTCGAAATGCTGGTGGATAATTATACGATGACCGAGCCTGTTGCGAACAACAAGAGAGGAACGGTTGTGCTGACGACTGCACCGTGGAGCAGTACGAATACCGACGGTTATCCGTACAGCGGCGATCGGGGAACAGTCTGTACCGTCTACCGAGGAAGCTGCGACACATCACTGATCACGAATAATCGTAATCTGATGCTCAGGGACATCACGCTCGATGGGCGCAACCCACTGCAAGAGTATGAGCAGATGGCAGCACTAACTGACGGTGGGTTTATCTACAACAGCAGTTCCTCTGTGCTCACAATCGGCAATAATGCGACGCTGCAGAACTCCAGCGTGGAAGGCAACGGCGGTGCGATCAATCTGGCATCCGGCTCTTCGCTCACGATGAGCGGCGGCACGATCAAAGACTGCAATGCGACCGGTCTTGGTGGTGCTGTCTATGTGGCAGCCAACGCGACTGCATCTGTCAGCGGCGGTACGATCAATGGCAATACCGCAGTAAACGGCGCGGGAATCTATTTGATGTCGGGAAGCACCCTCAACCTCTCCGGTAATCCCAACTTCGGAGGAACTGACCGCAAGGGCGGCAGCGGTACCGATAAGGATGACCTGATGGGAACGGAAGGCAATTTCGTTCTGAGAGATGCAACGTTCAAGACCGAGACTGAGGAGCCGACGAACGGCGGAAAGCAGTATCCAAAGGATGGCGAAAACTATCTGGTCCGTCAGGATATCTATATTGCCGGATATGAGCAAACAGATCCTGCGGCTTCCCTTGCCGTGACGGGTAACATCACTTCCGGAAACGGTACGATCTGGGTATGGGCTGATGCTGTTGACCATTATGAGATGCTCAAGCAGTTTGCCGTGTTCTCGGGTAATGGAACGGGCTTGAGCAACGCAAACAAGGAATCCTCCATGAAGGCCTTCCGCAACGCACGTCCGGACAGCGAAACCATCTGCGGCGGCGACTATCTGACAGGTCAAATGGGCGAAACAAGAAACTGGATCTACTGGACCGGCGGCTTTGATGTCCAATTCAAGAAGATCGACGGTTTTGGTGAGCCTTTGCCCAATGCAGTGTTTACTCTGTACGAAGCGGCTTATAACAGTGGCACAAATACGATAGATATGGGTACTGCTACGGACATAAAGGCCAGATCTTCCAACGGAGATATTCCCGATCCGAACAATCCGAGCGTTATGCTGCCTGTCGGAACGGTGCTGTTTGAAAAGGTTCCTACCGGTGTTTATTACATGAAAGAGACGACCACGCCATCGGCAGACTATGTCAACAATAATACTTACATAGTTCTGGTAGGCGAATCGACTCTTGAAGGGGCGGCAGAAGCCGATCCGCGTTCCGGAATCTGGGCAACTGATGTGCTTTCAGGGATCACAGAAGGCAATGTCAACGCTCAGATCAGTAAGGAGATTCTAGGAGAACCACAGGACAGGGTATATGTAATCTTCCTGATCGACAGCACAACCGGCAAGGCCGTTGCGACCCCGGATATTGCTAAGTATGGGGTTATGAACGTCAGTACAGCCAAGACAGAGACGATCCTGAGAAAAGTGGAGCAGCCTTGGACGCATTCTTTGTCTGGGGCAAAGTTTGATCTGCTCTATTATGACGGCTCAGTGGCAGCAAAAGATTTGATTTCTACTGTGCCGAGCGGCGTGTTCTTCCTGGATGATCTGCCGAAGGGTATCTATTTCCTCCATGAGAAGACAATACCGACGGGGTATTCAGATGCTACACCGTTCTTTGTTCTCATTGTGCAGGATGATGTCGTTATGCTTGGCTCAGGTAGTACTATTCGTTCTTATAAAAGTATTGATGGTGTTGATGGGGCAAGGACTGCTGCAGACTCTTGGAGGTTAAACAATAGGACATAAGATCATGTTCGAGGAAGGGCTTTCCTTGTTGAAATACTCACAAATAGTATAGATCGGGAAAGCCCTGCAATAAACTGCTTCGGGTTCGGAGGCTGATGAATGGAAAACAAGAAAAAAAGAACAGGTTTTACTTTAGCTGAGACATTGATTGTTGTAGCCATTTTGATGGTCTTGGCTGCACTGGCTTTCATTGGTGTAAACCGGTATACAAGATCATTGGCTCAGTTGGAGTATGACGTTGTTGCAAAAGAGATCTATGTCGTTGCTCAGAATCACTTGACGATGGCTAAGAGTCAGGGTTTTTTGAGTGCTGCGAGTTCTGGAGCACCCGATTCGAGCATGACGAATATCTGTTACTATGTTGTCCCGGGGGATAACCCAAATGACAATACCTCAGCACTTGGCCTAATGTTGCCATTCGGATCCATAGATGAATATGTGCGCAGCGGTAGTTATATCATACGGTATAACAAAAAAGCATCTGAGGTTTTGGATGTTTTCTACTCTAATCCAAATGGACGTCATGGACATTCTTTTGTAAAGGGTAACTATGCACAGTATATGGCGGTTGCTGACATAAACTATGACGGAACCGTAACTAGCAAAAAGGAAGCACGTCGTAATTATAATGGAGATGTTTTGGGCTACTATGGCGGGCTGCTTGCGGATGGACCCTCTATCCCTTCAATGACCATGCTGGATCCGACGATCACGGTTGAGAATAAAGATAAACTGAAGGTCATTATAAACAACCCAAATCCAGAGATTACAGGTAGTAGAGATAACGGTCTTGTATTACAGTTGCATATTAAAGGAAAAACAAGCGGTAACGAGAAAATTGTAACGCTTCTTAAAGACGGGGCCAATGCTTATAGACTTCAAAATGGAAGCTACGAGGTCGTCCTGGATGATATCACTGCTGATGGGAAACATTTTTCTGAACTCTGTGGAGCGGGCCAAGGCTGTTTCCCCGGTCCGGCGCTGATTCCGGGCGAGGAGATCGAACTGTGGGCTACATGTGACAGCAACAAGGTTTTAGTCGACAGGCAGGGAGTTTCCGAAAGAAAGCAGACGAACAGTCTTTTTGGTGACGATACGGTAGTGGATGCAAGCAATCACACCGTCCGTGCGGAGATTGCGTATATCCGACATTTGGAGAATTTAAGCCAGAATGTTTCTTCCGTTGGATATACTGGCAGTACAGGACTGGATCCGTTAACTGCTGATCAGACCCACGATTTATCTTGGGCGGAATTTTTGAGTAATACAAACGGTGCGGGCACCCAGATCCATTATGGCTCAAATCTTACTTCTGCGGGCACGTATCTTCCTGTTACACCGGGTGTTTCGTTGAGTTATAATGGAAATGGGAATAAGATTACCGGCATCCGGGTTGACACAAGCGGTGACGGAGGCGTGTTTGCGACGCTGCTGGATGGCAGTTTGGTACAGAATCTCAAGATTGTGAACGCTTTGATTTCTGCCGATGGTGCTGCAGGCTCTCTTGTGGGCGTTACGACTGGTGTTACAAGTGGTGTTGCAATCTCTCATGTTCAAGCAGAATATATAAAAAAAGATAAGGATGGAAAAGATAAGGAAGGCTACAGTACCAGTTTAAAAGTTCAGGGAGGTGGCAGTACCGGCGGATTAGTTGGCAGCATCGCAAAAGGAACGATAGATTGCTGCTTTGCCTCCGTGTATGTAGCATCGGGCAATGGTGATGCGGGTGGCCTGGTCGGCAGTGCAGCGAATGTAAGTATCAGCAGTTCTTATTCCGGAGGACATACGCAGTACGGCCAGTATGTCTCTGACAATGCCTCCGGTACGGGCAATGTTGGCGGTTTGATTGGGGCTTTAGCTGGTGGTAATGTTTCGGCTTCCTACTCTACCTGTTCGGTTAATGGAACTTCTGCGGCAGGTGGTCTGATCGGAAAAGTATCGAATACTGTGGAAGTAAATAATTCCTATGCGGTTGGAAAGGTGGAAGGGTCCGGAGCGAAAGGAGCTCTGATCGGTTCAGGAACAATTTCTTCGACATCTCACGGCAACTATTATCTTCGAATCATAAATGGAGAGTTGGAGTCGGGAGACAGCAATGCACTTCGAATTGATCAGAACCTTGATTCTTATAAGAAATTCTTTGGCAATCTTGAAGCGGAACCGTATGATGATTTCCTGGATGAATCATATCAGCGGCACTTTGGCATGAAGACTGTAAGTCAGCTTACAAATGGAGCGGCTGAGATGAACAGCCATGTTGGTGACTGGCCGGCGCCGGAGGTTTTGGTGCCTAATACGCATTGATGTAAGGATTAAGTATATGAAGGCGATCAGACAAAAACTGAATAGCCAAAACGGAGCCTCCATCACATATGCTCTGCTGTTGTTTCTTGTTTGCGCTGTGGTTGGAAGTATCGTTTTGACTGCCGGAACAGCCTCCGCAGGAAGGTTCAGTGGGCTTTCAGAGAATGATCAGCAGTATTACAGTGTTACATCGGCGGCAGAATTGTTTAGAAGGCAGTATTTTCCTGGCGATAGCCGGGAAGTGCAGATTACGCAGCAAAGAAGCCGCCAGATGCAGAAAATCACAACTACCACCAGGACTTATCTTGACCTGGACGGAGATGGGACGATAGACGTAGATGAAAATGGTAATCAGTTGTATGATGAAGAAGTGTCAATTAGTCCGGTCCAAGGAGGTAATTGGAATTATTCTCCTACGGCTATTGAAGGAAATGCAATAGACACTGTATCAGGTATTATGCCCGGGCTGGCAAAAGAATTGGTAAAAGAGATTTCGACTTCAGGAACGAATATTGAGGAACAGAGATGGAACAGTACGATACCGAACTGCTTTGCAGAAGAAAGAGAGTTATCGATCTCTGTCAAGAATCCTAATACCGGGAAAGAATATCCGGACGCCGATGTGGCTATTATCATATCGACCGAGGCAGGGGAAAGCAGTTCTGATCCCGCGCTGTGGACATTCTCTTTCTCGGATGGTATCGAGGCCTCTGATTCTTCTGCAGGGAATGATTCAAGTAGAAAAGCGAATCTGTTTGCTGTGGGTATGAGTGTGAGTTTGCAGCGCAGAGAGGGCAATATAGTAACAGCGGAAAGTGCCCATTCACGGTCAGCACCAACAACATCGGGGAATACGACAACAGAGACAGAGACATGGACAGTTACGGAGACTAAAACAACGACTCTCACATGGACGGCAAAAGATATTTATGTAAAGAGTGGGGCGGCGGCATGAAAGAGAAGATCATTCGAAAACTGCAGAGCAAAGCGGGCGATTCTATTGCCGAGGTCCTGATTGCACTGCTGATCTCAAGCTTGGCGCTGGTTATGCTGGCTTCGATGATTTCGTCATCTGCCAATATGATTACGAAGAGTAAAAGCAATATGGATGATTATTACTCGAAAATGAATGCCTTGGCCTCATCCAGTAACGCAACAGTAGACATCACGATTCAGATGGGATCTGTTTCAGAGACTGTGAGTGGTGTTTCTTGTTATGTCGATGATTCTGGCAATGAAACGTTTATATCGTACAAGTGATAGAAAATGATAAGGATGAATAGAATCAGGGAAAAACTGAACAAGAACTACTCGGGGTTCAGTCTTGCTGAGACCTTGGTTGCGCTGCTGATTGTCTTGATGGTATCAAGCATTCTGGTGGCGGGGCTTCCAGCTGCTTTTCAGGCTTATTCCAAAGTCGTTGACGGTGCCAACGCTCAGGTTTTGCTTTCCACCGGTGCCACACGGATCCGGGATGAGTTAGGATTTGCTACTGACGTTTATTTGCCGAGTGGCAGTACAAGTACAACAGTGCAAGGCTATTCCCAAAATGGTTTCTATAAGCAGATGACGAACGAGGTAGACAGCGGCATTATTATCAATATGAAACCCTCGCCGGATAGTTCAGCAACAACGGAAATGTATCTGATTCCGCCAAAGGCTTCAACTGACAGTCTGGTGCTCAGTTTCAGGACGATATCCTATGATGAGACGAATGATATTTTTACTGTTGCGGGCCTTGAGGTGAAAAAGGGGGGCAATACCCTTGCCTCCCTGGGGGAACTGAAAATCAGAGCTGTTGCATCACCGAGGGTAACCAGAATATAAGCGACACAGGGACGGTTTCGTGTTTGAAACCGTCCCTTGGCCGAAAGATAGGGGAACTTGCAGACAGACTGCTTTTGTGGGAAGATAAGTATACAGAGGAATGAACTGAATGCTGCAGATGATGAATAGTAGGAATATATGATATGTTTCAGAGCATTTTGAAGGAGTCTGGTTTTATTACTGAAGCCTTTTTTTAAAAGACTTGCAATTTAGCTAATAAACGGTATAATGATATTAGCTAATTAGAAAGCGGTGAATAAGATGATAGGGACAATAGTGACTGCGACAGCAACGGAGATGCAGAATAATTTCGGGAAATACCTTTCGCTTGTGGTGAACGGTCAGCAGATCATCGTGACACGCAACGGCAGGGAAGTTGCAAGAGTCATTCCCAGGGAAGACGCGGTTTCTTATCTTACGGACTCTCTTACGGGTGTTCTCAAGGGGGACAGGGATCTTGATCAGGCAAGGAAAGAGAGCCTGGAAGAAAAGTATGCGGTTAATGGTTGATGCAAATATCATTTTGGATGTACTGCAGGCAAGAGAACCTTACCTTGCGGATTCGTCCGCAATATCCAGAATGTGTGAGACGAAAATGGCGGAAGGGCATATCTCGACGCTGTCTTTCGCAAACCTTGTGTATGTCATGAGAAAGGAGTTGGATCCCGAAGCGATTGAGGAAGTCTTGAAGATCCTCTCTCTGATCTACCGGTTCGATGATCTGACACAGGCCGACCTGTCCAATGCCGCTTCTTTGAAATGGAATGATTTTGAGGATGCTGTTCAGGCGGTAATCGCAAAGCGGATCCATGCGGATTACATCATCACAAGAAATGTGAAGGACTTTCAGGGCAGTGAAATCACGGCACTGACGCCGTCGGAACTTTTGGCGAGGATTTGAGATACGTGCAAACAACCCGCTTTTGCAGTGAGATAATGACGGAACAATGATTGAGACCAATATGGATGATATACAGCAGGCTCTGGTAAAACAAATATGGGATAGAGACTCCAAATATATCAAGGCTGCAAATGCCTAAGTACTAAAAAAAGGTCTGCGGGTATTATTTGTGTTATACTTTGTTTTGCCTTGTTGAGTGCATGTATGCTCATGCAAGCGATTCAAAACTGACAGAGATCGGGTCTGCAAAATTCTTTGTAAAGAGTGATGGCAGCACGGTTGTTCAGAAGAAAAGGGATGCTCTCAGACCGAGAGGTGCGGATTATACAGGATTTCATAAAAGAGCATTACCTTGAGATGTATGAGCTTTGGAAGAGTGACAGCGATAAGGGGTTTTACGAAGGAAACTGATTAAAATCGAAAGCTGGGACGGTTTCGGGGCCGGGACCGTCCCTTGGCCGAAAGACAGGGGACCTTGCAGACAGGCTGCTTTTGCGATTTGCCCTGGCGGCCGGCGGCATTATAACGCAATTCCCCCAGTTATTCCACCAGTTCCGACCGGCTGAGTGGGCGGAACCGGAAAACATCACTGGCAGAAACGTCTGACTTCAGCACCGTTCTGCTCTCTTTCCTGCCCGGATTACCATTCCCCGGCGCAGACCCAGTTGCTTCCGTCACGCAGATCACCCTGCACGCGATACCAAGGGGCCTCGGGACAGCGGGTGGCGTCATTGCTCAACAAGAATTGGTGCCCTGTATAGACAAACAGAGCATTCTCCTGCTTCAGCCGGTCATCGATGGGATTCCCGGTAAAGGGATTGGTCGGAGCGGCAATCAAATCCTTCATGGCCAGCAAGGGTGTATCGGCATTGATCATCGGGTCCTCGCTGACCGTAAAGCCGTGAGCGTTGAAATCCTTCACCATCAGCAGAGAGTTATACATTGCTGCATCTTCGTTCGGGTCCTCACCGAATCGCATGGAGTCCAACTGATTCATGTCGGCTCCGTGGTCGGAAACGAGGATGATTCTGCAGTTATCATAGCAGCCGGCTGCGCGCAGGGCGTCAAACCATCTTCCCAGCACCAGCAGGGCGGCCATATTGATATGATAATGCTTCATCTGTCTTTCATTTTCCATACGCATGGTCTGCCCGTTTACGGTAAAACGGTCGGCATGCTCGCGGTCGTAGATACGGTTATCAACAACAGGAGATATGATATAGTCCGGCTCCTGCAGGAGCGTCGGCTCATGCGTGATCATGCTGCAGAGCATAAGAAAGGTGTCCTTCCCGTCATCGGTAACCCGGGCGATGTCCGGAAGCGCCTGAAGAGCGGAATAGGAATCAATGAATGCCCAGCTGGTCGATCTGGAATAGGACATGCCCTGTGCGGCCCGGTGTGTAATGGCGCTGCAGAAATAGGTTCCATCCTGATACAGATAGGGCTGCAGAAACAGCGGAGAGCACTTCATCACGCTGAAGCAGAAGAAATTTCTCTCCCAGATGCTTTTGTACGGTCTTTTAAAATCCTCATTGGTGTAGAAAAACTGTCCCTGCCCCAGGAGGTAAGTATGAATATCGGGATAGTCCCCAAAGACATCAAGGCCGGAGGACATCTCATCTCCTGCGTAAGACGGGTCACATACCGTCACCTCGTACCCGGCATCGGAAAAGAGAACCGGCATCACTCGCAGTGCTTCGTTGTGTTTGTCAATTACGCGGTCGGCATCTCTTTTGTTGGATTCCTGCGGACTGTATTCATAACCGCCGAACACTTCCGGCAGACCGTACACCGTATGTGCGCCCAGGGAAAGGGTGTTCGGATACCAGGTAAAGCCGTCATAGAGCTGTTCCAGCTCCGGTTTCTCATGAAACAGATAGGGGATATAACAGCCGATTGCACGATCCAGCATGATGACAATGACATTATGGCCGTCTTTGCTGAGCGTGAAATCGACCGTTTTGTTCTGCGCTTCTGTCACAGCGGCTTTGATAGCAGAGAGCCGCTGATGCGAATTGCGGATATTAAAGGCTGACATGCCCGTGACCGCAATCAGCAGGATCGCGCAGAACACCTCAGCCGTTTTTCGGTTTTTCCGAAGAATCATAGAAGCCGTGAAAAAAAGTACAGCGGAGACAAAGAGATTGATGAGCTTCTCAGAGCGCGAGAAAACGGGCGTCTGATCATAGACCAGACTGTTCGACATGACGCCGAGTTCGGTTCCGAAAAACATATAGTTTACGATGGCGGCGATACTCAGCGACCAGACTGCCATCGTGATCAGATAACGCCCTCTGCGATTGGCAAGGCCATAAAAAATCCCCAGCCAGACAAGGAAAAACCCGGCTGCCAGAAGGAAGGAATCAACCAGATAGAGAAGCGAGAATGGCGCAATGGAAAAAGAGGCGAAATCCGCCGGTGAGGACGAAATCACCGCGGACGGAATCAGCAGGCCGGTCAGTACGGTAAGGAAAGCGCCGGAAAGGAAAAAGAGCCGCATGCTGTTCTCCTTCGGGAAAACAGTTTTTTTCTCTTCGTCTGCTGGAAAGAACCGGGCCATAGCCGGCATGCAGACGGGAAGCTGAAGCAGGAGAGAAAAAAGAATCAGAAGAGGCTTATGAAGTCCGCCCCTGTTGGGAAGGAAAAAGACAGCATAAACGAACAGAAAAACACCTGCCGCGGAAAGTGAGATGCGCATCACTTTTTTGCTGTCGGGCAGCCGGCAGATGATGTTCTTGACCAGGGAAAACAGGTTGTTCATGGTCCAGTAAAGGACCAGGCCGGAAGGGGAATCATACAGCAGGACGAGAAACACGAGCGCCATTGCGTAAAGCTGAAGCTTATCACGCCGGGAAAGACCCCTGGTATAGATGACGGACGAGATGATGTTGATCACGGTCATAAGAATCGGCATGACCGAAACAGAAACACCGAAAACCGAGAGAAGGTGATCCGGTGCACCGAGATCCGGAAGCGGACCGAAGGATGCGCCGGCCAGGTCTTCCAGATGAGAAAGAAAGTGATAGGCGGCAAGAAAGAAAGGAATCTCAAGCAGCAGCGGCACCAGCCCCTTCAGGGTGTACCATGGCATATAATGATTCTGACGGTAATACGTCTGCTGCATCATGAAGCGCTCGTCTCCGTGAAAGACTTGCCGGATATGAGTAAGACCGGGTTCCATCGCCTTTTCCAGTCTGCGCTCTTCCTCCTGGATGAGATCTGCGCGCCGGTACAGGGGCAGCAGAAGGATATTCATCACAAGACTCATCACGATGATGGCAAGACCGGGATTGTTGAGACGGATCATCGCATATCCATAGATGACTTCAAACAGGACTTCCAGCGGCTTGATCAGCAGTTGGAACAGCATATGAGAAACGGTCATGGAAACAATCCTCTTTCGTATCTTACTTCTCCGAAGAATGATTTGCGACTTGCGTTAACGGATGTCATGCTGTTCGTGCCAGGTAAAAAGGGCGAATGAAAGAAGAAGCGGCGTGCTGTAGATCACGGGAAACAGGTATCTCGGATGACCCTGTATGGCAGGACCGGCCAAAACAGTCAGAAGAGTAAGAAGCGCCGGAATAAAGGGAAGGAGACAGGCTCTCTTCCGGAACAGCATGAAAAACAGGGTCGCCAGGAACAGATATGTGTTGACGGAAACATTTGACAGCGTTCCCACCAGAAGACTGTTGTGCAGCAGTCGGTATTCCGCAATCACCCATGTTTTCCACCTGCTCAGAGAAGGAGGCTGGCGAAAGACAGGCGCATACATGACTGTACTTTCGGAGATGACAACCGGTTCGTCCAGTTCATAACCGACATCATCGTCCTGATACAGGACAATGTTGCTTCGCTCCGCTTCCGGAACAAACAGATAATAATTCTGCTCCCAGGCTGCTGCACAATAACACAGAGGATGACGGATAAACTGCCTCGCCCAGACAGAAAAATAGGCGGGAAGCAGACCGTCATTCTCCGTGTATCTGTTTTTGACCGGATCTGAAATTCTGGGATCGTACCGATCTGCCAGCGTATCGTACTGCAGGATACTGTCAATCACACTGCGTTCTTCTTCCGTGACATCATCGCTATGGTATTTTACATATCTGGCGGTCTGCTGGAACGGAAGGGAAAGGGCATCTTTGATGCTTCCGGGAAGAATTTCGTGCTGCCGGCTCAAAGCCCCATTGATAACCAGACACAACACGCACCCGCAGAGCATGGCGGCCGGCAGCCTGTATCTCGCTTTCCCTTGACGCTGCCTGAGAGAAATAATACAGGAAAACAGGGCCGTCAGACCGATGACGCAGATCCCGTTCTTTCGGATCAGACAGATTCCGGCGGAGCTAAGAACCAGCAGGATCAGCTTTGCCTTGCTTGAACAAAAGGCTTCAGCATCCAGGGAACAGTCCAGCAGAAGCATGGTCAGCAGCATCATCAGAGCCGAGTAGGGGGCATCCTTGATAGCAACGCCCAAATAGGCAATCACATAAGGACACAACAGATAGTATCCCGTGACAGCCCAGCGGACGCCGCGTCGGAAGCCCATGCGTCTGGTCAGCTGAAGACTGTATCCGAATGCAAGCACATACAGCAGATATTGTCCCAGAATGAGCAACCAAAGGCCCCAGTCGGCATGTTCCAGCCTTTCGAAGAAGGTCATCGAATATCCTAACAGAAGCGAATAAAACGCGGATTGCCGCGCGTTCAGAGCGTAGCCTGTTCGGTAGCAGAACAGCATATCCCAGGTATCCCAGCATAGCGCTCCGGGATACTTGATTATTACATTGGGAAGCCAGCCAAGAAAGACAGTTCCATAATCCAGCCATCCGGTTTTCGGGCTCAAAGCAGACACGGGGCTGAACAAAGCGGAAGCAGATCGGAGAAGCAACTGCCTTGCAGCAATGATTACGCTGAAAAAGAGCAGGGAATAGAACACAAGGCGAAACAGACACAGGAAAACATACGGCACGGTGCTTAACAGCGGGGCTTCGTTGTTATAGAAATACAGGCTTCCCGTGCGAAAGAATCCAAAAATGCATGCAATGATCCACCACTGCCTGTGAGAAATCGTCCATTTTCTGGTTCTTTCTGTCATTGTTGCGTTTTTATGCCCCGGCTTCGGAGTATCATCTCCGGCCCCCGAATTGACTTCTTCCAGATGAGCTTTCTCCTGCGGAATTGGCTGTCGGTGTTCTCCAGCAGATGATCCGCATGGGATAAGAGTTCTTCAGGATCGGGCATTTGCGCCTCCTTGTATGAATCCTGCCAAAGGCAATCCGCTGCTTTGGACAAGTTTGCGGCAGTTTTTATCATAGTCTCCCTTTTTCGTCAACAGTGCTGTTGTAAATGTACGTTCATCCCGGAAAGAGTGATCATTCTCGCCAGAATCATAAAATTATACAGGATCTCAACGCTGTCGTCAATACGCAGTAAAGAAAAGATATGTCAGTGTTCCCCACCGGTAAACTTTTCCTTTACACGATACTTGTACATGGCGCAAAGATATGGTAAAATATTTTAATCTGTTTTATTCTTATCAACATCGGTTTCTTCATCATGCGGACGGCGCAGGCCCTCTGCATCATAACGGGGTGAAAGCATGCAGACAAAAAACGATTTTTCCAAAATCCTTCAGGAGCTGTTTGAAGAGCTGCTGGAAGAGGACAATCTGGAGGCCGCCCTGGCGGGCAGTCTTGAGATTCTTGCCCGCGCGCTGAAAAGCGAGGCCGGCGTCATCTGGCTGCTGGACAGGGATACCAACCGCATGGTCCCCATGTTCCACATGGGCCCCATCGACCTGTCGAACTTCAGTGTCGAGCTTGCGAACACGGCGGAGGGCTTCGTCACCAAAACAGGCGAGTCGCTTCTGTTCAGTGCCGACGCGGGTGACGACCGCTGGGAAGGCAACCTCCTGACGGAGAACGGCCTGAAGGTCAGCACCGGCGTCTGTGTTCCGCTCAACAACCTGCACGAGGTCGTCGGCTGCCTTGAGATTGTCAATAAGAGAGACGGCACGGACTATACCCCGGACGAGATGAAGCTGTGCCAGCGCCTCGCCGCCATGGCCGCCCTGACCATCGACGAAAAGGGGCTGAAGGTCAATGCCGGTGAAAAGAAGGATGTCCTGATCAGCCTGCGCGGCGTCACGAAGGAGTATCCCAGCGGCGACGGCAAGATCACCGTCCTCAAGGGCATCGACCTGGACATCTACAAAGGCGAGTTTCTTGTTATCCTCGGCGAGTCCGGCTGCGGCAAGTCGACCCTGGTCAACATCATCGGCGGCATGGACAACCTGACGGACGGGACGCTGCTGGTCGACGGGAAGGACTATTCCCATCCCACCGACCGCGAGCTGACCGAGTACCGGCGCGAGTATATGGGCTTCGTCTTCCAGTCCTACAACCTGATGCCGAACCTGACCGCGCAGGAGAATGTTCAGTTTATCGCCGATATTGCGCAGGACCCGATGCCTGCCGCCGAGGCCATTGACAAGGTCGGCCTGACCGACCGCGCCGGCAACTATCCTGCGGCTCTCTCCGGCGGCCAGCAGCAGCGTGTCTCCATCGCCCGCGCGATTGTCAAGCGTCCGAAGATCATCTTTGCCGACGAGCCGACCGCCGCGCTGGACTATCAGACCAGCATCGAGGTTCTCTCGGTCTTTGAAGAGATCGTGAAGAGCCGCGGCACCACCGTCGTCATGATCACCCACAACCCCGAGATCGCCAAAATGGCCAACCGTGTTGTCAAGCTGAAAAGCGGCCTCGTCGGCAGCGTCAAGCTGAACCTCGAGCCTGCCAAAGCGACGGACCTCGTCTGGTAAACCTCATGAAAAAGACGCAGAAGCTGGAAGCAAACCGCAATATCAAGGACCAGTTGTCCTCCTTTATCTCGATCGTCGTGATTGCCATGCTGGCCGTGACGGTCTATCTCGGTATTGCCTTTTCCGCCCGCGCGATGGATGTAAACATCTCCGGCTACTATAACCGTCTCAACATGCAGGACCTCGTGGTCTATTCGCCCCTGCTCATGACCGCGGACGACGCCGAGGTCATCCGCGCTGTTGACGGTGTGGCGGAGGTCGAGGGCGGCAATGAGACCGTCGCCTGGCTCCCCACCGACTCCGGTGTCATCAGCGTCTCCGTCATCACCCTGGCCGAGCGCGTTGCCGTTCCGGAGATCATCAGCGGCCACGCCCCGCAGAACAGGCAGGAATGCATGGTTGAAAACCTGCTTGCCAAACAGACCGGGCTCCAGATCGGGGATACGGTCCGTCTGAAGAACAAGTCCGGCAGCGGCAATGCGCCGCTGCTGACCGAGTCCGTGTTTACCGTCACCGGCCTGTTCCAGCATCCCGACCACATCACCGATAAGATCGATATCACCAAGTATGTCATCGTGGATGAGTCCGTTTTTGATCAGGACCTGCTGGAGGGGAACTGGCTGCGCCTGCGCGTCCGCATGGCCGATATGCCGCAGAACCGTTTCACGAAGTCCTATACCGAATCCGTTGACGTTGTGCAGAATTCGCTGAACACGCTTTCGGAAGAGCGCGTGCCCATCCGTGCCGATCAGGTCCGCGCCAGCTTGCAGCAGCGGGTCGATGACGGCGAAAGCCAGCTGGCCGAGGCCAAAGTCAAGCTGGATGACGCCGAACAGCAGCTCGCCGACGGCAGGCAGCAGCTTGCCGACGGCCAGGCTGAGCTTTCAGACGGCGAAAAGCAGATCCAGGATGCTGAGCAGCAGATTTTGGACGGTGAAAAGCAGCTCGCTGATGCCCAGCTTCAGATTACCGACGGCGAACAGCAGCTCGCCGATGCCCAGCAAAAGCTCTCTGACGGCGAGCAGCAGCTTTCAGACGCCGAGCAGCAGATATCAGACGGCGAAAAGCAGCTCAACGATGCCGAGCAGCAGCTGAAAGACGGCGAGCAGCAGCTCAAGGATGCCGAGCAGCAGATATCAGACGGCGAAAAGCAGCTGAAAGATGCCGAACAGCAGCTCAAAGACGGCGAACAGCAGCTGAAAGACGGCGAGGAAAAGCTGAAAGACGGCGAGAAACAGCTGAAAGACGGTGAGCAGCAGCTCAAAGACGGCGAGCAGCAGCTGAAGGATGCCGAGCTTCAGATCGCCGACGGCGAAAAGCAGCTCGCCGATGCCGAGCAGCAGATATCAGACGGCGAAAAACAGCTCAAAGATGCCGAGCAGCAGATCAACGACGCCAAGGCAAAGTATGCCGACAAGATGGATGATTATGAAGCGGCCATGGACAGCGTCGCCGAGGCCGAGCACCGTCTGGGCCTCGCGCCCGGCCAGCTGGCCGAGGCCGAGCGAAAGCTGGCTGACGGCAAGGCCCAGCTTGACAGCGCAGGGGAGAGGCTTGACCGCGCGGATGCCCTGCTGACCGAGATGGAGCGCATCCATGACGATCCCTCTCATCGCTCCGAGCAGGAGGTGGAGGATTTCGGCCGGGATGCCCTCGCTTTTGTGAAAGAAAATTTCTCCGGGGATCAGCTTCCCGTGGATGCCATCGAAAAGTATCTGAAAGCGCTGGAGGATTCCGACGACAAATCCCTGGAAGAGGCCTATCAGATTCTGGATGATATGCTGCGTGACGGCCTGGACGGCTGGGAGCAGCTCTATCGTGAGAAACAGGCCGAGTACGAGCGCGGCCGCAATGACTATTACTATTCCGGCGAACAGTACCTCGACGGTCTGCTCTCCCTGGAAAAGGCGAAGAAGATGCTCGCCGCCGCTGACGATGCCATGCAGCAGCTGAAGGATGCCGAGCAGCAGCTCGACGAAAAGCGCGCCGAGCTGGAAAGCGGCAAGCAGGAGTTCAGTGAGAAGAAGGCCGAGCTCGACAGCGCCAAACAGGAGTTCAGTGAGAAGAAGGCCGAGTACGAGCGCGGCAGGAAAGAGTTTGAAGAGAAGAAGGCCGAGCTCGAGAGCGGCAGACAGGAGTTTGAAGAGAAGAAGGCTGAGCTCGAGAGCGGCAGGAAAGAGTTTGAAGAGAAGAAGGCCGAGCTCGAGAGCGCCAAACAGGAGTTCAGTGAGAAGAAGGCCGAGCTCGAGAGCGGCAGGAAAGAGTTTGAAGAGAAGAAAGCCGAGCTCGACAGTGCCAAACAGGAATACGCCGAAAAGAAGGCCGAGTTTGACAGCGGCAAACAGGAGTTTGATGAAAAGAAGGCCGAGCTCGACAGCGCCAAACAGGAGTTCAGCGAGAAGAAGGCCGAGCTCGAGGACGCCAAACAGCAGCTCGCCGAAAAGCGTCAGGAGCTGGAAGACGGCCGCATCAAACTGGAAGACGGCCGCCGCGAGCTCGAGGAAAAGCAGGCGGAATACGACAGCGGCCTCACCACCTACCGTGAAAAGCGCGACACCCTCGATCAGCTGAAGGAATATTATAAAGAGATTGACTCGGCAAAGTGGACCGTCCTGGATAACAGCTCCAACGGCTCGTTCGTCTATGCCCGGGCAAATTCCTCGAACCTTTCGTCCCTCAGTTCCACCTTCTCGCTTCTGTTCGTTGCGATTGCCGCCCTGGTCATCTATGCCAGCGTGGCCCGTATGGTGGATGAACAGTCCATCCTCGTCGGCACCACCAAGGCCCTCGGCTTCTATAATAAAGAG
>ONGJ01000003.1 GCA_900317375.1 uncultured Eubacteriales bacterium
AATCTGCCGGAAGCGGTCATGGAGATCCCCGAGGCGACGTATCTGGCATGGGTCGATCTGTCCGCCTACTTTGACAGAGAGGATGATCTCCCTTCCTTCTTCGCATACAAGGCCGGCGTTCTTCTCGAGGGCGGCGACGCGCTGTTTGTCGGAAACGCGAACCGGTTCATCCGTCTGAATCTGGCGATGCCCCGTTCGATCATTCAGACCGGCCTGGAGCGCATGCGCGACGCCATCCTCGCGAAAAACACGTGATCGGAACCGTTCAGAATTATGTTCTTCACAACGGAAGGAGTTATGCAGATATGAGAGTCATCGATACAATAAATGCACCCGGCGCCATCGGCCCCTATTCTCAGGCCTTTGAGGTGCTCGGTCTGATCATCACCTCCGGGCAGATCCCGGTGGATCCGGCGGACGGTTCCGTCCCCGAGGGAATCGCCGCACAGGCCGAACAGAGCTGCAAAAACGTCCGGGCGATCCTGGATGCTGCCGGCAGCTCCATTGATCATGTCGTAAAAACGACGTGCTTCCTGGCAGACATGGGAGACTTTGCAGCTTTCAATGAAGTCTATGCAAAATACTTCACATCAAAACCTGCACGAAGCTGCGTCGCAGTAAAGGCACTTCCCAAAGGAGTGCTCTGTGAGATCGAGGCGATTGCAGAAAAGTAAGAAATCAAGGGGCTGCTGCACCGGTAAACGGTGCGGCAGCCCTCGCCTTCTCCTGCGGGCAGAATCATGTCCCCGGGTTTCAGGAAATAAGAGATAGGGGCTTCACATCCATCCTATGTACCAGGTAAAAAAAGAGAAGCCCCCGACTATTACGATCGAGAGCCATAAAGCAAATATCATATTGCTTTCAGATTAGTTACCCATCCACGTATACACGAAAAAGGCTCACAGGCAGCCCTCCTTCGTAAAATGAAAAGAGACCGGATTTCTCCGATCTCTTAGGTTGTATTCAATTAGCAAAAACTGAAGTGTTTGAGTTTACTTCACTTGTTTCTTTTCCCACTATTGGCAGTGCCTCTGACCTCTTCATGGTAGAAGTAGTCCACGATCGTTGGATGTCCCTTCTGCACACGCTCATACGGAGTTTCATTATCTACAAAGCGGCAGTCGTACTTCTTTGCAATCTCTTCGGCTTTCTTTTCAAGTGCTTCAAAATAGCTGCGATTCTTCTTGTTATAAATCTCATCGTAGAGCGGAAGCAGATCAGGATGCTTTTCCGCAATGTAATCCATGATCGTCTTTTTGAATCCACCACGCAAGTTCAGGTTTTCCAACCAGATCAGGTCGCACTGATCCTTCGCTCTGTCAATGATCGCCTCAATGTCTGTGATACCGGGGAATACCGGAGAGATGAAGCAGACCGTGCGGATACCGGCATCATAAATCTGCTTCATAGCCGCAAGCCTCCGCTCAATGCTTACAGCGGAGTCCATATCGTCTTTGAAGGATTCATCCAGCGTATTGACAGACCAGGATACCGTCAATGTATTTTTCCTGTTGATCTCCTGCAGCAGATCCATGTCACGCAGAACAAGATCGGATTTGGTGCAGATGAGGATATCCGCGCCGCTGTCCTTCAACTGTTCCAGGATCAGTCTTGTTTTCCCATATGTCTCTTCCAGCGGATTATAGCCATCCGTAACCGTACCGATGATGACCTTCTGCCCTGCGTATTTCCGGGGATTGGTGATTTCCGGCCACTCCTTTACATCCATAAAGCTGCCCCATTCCTCGGTATGCCCGGTGAAGCGTTTCATGAAGGAAGCGTAGCAATATTGGCAGGCGTGAGGGCAACCCACATAAGGATTAACGGCATATCCGCCCAGGGGAGCGTTTGACTTGGTCATAACGCTTTTGGTTCCTACAAAATTCACTTTGATTTCTTTGCGTTCCATTTCTTCTGTTCCTCCAATACCTTGTTGAAAGCCTCCGGCATCTCCTGAATCATCAGGTCATCACCCACGATGGGAATCAGGTCTTCCTTCCAGAAAACCGGGATCTGTAGCGAATGGGCCTGCTCTGTCAGGGAAACAGCCCAAGCCAAATCGGTGTGTACCTTCCTGCTCTGCGCGCCAGTCATCGTACCGACAACAATCCATTCAATCCCATGCAGGTCGACTTCACCGGGATCATCAAACAGAGGCTCAAAGGTAACATGGTAGTGTTTTGCGCGGACATTTTTCCGCAGTGCATCAATGCGCCATAGCTCAGACCTCCGGGTAACCGTAACACCGAACCAGGCGTTGTCCAGATCGGTATCAATGTCTAGGAGGTCGGGGCGCTTCGATAAGAAGAGAAATTGATGCTGTGGATTTTCCCGCATTTTGGCAAAAACCTCGTCCAGCCATTCTTTCTTCCAGACAGACAAATCGCTCATGCCGGTGAGCAGGAAATTCTGAGGTTTTGGCTTCTCCATAAGGCGCAGCTTCCCCGGAAAGAATTCTGGCTTTGCAAAATCCTCGATCATATGATACCGCTTTACATTATTCCGGGCATAGCAGTAATCACAACCCACGGTACATCCGATTACCAAATTCATATTCTGGATCTGGTCCTTGATACAGACGCTCATTCCTCCCACCCCTCCAGATTCATGAGTATACGATCCAAGTAACTCTCAAAGGATCTGATTTCCTCCTCCGAGAATCCCTTGTAATAAATCTCTCCCATTTTATCTGAAACAGCATCATAAGCCGTTTTCAGTGAACGGGCTTTATCTGTCAGAATCAGCAGCGTTTTTCGCTTGTCGCTGTTATCTTGAGTGCGCGTGATTAAGCCCTGCTTTTCCATGCGATCCAGCATAGTTGTAAGCGAAGTGATAGCAAGTCCGCAACGATCTGATAGGGCTTTGATGGGAATACCATCCCCCTGCCACAGCACGAACAAGATTCGCCCCTGCGCACCGTTAAAGGCATCAACATTGTTCTCGCTGAGGACCTTTTCAAAGATTCGATCACCTAGCTGCTTGATCTTTGTGATCAAAAATCCTCCGTTCATCTTCATGCAAATTACTCCTATATAGTAATGAAACAATTCTACTATATAGGATCTTTTATGTCAATGGATTTTCTGCATTATGTGCCTGGGCAAACCAAATAATTGTCTTTAAATAGACTTCGCAATTCACACGATAGCTCCATCAATTGCACGTTAACCTCATATTTCACACGATACCCCCATAAATCGCACGGTAGGAATAATTTGTATTACTGGTTAGGCACTTGAAACAAGCAATTCCCCAGTGGAACAAAACTCCACTGGGGAATGAGTAGAACAAAATATACGTTGAATATGCCGGTATTCTTTGGTTTTGGGACATAAATAGAGCACCGTGACTTTGTATCAAAATCACGGTGCTTATTTGGCGGACAGGGTGGGATTCGAACCCACGTGAGATTGCTCTCAAACTGATTTCGAGTCAGCCCCGTTATGACCACTTCGATACCTGTCCATATTGCGGCGGGCAGTGTGCCCGCTGTCTTGCTATTATAACGAAACGGCGGAAAAAGTCAAGAACCAAGTGACGCTTTCCTTCGATTTATACCTGCATTCTCCTCTGCACGCTGTCAGTTTTCCGCCAGATGCTCGCCAACCTTGTATACATCGCCCGCCCCGACAGTCAGGATGATGTCGCCGGGCTCGGCAATCTCACGGAGGGCTTTTTCGAGTTCATCGAAGGTCGGATAGAAGGTTGCGCCTTCAATCTGCTCTGCCAGGGAAGCGGAAGAAATGCCGATGGTGTTCTGTTCGCGCGCAGCGAAAATCTCGGCAAGCAGAACCACGTCCGGACGCTTAAGCTGATTTACGAAATCCTGAAACAGGGCTGCCGTGCGGGAATAGGTGTGCGGCTGGAAAACCAGAACCGTCCGCTTGTAGTTCAGCGTCTCCACCGTGTCCAGCAGGCATTTCAGTTCGCCGGGATGATGCGCATAGTCGTCATAGACATCCGCGCCGTTGAACTTGCCTTTGAACTCAAAGCGCCGCCCGGCACCGTTGAAGCCGGCCAGGCCATACTTCACGGCGTTCGGCCGGATGCCGAGGCAGATAGCCGCCGCCGTTGCCGCCAGAGCGTTCTTTACATTGTGCTCTCCCGGCACATTCAGGGTTACATCGGTAAACCGCTTGCCCTTATAGCAGATTACAAAATGTGAGTTGGCACCGTGATACTCGATGTTTTCAGCGTGGACGTCGGCACGCGGATCCAGACCGAAGGTGATGATCTTCCGCTTCAGGTCCATCAGGGTCTGCATGGTGTTCAGATCATCATAGTTGGCGACCACAAAGCCATCGTCGGGAACGCGGGAAGCAAAAGCCCGGAAGCTCTTTTCCACATCGTAAAGGTCCTTGAAGAAGTCCAGATGGTCCGCTTCAATATTCAGGATCACAGCAACGGTCGGATGGAAAGAGAGAAAGGAATTATAGTACTCACAGGCCTCCATCACAATCACGTTCCCGTGTCCGACGCGGTGCCCCGCGTTTAAAAGGGGCAGCGTGCCCCCGATCATGACCGTCGGGTCCCTGTCGGCAGCCATCAGGATGTGTGTGCACATCGAGGTGGTCGTGGTTTTTCCGTGCGTTCCGGAAATGCAGACGGCATTCCTGTAGTCCTTGGAGATGGCGCCCCAGGCCTCGGTCCGTTCGAAGACAGGGATATTCAGCTCTCTGGCCCGGCGGATTTCGGGGTTTTCATCCCGTACGGCCGCCGTACGGACAACAAAATCGATGTCTTCAGGGATATTCTCAGCCCGGTGCCCGATCTCAATATGGATCCCCTTCGCCTCCAGCGAGCGGACGTTGCCGCTCCGGTTCGAATCGGAGCCGCAGACATTGATGCCCATGCCGAGCAGTACCTCGGCCAGGGAAGACATGGAAACACCCCCGATGCCGATCAGATAGCCCTTTCGGCCGGGAGACATATAATTGGAAAAATCCGCCATTCTCTTACTCCGTAACAAAATGCTGTTGAGTTTCGCACCTGCAGATGCTATACTTAGAAGTAAGCGTCTGATCACGGTGCCCTGTTGCTCAAGCTTACGTATTATAAACCAGTGCTGCGGTGATTGCAAGACTTTTTCTCGGGAGGCCTCAGATGAACAGCTGGGAAAGCTTAAAACAGGAATGTGCCGTCTGCCGGGCCTGCGGTCTCTGTGAGGGCAGGACCAATCTGGTCTTCGGTGTCGGCAACGAGCAGGCAGATCTGATGTTCATCGGTGAGGGCCCCGGAGAGCAGGAGGACCTTCAGGGAGTACCCTTCGTGGGACCTGCCGGGAAGCTTCTGGACGCCATGCTCGAGATGATCAATCTGGACCGCAGCATCGTCTACATCGCCAACATCGTGAAATGCCGGCCGCCCCATAACCGCGACCCCCAGCCGCAGGAAATGCAAAGCTGCCGTCCATGGCTTGAACGGCAGATCGAGCTGGTTGATCCGAAGCTCATCGTCTGTCTCGGGCGCATCGCCGCCACGGCGCTGATCCGTGAGGACTTTCGCATAACAAAGGAGCACGGACAGTGGTTTGCTTACGGCCAGCGGCGCATTCTTGCCACCTTTCACCCCTCTGCCCTGCTCCGTGATCCGTCCCGCCGTCCGGAAGCATTTATGGATCTGCGGGAAATCCGAAAGGAGTACCGGGCACTGCCCGGGACAAACAGTTTATGAGTTCTCTGACCTTCAAACCCGTCACGCTGTGTGACAAGGCATGGGTTGACCCCATCGTCATGGCGGAAAATAGCCCGAGTGCCGACTATAACTTTGGCAACATGTACATCTGGGATAAGACTTACAGGCAGCTGATCTGCCGTTTCGAAAACCGGATGATGACCCGGTTTGACTATGATGGCGAAACCGCCTTTGTCTTTCCGATCGGCTCCGGTCCGCTGGTCCCCGCCATTGACGCCCTGCGCGCCTTCTGCGCGGAAAAGGGAATCCCCTTCGTGATGCTGGGTATTACCGAAAAGCATGTGGGCGAGTTGGATGCGCTCTATCCCGGCTGCTTCACCTTTGAAAAGGGAGCTGATTACGCCGATTATGTTTATTCGGCTGAGAAGCTTGCCACCTATGCCGGGAAGGCTCTGCACGGCAAGAAAAACCATTGCAACCGCTTTGAGGCCGAACACGACTGGGACTTTCTGCCCCTTACGCGCGAGCTGATCCCCGGCTGTCTGGACATGCTGAATGTCTGGTCCGAGGAGAATGCCGACAGGCTTGACAGCAGCATCGTGGAGGAGTACGACGCCATCATCCGTGCTTTTGCCGCCTATGAGAAGCTCGGTCTCGAGGGCGGCGTCCTGCGCAGCAGCGGAGAAATCCTCGGTTTTTCGCTGGGCGAAATGGCCAGTCCCGACACCTTCAACGTTCACTTTGAAAAGGCCGAGATCGACATCAACGGCGCCTACCCCATGGTCTGCCGCGAGCTGACCCGCATGGTGATGCAGAACCATCCCGATCTGCGTTATATCAACCGTGAGGACGATATGGGCCTTGAAAGCCTGCGCAAATCCAAGCTCTCATACAAGCCGGAATTCCTGCTGGAGAAGTATCTGGCCAGGTGGACGGCATGAGCGGCGGCAGATGGTTCTGCCGCGAAGTCCGGCCGGATGACCGGAAGGCCCTGGTCTCGCTCTGGGTACGGGTTTTCGGCGATGCGCCGGAGCTTGTGGAGGCCTTTCTCGATCTGCTCCCGGAGATGGGGACCGGCGTAACGGCAGAAGAAAACGGAGAACTCCTGGGCACCGCCTATCTGCTGGACGGCTTCACACTCATCTCCCCGGATTCTGCGCCGAAAAAATGCGGCTATCTGTATGCCGTGGCCGTTGAAGAGCACGCCCGGCGAAAGGGCATCGGCGCCCGTTTGTCCCAGGCTGCGGCCGAAATCGGCAGGATGCGCGGGGCGGAGCTGATCTGTACCCTCCCTGCCGAGCCCTCGCTGTATCGCTGGTATGCCTCTGTTCTGTCTCTGCATGAAGTAACACAGCGTGTTCTGTATTTTTCTCCCGTCATCCCCCCGGCGGAGTTTCTTCCTGTGGAGGAATACGCGCAGCGGCGGGAGGATCTTCTGGCAGGCTGCTGTCATGTGCGCCTCTCTCCCCCGGCTCTCCGTTTTCAGGAAAAGCTGTGCCTGTGTTACGGCGGCGGTTTTTACGCCGCGGGAGACGGTATCTTCTGTGCCTGCCGCGAGGGGAAAGGCTGGCGCATCCCAGAGCTTCTCGGTCCTGGAGGAAGTCTGCCCGCCTGGGACGGTCTTCGGGCGGAGGAGGGACCGTATCTCTGCTCCGACCTGCCTTTTCCGGACGGATGTATCTGGAATCTCAGCTTTGATTAATCGTCTGTGAGGATCAAATCATGCTTGCGACCTGCTTTATCGGTATTTCTCTTCTCAGTCTCATCCTGCTGATCACCGTCGGGCAGATGGGCATTCTGCCGGCGCTGCTGCTTACGATTGGGATTTTTGTGCTGCTGCATGCGTTGTATGTTTTATTCTTCTGGCTGGTATCGCTTCCCGTTCCGATGGATAAGCCTCTGGAAAAGCGCCACCCCTTTATCTGCTGGGGCGTAGCAAACGGGATTTCCGTTCTGAATGTCTATTTCGGCGTTCGTCCGGTGATTACGGGGCTGGAGAAGATGCCGACGGGCGGCCGCTTCCTTTACGTCAGCAACCACCGTTCCGGCTTTGACCCGGTCATCGTCATGGACAAGCTGCGTCAGTATGAAATCAGCTTCATCTCGAAGCCGTCCAACATGAAGCTCCCCTTTATCGGGCGGATCGCCTATGCCGCCGGCTATCTCTCCATCGACCGCGAGAATGACCGCAATGCCCTCAGGACGATTCTGACCGCGGCCGACTATATGAAGCGTGACATCTGCAGTATCGGTATTTATCCGGAGGGAACGCGCAGCAAAACGAAGGAGCTGCTCCCCTTCCACGCCGGGTCTCTGAAGGCGGCGCAGAAGGCGAAGGTGCCCATCGTGGTCGCCTGCTGCCAAGGCAGCGAAAAGATCAAAAAGTTCCGGCCTTTCAGCGGGACGAAGGTTAACCTGGACATTCTGGAGCTGATCCCCGCGGAGACGGTCTGCGCCATGAAAACACAGGAGCTGTCTGATCACATCGTACAGATCATTCAGCAGAATCTGGACCGCAGGGAGGCAAAAGAAGCATGAAGGACGTTGCCCTGGTAACCGGTTCCTCGCGGGGGATCGGCGCGGCCATTGCCGCCCTGCTGGCAAGGCGCGGCTATGCCGTTTGCATCAACTATCTGGAGCAGAGGGAAAAGGCCGAGGCTCTGGTGGCAGAGCTGCGGAAGGAGCAGTGCGTGGCCATGTGTCTGCAGGCCGATGTAGCCGACCGGGCACAGGTAGACACGATGGTCCGGAAGGTTGAGGAGGGACTGGGCCATATCAGTCTGCTGGTCAACAACGCCGGCATCGCCAGGAATCAGCAGTTTCAGGATGTGGCGCCGGAGACACTGCAGCGGATCTTCGCGGTGAATTTCGGCGGATGCTTTCACTGCAGCCAGGCGGTCATCGGGCCGATGCTGAAGGCGCACGAAGGATGCATCATCAACATCAGTTCGATCTGGGGAAGCCACGGGGCCTCCTGCGAGAGCGTGTACTCCTCCACCAAGCATGCGATCATCGGTCTGACGAGGTCGCTGGCAGCGGAGTTCGCCCCGAGCGGCATCCGGGTCAACTGCGTGGCACCGGGCGTCATCGAGACGGATATGATACAGGCACTGGGAAACGAGACGCTCGAGCAGCTGAGACAGGAGATGCCTTTTCGGCGATTCGGGACCCCGGAAGAGGTTGCCGAGTCGGTCTGGCATCTGGCGAAGGCGGAATACATCACCGGGCAGATTCTGACCGTGGACGGCGGATTTCTCTTTTGAAAGATCGGAGGCAGCAATATGAAAATGACAGATCTCATTGCCCAAAAGCGCGACGGCGGGGTTCTCTCGACAGAGGAAATCCAGTGGATGATCCAGGGCTTCACCGAAGGCAGCATCCCGGATTATCAGATGTCGGCCATGTGCATGGCCATTCTGCTGAAGGGAATGGACGACCGCGAGGTTCTGGACCTGACGACAGCAATGGTCAACTCGGGTGAGGTGCTGGATCTGAGCCCCATCGAGGGCATCAAGGCGGACAAGCATTCCACCGGCGGCGTGGGCGACAAGACCAGTCTGGTCCTCTGTCCGATGGTAGCGGCCTGCGGTCTGAAGATCGCCAAGATGTCAGGACGCGGCCTGGGGCACACCGGCGGGACGATAGACAAGCTGGAGAGCTTTCCCGGCTTCAGCACCGAGCTGACGGAAGAGCAGTTCTTTGAAAACGTGAACCGTCACGGCATTGCCATCATGGGGCAGACAGCGGATCTGGCCCCGGCGGACAAAAAGCTGTACGCCCTGCGGGACGTAACGGGCACGGTTCCGTCGATCCCTCTGATCGTGAGCTCGATCATGTCGAAGAAACTGGCCTCGGGATCCGACGTCATCGTGCTGGACGTCAAGTGCGGCGACGGTGCCTTCATGAAGACGCTGGAAGGCGCGGAGGAGCTGGCAGACAATCTGACCCGGATCGGGCGTCTGGCCGGGAAGAAATGTGCCGCCCTCATCACCGACATGGATCAGCCTCTGGGCTGGACTGTGGGAAATGCCCTGGAGGTGAAGGAGGCCCTTGCGGTGCTCAGAGGCGAAGACCCGGAGGGAGATCTGATGCTGCTTTGCATGTCGCTGGGCAGCCTGCTGTTGATGGAGGCGGGCTATGCCGACTCGTACGGAGAGGCAGATGCGATCCTGCGTGAAGCCGTGGAAAGCGGCAGGGCGCTGGACAAGCTGGCTGAGCTGGTAAAGGCGCAGGGCGGAGATGAGCGGGCGGTTTATGATCCCGAGCTGCTGCCCCGGGCGCCGGTCACCTGCGAGGTTCCGAGTACGGAGACGGGGTACGTAAGCCGCATACACGCAGAGGCTGTCGGTCTGGTGAGCATGGGTCTTGGCGGCGGACGGGCAAAAAAAGAAGATCCCATCGACCCGGCGGTAGGCGTGGTCCTGCATAAAAAGCTGGGTGACGCGGTGACGAAGGGAGAAAGTCTCGCCACGCTGCACGCAGCCAGCGAGGACAGCGCGGCAGAGGCCGCGGAGAAGCTGAGACAGTGCTTTGAATTCAGTGCGGTGCCGGTTGAGAAGCCGCCGTTTATCAAGAAAATCCTGTAAAACAGAAACCCGGAAGTGCTGAACACTTCCGGGCGTTTTCTTTTCAGGACTGATCCGTAACAGCGTGGGTGCGGAGGTATGCCAGGACCTTTTCGACCCCGGGGGGATTGAGACTGCGCCCGTCAAGGGAATACTCCTGCAGGAGGACGCCGTCCTTCTGCACAGCAGAGAGCGCATCACAGTACACGGCGCCGGTCGTGGCGCAGACGTTCTGGATCCAGGTGTTGGCCTGGCTGCAGCGTGCAGGGGTCAGGCCTTCGCTGCCGTTATAATCGATCGTCACCGAGGTCAGAGGCAGACAGACGATCCAGGTCTGCGGGCTGGCTGAGCGCAGGTTCCGGATCAGAGTCTCATAGTTCCGGACGAAATCGACCTCGTCGATGTTGGCGATACCGTCATTGCCGAGGGAGATGACGAGAATGGGCGGCTGGACGATCATGGCGGCATTGGCGGCCGTGATGATCGAACCATCATTCGGGAAGACAATCTTGCTCTCGGCGATGTCGGCCACCGCCAGCACGCCGGTAGGCGTGGTCCAGACGTGTGTCGTGGGAGCGCCGTCACGGGTCAGGAGGCCGAAATCGCGCAGGCCGATCATCGTACTGTCACAGAGGAAGGTCAGCGAGTCGATGTAGGCCTCGCCGGCATCCGCGGTTTCGGGCAGCGTGATCAGGCTGCCGTCGCCGACTGGCGCAGGGAGAGCATCCGATTTTTCCTCAGCGGTTTCGGTCCTGGCGCCCAGCGGAACACCGCCCCGGAACTGCTCTCCCTTGTTGCGGGTAAAGGCCGCGAAGAGCAGCCCGACGAAGACCGCCAGCAGGCACAGCACGATGGCCAGTGCCCAGGCGATGTTCTTAATGGCGGCAGTCCTGCTCTTCATGCCCTCTTATTCCTGTTCAGCCAGGGCCTTTGCTTCCTCGATGACCTTCTGCTGGACGTTGCCGGGGGCCTCTTCGTAGCGGATGAACTTGCAGGAGAAGGAGCCGCGGCCCTGGGTCATGGAGCGCAGGTCGATGGTGTAGGAGCTCATCTCGGCCATGGGAACCTCGGCCTCGACGATCTGCATGCCGTCCTCGGCGTTCATACCCAGCACGGTGCCGCGGCGCTTGGAGCTGATGTCGCTCATGATATCGCCGAGGTTGGCGTCGGGGATGGTCACCTGCAGGAGGCCGATGGGTTCGAGAATGGTGGGCTTGGCCTTGGGAATGCCGTCCTGATAGGCCAGGCGGGCGGCCGTCTGGAAGGCCATATCGTTGGAGTCAACCGGGTGGTAGGAGCCGTCATAGAGGGTGGCTTTCAGGCCGACCAGCGGATAGCCGGCGAGGACGCCCTTCTGCACCGCGTTGCGCAGACCCTTTTCCACCGAGGGGAAGAAGTTTTTGGGAACGGAACCGCCGAAGACCTCCTCGGCAAAGACCATCTCGTCAGACTCGTCCTGCGGCTCAAAGCGGATCCACACATCACCGAACTGGCCGGAACCGCCGGACTGCTTCTTATGCCGTCCGTGGGCCTCGACCTTGCCCTTGATCTTTTCGCGGTAGGCCACGCGGGCGGGGGCAAGCTCGGTCTCGACGCCGAAGCGGCTCTTCAGCTTGGCACAGAGCACGTCCACCTGGATGTCGCCCTGGCCGGAGATGACCATCTGGTGCGTCTCGGCATTGTTGACGAGGGTAAAGGAAATGTCCTCTTCATTCAGGCGGGCAAGACCGGTGGCAACCTTGTCGTCCTGGCCCTTGGTCTTCGGGGAGATGGCCATGGAGTAGCAGGGTTCGGGCATCTCGATCGCGGGAAGCTCGTCTTCCTTCTTCGGGTCGCAGACCGTATCACCGGTCTTCCAGTCCATCTTGCCGACGGCAACGATGTCGCCGCAGCAGGCGTCCTTGACCTCGGTGGTCTTCTTGCCGCAGACGGAGTAGAGACGGCCGAGCTTGTCGGTGGAAGAGGCGCGCAGGTCGCGCAGGGACATATCGGAGGTGACGGAGCCCTTCATGACCTTCAGGAAGCTGTACTTGCCGAACTGGTCGGAAATGGTCTTGAACACGAAGGCCTGGGTCGGGGCGGAGGCGTCGATGCCCTCGGCCTCGATGGGGGCGGGGACATAGTCCACCATGCCCTGGAGGAAGGCCTCGGTGCCGATGTTCTGCATGGCAGAGCTGGCAAACACGGGAACCACGCTGCGGTCCTTCATGCCGGCGCGGATACCGGCGACCATATCGGCTTCATCCAGCTCCATGGTCTCAAAGAACTTCTCCATCAGCTCTTCCGTGGCGCCGGCGGCAGTCTCCATCAGCTCCATGCGCAGGTCCTCGACATGGCCGGCATCGGCAGCCGGAACGGCACCCTTGGTGCTCTTGGCGCCGTTGGTGACGTAGCAGACATTGTGGACCAAGTCGATGACGCCCTTGCCATCGGAGGTCGGGATGGTGACGGGAGCAACGATGCTGCCGTACTTGGCGCGCAGAGCCTCGACAACCGCAAAGTAGTCGCCGTGCTCCTCATCGCACTTGGAAACGACAAAGGCCGCGGGCAGATTTGCCGCCTTCAGGTACTTCCACGAGCGCTCAGCCCCGACGGAAATGCCGTCCTTGGCAGAGCACAGGATCACGCCGGCCTCCACCGCGCGCAGCGCGCACAGCACCTCGCCGACAAAGTCGAAATAGCCCGGGCAGTCCAGCACGTTGACCTTGCAGCCGGCAAAGGAAATCGGGGCCAGGGACGAGGAAATCGTAATCTGGCGCTTGATCTCTTCCGCGTCATAGTCGCAGACCGTGTTCCCGTCGGAAACCTTGCCGAGACGGTCCACCGCGCCGGTGACAAAAAGCATGCTTTCCGTCAGGCTGGTCTTGCCGCTGTTCCCATGCCCGAGGAGGGCGATGTTGCGAATGTTCTTACTTTCCATGTTTTGCTTCCTCTCTGTCGAAAATATGAATAAAACAAAGTTGAAAACCGTTTTGCGCTCAACACGCCAACTATTTTATTTTACACGATCATCCTGCCATTTGGCAACAAGTTTTTTCTTCTTTTCTTTAAAATCTCATAAACATGCTGATCAGCATGACGAAGATCGCATCCAGCACCATCAGCACGAAGGGCAGCCAGGCGTTCAGGACCCCCGGTCCGATCAGGCGGAAAAACACCAGCAGCGTCCCCAGGACCGCCGTCAGCGCAGTGAGGATCAGATTCATCCGGACAGCGACATACATGCTTCTGCCGGTATCGGCCAGGTGCGTCAGGGGGCCGAGGCCCTCGCGGCAGACCACGGCGGAAACCTGGCTCAGATCGGAGGGCTTGGCCTCGGAGATGCGGAACCGGTCGCCGTAGGGCGGAAAGTCGTAGCCGTCCGTCGACACGTCAAAGACGCCGTGCAGCATATCCGGTGTGATAATGAAGTCGCGTATGGCGAAAATCGGATGCCGGTTCGAGGCAATCAGCTCCTGTAGCGCCGCGCGGATCTCGGGCAGGCCGGTGTAGTTGATTTTGAAGATGCCGTAGAGCACGCCGTCGATAGACAGCAGCACCGTTGTCCGGTCCACCAGCCGATACGGGACCTTGACGTTCATCAGCTGCATCAGGTCCGAGCCTCCGCAGAGCACGGAATGGCCCTCAATGAGGCCCTGCAGGCCGCCGCCGGAAAGCCATTTGAAGTCTTCAACGGTGCGCATGCGGCAGCCGTTTTTCTCCATCAGGTCGGCAAAGCAGGGGCCCAGCCCCGAACCGGATGCGGCTATCATCGTGCCGGCATAGGAGATGACGCGCTCGGCGCTCTCATCGGCAAAGACACGGACCGTCTCAATGGCAACGGTTTCCTCGGGGAAGAGATCGCGGTCCGTCACGATCAGATTCCGGCTGCAGCCGATATCGTGGATGCCGGACCAGCCGGCAACAGCAGCGCCGCTGGAGAAGATGCGCTGGGAACCGATGAAGAAGGGCAGTGCGAAGGCCAGCAGTGCCGTAACCGGCACGGTGCACGAGAGCATCGCCGAAAGGATGTACAGCATGTCCTTCATGCTGTGCTTCACCAGGCCGATCAGCAGCGAAAGGACGAGCACAGCCAGCAGCTCGATAAAAGCCGCCTTTGTAAACAGCATCTCGTCCGGGGGCGTTTCCTCGGCACGACGCACAAAGCCCGTCGTAGGCCGTACGGATTTCAGCAGGGTAATCTCGCGTCCGCCGCGGACACCCTCTTCCGCCGTCACGCAGTAAGCACGCTTGCCGATCGCCGGGACGCGGAGGGACTTGCGCAGGGCCCGCGCCGAGAGCAGGTCCGCCAGGAGGATCCCCATCAGCGCGAGGCTGGAAAACAGGCAGAGCGGAATATGCGGCGTCCCGAAAGCGCCGGAAGCAACCGACAGGGCATCAAAGCTGCTGATCAGGCAGGCGATCACCGCAAGGACATCGGCACCGAAGCGGCCGCGGGTCAGATTGACGAGGGCGTTGGTCACCACATCCAGGCAGAGCAGCATGACGGTCAGCTGCAGTGCGAGGCACATGCCCGCCGCGACCTTTGCCGTCTTCAGCATGCCGCTGACAGGAAAGCCCAGCGTAAGATATGCGAGGATGGCAAGGATGGCAAGGCCGATCTGCATGCGCATGCGCAGCATGGTCACCTGGGAACCGTAATAGCGGGAAGCGTTGGCAACGTTTACCTCGCTGCCCAGATCTTCACGGTCATCCTGCATCGTCGCGGTGCTCTGACGGTCGCCGACGCCGTTGAGCTTGATCCAGAAGCCCATGAGTTCGTTCAGGATCCACTGGCCGAAGCTGGGGAAATCCCCGGCATAGGTCAGCTCGTCATCCTCAGGGTCATTTCTTTCCTCTGTTTTTTCCGCTTCCTCCTCAGCATCGCCGCTGAGATGCGCCCCTGCGGATTCAGGACGGTGCTCCGGCTCACCGGGTTCTTCCTGTTCTGCCTTTTTCCGGGCTTCCGCCTCCGCCTGCTCGGCTGCCTGAGCCTCCTGCAGGGCCGTCTTTTCATCCGGAAGATAATCCTCGTAGCGGGCAAACGCCTTCGGGCTGTTCAGCGCCCGTTTTCCGCTTTCCGTTTTCCGGATGCTCAGATTGCTCAGAAAGCTCCGGACCCCGGCAAGGCCTCTCTCCTTCTCCGGTTTCGCTTCCGTTTCAGGGGGCTCTTCCCTGTTCTCGGCCGGGGCCGGCGTCTCGGGCTGGGATTCTTCTCTGCCTTTGGCTGAAGTCTCCGGGAAGTCCTCCACCACCTGGTATTCCCGGCGCCGTCTCGGCACCGGAGGCTCTTCCCTTTCGTCCGGCTTTTCGGCAGGCGGTTCCGCCTTTTTGCCGATTCCCGGCATGTCGGAATAGATCGGGTGCTGGTCCCCCATCATGTACTCGCGCAGAATATCGCGGAAATTGGGGTTTTCTTCCGCAAAAAGCGGTACCTTTTCTTCCGCCGGCTTTTCGGGCCCAGGGTTCGGGGCGGCAGCCCTGTCAAGGAGCCGGGCCGTGCTGTCATCGTCGGGGGCGTCGGGCTTGACCTCTTCAAAGCGCTCGGCCTCTTTGGGGTCGGCAAACATTTTAAAGATGGCCGCATAATCGAGGTTGTCGACAAAGGGTTCGCTGCCGTCCGGTCTCGGGCTGTCGGGGAACTCTTCCCTGACCTCGCGGTCCTTTCGGCCGGATGCCCGACCTGCGGGAACCTGCGGTTTTTCGGGCTTTTCCGCCTCCCGGCGGGGCTGAGGCATCTCCTGCTGCGGCACCGGGGCATGCTCTCCCGAATCGGGCATCTGCATGAATTCCTTCAAAATATTATGGAAGTCGTGCTCGTCATCCGCCCGGGGTCCCGGCCCGGCAGCGGGTTCGGGCCCGATCTCGGGCGCGGACTCCGCATGAGCTTCGGATCCGGTCTCGGGCGTGGACTCCGCTTCGGGTTTCGGCTCGGTTTTGGGTCCGGCTCCCGCTCTCGGTTCCGATTTGGGCTCAGCCTCAGCTCTCGATTCGGGTTTTGCCTCCGCTTTGGGTTTCGGTTCGGTGCTGAGCCTGAACGCCGGTTTGATTTCCTGCGCGGGCTCTGTTTCCTTCCAGTCTGCGGTCGGGGCCGGCAGATTTTCTTCCGTCCGGTTATTCTCTTCCGGTATTTTTTCTTCCGCGAGGCGGCTTTCCATCGTCATCAGGCGGTAATCCCGCAGGATGTCGCGGACAGACCAGGATGCGGTCTCTTCCTCAAAATCATCTTTCTTCTCTTCCTCCTGCAGGACTTCCCCGCCCTGTTCAGGCGCAGCCTGCTGCAGGTCCTGCTCCACGGTTTCGTTTTCCGGCTCGGCATACTGACTCCGGAATTCTGACAGAATCTCGTCAACAGAATACACCTCCGCCTTCTTTTCAGGCGGTTTTTCCTGTTCACGTGATCTCCGAAACCTGTTTTTGCGTTTCATACTTACCCCATTCCGCCGCGTCGGGCACGCGGCGTTCGTTATTCTCTCCGTTCAGCCGGGCAGGCGGATCACAGCGAGCGCTGGCGCATGACCTCGTACATGACAAGCGCAGCTGCGACGGACGCATTCAGGGAAGAAATCCTCCCCTTCATCGGCAGGGACAGGACAAAATCACAGCCCTCGCGCACGAGGCGGCCCATACCGCTGCCCTCAGAGCCGATGATCAGGGCAATGGGCCCGGTCAGTCTGGTCTGCCAGAGGGCGCAGTCCCCGTCGGCAGCCGTCCCGTAAAGCCAGACGCCCCGTTTCTTCAGATCATCCATCGCCGTGCGCAGGTTTGCCACCCGGGCGACTGGCAGATATTCGGCCGCGCCTGCCGAGGCCTTGCTGACAGCAGCCGTCAGACCTGCGCTGCGGCGCTTTGGGATGATCACCCCGTGCGCCCCGGCGCACTCCGCCGAGCGGATGATGGCCCCGAGGTTGTAGCCGTCGGTAATCTCGTCACAGATGATCAGGAACGGGTCCTCCCCGCGGGAGGCGGCAAGACGGAACATGTCCTCGACATCGGCGTAATCGCGCACCGCGCAGACGGCGATGGCCCCCTGATGGGCGTGCGTCCGGCTCATGGCATCCAGCTTGCGCCTGTCGCATTCGACAATGCTGATGCCCCGGTCCCGGGCCAGCGCCGCAAGATAGCTCAGGTTCCGGTCGCCCTCCCCCGAGGCAAGAAAAAGCTTGTCAATCGGCCGCCCGGCGCGAAGCGCCTCGGTGACCGCATTGCGGCCTTCGATCTGATCCTTCTCGATTCTGTCAGCTGCTTCCATTCCGCACTCCCGAAAAACAAGATATTCCAAATCAAAGTACAATATAACACAAGATACAGAAAATGGAAAGACTTCTTTTTGCATCTTTGCGCGATTTCTTTACATTTTTCTGTAGACTTTCTCAGGTAAAAACAGTATATTGATAATATCTATCTTATCGAATCCGGAGGAACAAGCTGTGAAAGACCCCATGCGGCTGATTGACCGCTTCTGTTACAAGCATCCGAATTTCGGCATTCCGAACCTGATGCGCTATCTGACGATCGCGAATGTCGTCTTCTGGATTTTAGGCACGGCCAACAGCGTGCTGCTGAGCTATCTGCGCTTTGACGCCGGCCTGATCATGCAGGGCCAGATCTGGCGTCTGATCACCTTTATGGTGTATCCGCCCAGCATGGGTCTGCTCGCCTTTCTGGTCTTTTATTTCTATTACTGGATGGGCACAGCCCTGGAGCAGGTCTGGGGCACAGCCCAGTTCAACATCTATCTGCTGATTGGCTGGGCGCTGACCGTCATTTACGGCTTTCTGGTCTACTTCATCGGCGGTCTGCGCATTTCGATTGACGCCCAGTATCTGTATCTGTCGATGTTCTTTTCCTACGCTGCGCTGTTTCCCGACCAGACCGTGCTGCTTTTCTTCTTTATCCCGATCAAGATGAAGTATATGGCGATCATCGACGCCGTCTATTTTCTGGCCGCCGTCATCACCAACCCCTTCCCCGTCAATCTGCTGCCGGTCGTGGCGTTGCTGAACTTCTTCATTTTCTTCTCCGGGACGCTGCTGCAGCGCATTCCGAAGAAGGCAAGCCAATCGACCATCAACTTCCGCAAAGCCTCGCAGAAGATTCGAAGGGAAGAGCGCGAGAAGCTGTATCATCACAAGTGCGCCGTCTGCGGACGCACCGACACGGACTATCCGGGGCTTGAATTCCGCTACTGCTCGCGCTGCGCGGGCTATCACTGCTTCTGCAGCGATCACATCAACAACCATATTCATTTTACGGAATAATCGGAGGACAGAATGATGTCAGAGCTTTTTCAGGATTCTGCACTGCTGCAGGAGATCGACCGTTTTGTTGAAGAACAGAAAGACAGCATCGTACGGGATATCGGACGGCTTGTTGCGATCCCCAGCGTGCAGAGCGAGCCCGAGCCCGGTGCCCCGTACGGGCCGGGTCCGAGGCAGGCGCTGGACTGTGCCCTCGGCATCGCCGGGGAGCTGGGCCTGAAAGCCGCAGGCTGCTGTGGAAACCGCATGGGTTATGCCCAGGTCGGGGAAGAGCGCGGTGAAGGCTACCTCGCCACCATCAGCCACGTGGACGTGGTCCCGGCCGGGGAAGGCTGGCCGGAGGACCCCTTTACCCTGAGAGAACAGGAGGGTTATCTGATCGGCCGCGGCGTTACGGATGACAAGGGACCGTCGATCCTCTGCCTGTACGCGCTGAAGTATCTTCAGGATTCCGGGCGCAGGCTGCGCTACCCGATCCGCGCCCTGCTGGGCAGCAGCGAAGAGATCGGCATGGACGACATCGGCTACTATCTCGCCGAATACCCCGCGCCGCTGTTCTGTGTGAGCCCGGATTCGGACTTCCCTGCGGTCAACGGAGAAAAGGGAATCTATCATGCGCGCCTGGTCTCCCGCCATCAGCCGGACCGGGTGCTGGACATTGCGGGCGGCGTTGCCCCCAACGCGGTGGCCGCCGCGGCGACGGCCCGCGTGCGTGCAGACGCCCTCCGGGACGGCGGCGGCGTTCATGCCGAGCAGCTGGAGCCGGGGCTCTGGCAGCTCAGCGCCGCCGGGATCAGCGGGCATGCCTCCATGCCGGAAGGGACCGTGAGCGCCATCGCGCTGCTGGTGGATTACCTCCTGGAAAACGGCATCCCCGGGCCGGATGAACTGCCCTACTTCCATCTGCTGCAGAGGCTGCACCGGAACACGGACGGCAGCGGCCTCGGTCTGCAGAGCGCTGACGGGCGTTTTACCCCCCTCACGGCGGTCGGCGGAAAGATCAGCACCGAAAACGGCGTGATCGCCCAGACGATCGACTGCCGCTACGGCACGACGATGAGCGGAGAGAAGATCACCGCGCTCCTGCGCAGCGCGGCAGGAAAGGCAGCCGATGTACAGGAAGACAGCGATGAAGCGCCCTTCTATATGGAGCCGGACCATCCGGCGATTCAGGCCTGCATCGACAGCTACCGCGCCGTCACGGGCGAGGACACCAGGCCCCAGACCATCGGCGGCGGAACCTATGCCCGGCACTTTCCGAAGGCCTGCTCCTTCGGCCCGGAGCACCGTGACCGTCCGATGCCGGATTTCTGCGGGCCGATTCACGGGGTCAACGAAGCTGCCGGGCTCGGCGATCTGCTGGAGGCGCTGAAGATCTATATCCTCACGCTTCTCCGGCTGGAGGAGCTGGATTATTGAACGGGATGAAGCAGAACCGCTGTGTGATTGTCTCGGGCGGGGACTACTGCCCGGCAGATGACCTGCGGCCGGGTGAGGACTATGTCATCGCCTGTGACCGGGGCTATACCTACTGCAGCCGTCTGGGGCTGAAGCCCGATCTGCTCATCTCGGATTTTGACTCGTACACGGGGCCGGTCGACGAGAGCGTACCGGTGAACGCGTATGCCAGTGAAAAGGACGATACCGACACGATGCTGGCCGTGCGCTGTGCCATTGAACGCGGCTGTGACGAGATTCTGCTCTGCTGTGCGCTGGGCGGGCGCCTGGATCACCTGATCGCCAATCTTCAGGCGCTCATTTTTGCCCGGAAGCACGGCGTCCGGGCAAGTCTGCGCAGCACAGAGACGGAAGTCTCGGTGCTGATGGACGAAAGCCGCGTGTTTCCGCGCCGGGCCGGCTGGTCCCTGTCCGTGTTTGCCGCTGACGGCCCCTGCCGGGGGGTTGGGATCCGCGGGGCAAAATATCCGCTGACGGATGCCGAGATTCTCCCCTCCTTCCCCATCGGCGTCAGCAATGTGTGGACGGAGGCCGAGGCTGAAATCTCGGTGTCGGAAGGATGCCTGCTTGTCGTGCTCTCGAAGCTGCCCGAGGGGGATGCCGAAAAGAGTTGACGGGGACAAGAAAAGCAGGTAAAATATCAGAATTGTCTCGATGCAGAGTGCGTGCGGGAGGAGGTCCGTCGGCATGAGCTTGGTTCACTTTCAAAACACTGCCGCAATCGGACACGCCTGGATTCTCTCATCGCCTGTACAGGATGAGGCGCTGCAGCGGGCAGCGGAAATCGCCTCTGCAGCCGTGTGTCTGGCCGGGCAGGACGTGCCCTGCGGAAAATGCCGCGGCTGCCGAAAGGCGGCGGCCGGCGTGCACCCGGATATTATCCGCATTCAGCGCGAAACAGACCGCAGCGGGAAGCAGCGCCGCGAGATCACGGTGAATCAGATCCGCGAACTTGCCGCGGACGCGGCCGTTCTTCCGAATGAGTCGGAGCGAAAGGTCTACATCATCGAGGAAGCCGATACCATGAACCTCAACGCCCAGAACGCGGCGCTGAAGCTGCTGGAAGAACCGCCGCAGACGGTCATTTTCCTTCTGTGCACGGTGAACCCGGACCTGCTCCTGGAAACGGTGCGTTCCCGATGCCTTTCCGTCTCCGTCGGCTCCGGCGCCGCGGAAGGCCCGGAAGAGGGCGAGAAGCGCGCAGCCGGTTTTCTGAAGGCGATGCGCAGCGGCGATGCCGAAGCGGTCTGGCGCTGGATCGCGAAAAACGAAACCGGCAAGCTCGACGAGACCGCCGCCTTTGCGGAGGCCGCTCTGCAGGGCACCGCCGACATGCTGTGCGGCCGTGCGGACCGGGGCCAGCTGTCCTCTGAGAAACTGATGCGCCTCTATCGCCTGCTCGAGCAGTGCACGGAATATCTCAAAGTCAATGTCAACGCGAAGCATGTCTTCAGCCTGCTGGCCGTTTATACGGCAGCGGAAGACCCAGGACCTCAGGAAACAGGAGAAACAATATGACCGAAGTGGTAAGCATCAAATTCAAAAACCGCGGGAAACCGTATTTCTTTGACCCGGCCGGGCTGGAGCTGGAGGTCGGCGAGCACGTGCTGGTCGACACCGCCGGCGGCATGGAGATGGGCGTTGTCAGCCGCGAGAATCATGCGGTGGAAGACACCGCTGTCGTACAGCCTCTGCGGCGGGTGCTGCGGAAAGCAACACAGATGGATCTGCGCACCGAAGACCTCATCCGCCAGCGTGAGGAGAGCGCCATGAAGATCTGCCGCGAGAAAATCGCCGAGCACAAGCTGGACATGAAGCTCGTAGACGTGGAATGCAACTTTGAAGGCAGCAAGACGACCTTCTTCTTCACCTCAGACGGGCGCGTGGATTTCCGTGCGCTGGTCAAGGACCTCGCGGCGGTGCTGCACACGCGCATCGAGCTGCGGCAGATCGGCGTGCGGGACGAGGCAAAGATGCTGGGCGGCCTCGGGATCTGCGGCAGGCCCTACTGCTGCAGTCAGTTCCTGGATGATTTCCGTCCGGTCTCGACGAAGATGGCCAAGGTGCAGTCGCTTTCCCTGAACCCGGCCAAGATATCGGGAAGCTGCGGAAGGCTGCTGTGCTGTCTGCGCTATGAGCAGGAGGCTTATGAAGACCTCGTCAAGAAAGTACCGAAGCAGGGAGCTTTTGTAGAGACAAAGGACGGTTACGGGACGGCCGTGCAGGTGAACCTGCTGCGCTCGACAGTCAAGGTCAGGCTGGACGACGACCGTGACGACGTGCTGCACGAGTACCAGGCAAACGAGCTTGCGGCAGTGCCGGGTGGCCGTCCGAAGGACGGAAGCGAGCCTCCGCACGTACTGGTATGGACCGAGCCCGAGCCCCAGGCCGAACAGGAGGCAGAAGAGGCAGCGGACGAATGGGCCATTCCGGAGATGATCTATACCCCCCAGGCCGAGCCGGATAAGAATCCCGATCAGGACGCTGCGAAGAAGCCCGGCCGGCGCAGCCGCAGCAGAAACCGCAAGGGGAAGGCGCCGTCCCGCGAGGGCGGTGCAGAGTCCGTTCCGTCCGGAAAGCCGGCCGCAGCAGAGACGAAGAAAGAGCCGTCTGCTGAGCGGAAGACTGACGGGGAGCACGGAAACCGCTCCAGAAGCCACAGCCATCGCAGAAAGCCGACCCCGCCGAAGACGGACAGGGACGGACGCCCCGCAGAGAACAGCGGAGCCGAGTCTGCCCGTAAGCCGGGCGGAGACGCTGCGGCGAAAGCCGGCAAAGGCGAACAGAAGAACGCAGGCGAAGGCGGTACCGGGCACGGAAAGCCCCGCAGGCGGCACAGCCGCGGCAAGAAGGGCGGCAGCAAGCCTGCTGAAAATCCGTGAGCCGGAAGACCATCGCACAGAAGGAGTCCGCCGCAGAGGGCCTCTCTTCCGGCACTGCGGTGCCGGCCGCCCAGGCGGGGAAATCTGGGATCGACTATGACCGGCCGCCGCTTTCCGTGTTTGCCGCCTATATCCGCCCGCATCGCGGAGCCTTCATTCTCGACATGACGCTGTCGGTGCTGGCCGCGGCGGTGGACCTCATCTTCCCCTATGCGACAAGGGGGGCAATCAACAGGCTGCTGCCGGACAAGCTGTACACCGCCTTTTTCACGGTGATGGCCATTCTGCTGGCAGCCTATCTGCTGCGGGCGTGGTTTCAGTACCTGATCACGATCGTGGGACACCGGATGGGGACGCTGGCGGAGGCGGATATGCGTCGGGATGTTTTTCAGCATATGCAGTCGCTGTCCTTTTCCTTCTTTGATCAGAACCGTACCGGGGTGCTGATGGCCCGGGTGACGAGCGACCTGTTCGAAATAGCGGAGCTGTCGCATCACGGGCCGGAAAACCTGCTGATCTGCGGTGTGACGCTGATCGGCTCCCTGGTGCTGCTGATGACGGTGAACCTGAAGCTGGCGCTGGTGCTGACGGTGCTGCTGCCGGTGACGGTGGGCTTTGCGATGCGCCAGCGCGTGCGTATGGAGGAGGCCAACCGCGAGGTCAAGATCCGCACCGGTGAAATCAATGCCGCCATCGAAAGCGGCATCTCCGGCATCCGCACCTCGAAGGCCTTTGCGGCCGAGAAGGCGGAGGACGAAAAGTTCGACAGGGCCAACGAGGCCTTCAAGAAAAGCAAGGTCCGCTTTTACCGTGCGATGGGCCTGTTCAATGCCGGCATCGAGGCCTCGGTCGGGGTCATGCAGGTGGCCTGCATCGCAGCGGGCGGTTTTCTGATCATGCGCGGCGAGATGGATCTGGTCGACCTGCTGACCTTCTCGCTGTACATTGCCGCTTTTCTGTCGCCGATCCGCCGGCTCGTTCAGTTTACGGAGATCTGGGCGCAGGGCAGCGCAGGCTTCAGCCGTTTTCTGGAGCTGATGCGCACCAGACCCGAGATCACGGACGCACCGGACGCGAAGGAACTGACCGATGTCCGGGGCGAGGTCCGGCTGGAGCATGTCTGCTTCCGCTACCGGGAGGGCGAGAGCGTCCTGGAGGACGTGAGCCTGACGGTCGCTCCCGGCGAAACCTATGCCCTGGTCGGGTCCTCCGGCGGCGGGAAGACAACGGTCTGTCATCTGATTCCGCGCTTTTATGACGTAACCGCGGGGTCGGTACGCATCGACGGGCAGGATGTGCGCGAAGTGACGCAGGAGAGCCTGCGCCGGAATGTGGGGATCATCCAGCAGGATGTGTTTCTTTTTGCCGGGACGATCATGGACAACATCCGCTACGGGTCGCCGGATGCGGACGACCGGGCGGTCATCGAGGCCGCGGTCCGCGCGGAGATTCATGAGGACATTCTGCGCATGCCGGACGGGTATGACAGCTTTGTCGGCGAACGGGGCGTGGTGCTCTCCGGCGGGCAGAAGCAGCGCGTGGCCATCGCGCGGGCCTTTCTGAAGAACCCGCGGATTCTGATCCTGGACGAGGCGACCTCGGCCCTGGACAGCGTAACCGAGCAGAAGATTCAGCATAGTCTGGACGAGCTGAGCCGGGGCAAGACCTGCATCGTGATTGCCCACCGGCTGGCGACCGTGCGCGGCGCCGACCGGATCGGCGTCATCGAGGGCGGCCGGCTTGTGGAAGAAGGGACCCGGGAAGAGCTTCTCAGGCGCGGCGGCCGCTATGCCGCTCTTGAACACGCCCAGGAGTAGCGGGTAGCGCGTGATTTCAGTTTTCTGCAATACGGGAGGGATCATCCATGCCAGAAGGAAAGAGCCGGAAAGTCACGGTGATCATGCCGGCTTTCAATTCGGAAACCTATATCGAGCGCTCGGTCAAGAGCGTGCTGAGCCAGACGCACAGGAATCTGGAGCTCATCGTCGTGGACGACGGCTCGACCGACCGCACGGCGCAGATTCTCGGCCGGCTGGGCCGGGACGACAGCAGGCTTCGCGTCATCCATACAGAAAACCACGGTCCGGCGCTGGCGAGAAACGCCGCCCTCGACGAGGTGAGCGAGGACACCGATTATGTCACCTTTATCGATGCCGATGACGAATACCTGGCCGATGCGCTGGCATATGCGATGGAATCCGCCGAAAGCGGCGCCGAGCTCATCCTGACGGGCTTTGTCATCGTCGAGGCGGACGGACGCGAGCGCGAATACAACGAGTTTGACTGCCTTGTCCGGCCGGAGGATATGCGCACTGCCTTCCCGAGGCTTTACAAGGCCAATCTTCTCAACCAGGTCTGGGCGAAGTTCTATTCCGCACGGCGTCTGAAGGAGAGCGGCATTAGCTTCAAGGACTATCTCTGGGGTGAGGACCGGCTCTTCGTGTTCGACTTTCTCGAGCAGTGCCCGCTGATCGCGGTGAGAAGCGAGTGCAAGTACCGGTATATCATGCACGCAGGAGAAAGTCTGATCTCCAAATTCTATCCGAAAAAGTTTCAGGTGTGCATCGAGGCCGACATCCGGGCACAGGAGCTGTGCGAGCGTTTTGGGGTATCGGATGACGCCGACCTGCGTTATATGTTCGCAAAGTCCGTCTTCTCGTGCATCACGACGCTGTTTTCGCCCGGCTGCAGCCTGGGTGAGGAGGGCAAGCTGCTCTATATCCGCGAGATCAGCTCGAACCCGCGGGTACAGAAACGCTGCCGGGACACCTCGGGTGGCCTCCCGGCAAACACGCTGTGCAGGATTCTGCGAAAGGGGCATCCGCGGACGATACTCAACACCTTCCGGGCGGTGGCCCTGGTCGGCGATCGGGCACCGGACCTGTTCATGAAGCTCAAGCACAGAAAATAAACAAGATCGGGGGCTTGCCTGAGGCCGGTCCCCGATCTTTTCTTATGCAATTGCAAACGGCGCTCCCTATCAGTCTCTACCGCCTTGCGGTGCCCGGAGAATCGTTCGGGCTTACGCTGTTCCTCCGATTCTCCGACCGCTGCAGTAATCCCGCAATGCCTTCTTCTGCCACCGGCAGCGGCATTGCGCGATTTCGTGCGCGCCGATCCGCTTATTCTTCCGGCCTTCCTCTGCGGATGAGCAGGCGGCGCAGACGTTTTTCGTAAACCAGCGTCATCACAGCACAGGTCCGGTCATAGAGGAACATCAGCCCTATCATCATGGCATAGAACAGCAGGCTCAGCCAGAGCTCTTCCCGGATGTCAGTCATGCCGACAACGAAGAGCAGGATGAGAACCATGCATGCAATCGACACGGTAAAAACCGCGAGTTTTGCCAGAAACCGCAAGGACTTTGACCGGATCCGGTCAAGGTCCGGCTTGATGATCGGATAAAAGCCGGTGAACAGATAAAAAAAGGCTTCTTCCCGGTCGGCACAGAGCATCATCGCGAGCGCTGCCGTTACCGCCCAGGTCATCCAGGCAGATTTCTTTCCGAACTCATAAAGGACCGGGATCAGCGTCATACCCGCAAGCATCGGGGAGACATAGGTCAGCACCGGGATCAGATTGCCGGTGAGCATGAAGGCTGCGCCCAATGCCGCCATCAGCGCGCAGAACGAGGTCCGGTAAGCTGTATTCCGATATCTCATCATCCCTCCGCAGAAGGCTCTCTTCTGTGCCGCCTGTCTCTTCCGCTGTTCCTGTAATAAGCCGCCTTCTCGGCATACATCATGCTGTCCGACCGCTGGAGCAGGTCGTCGACGGATGCCGCGCCGTCATCCAGATGGCTGCAGCCGATGGAACAGCTGTATTTTGTCTCTGCAACCTGTTTTTTGAGATTCTCTACAAGCTGCAGCATCTCCGCCTGCGAGGTCTTACGGCAGATGATGACGAACTCATCGCCCCCGAGCCGGTAGCAAAGCTGATTTCTTTTCCGGGCCCGCAGGATGCACATCGCCAGTGCGGTCAGCGCTTCATCGCCGGCCTTGTGTCCGCCGTTGTCGTTGATAGCCTTCAGACCGTTCATATCGACGGAAACCACGGCCGTGATCTCCTCCGGGTCGCTGCTGATGTCGGCATAATATGCCTGCCGGTTCAGAAGGCCTGTCAGCGCGTCTACTTTTGTCAGCTTCAGAATCGAAAACACGTAGTAGACGTACAGCGCAATCGCAATCGTCGTGCAGAAGATGCGGGAATAGTCCCTGCCGTATATGAAGGGCAGAACCAGACCGGAGGCAAAGGAGGAGCCGAGGAACGCAATCGGAATAATCTCGAGCACCTGTTTGTTGCTGCGCTTGATCAGGATATAGATCAGAAAAACGCAGTACAGCCCGACCATGATAAACGGCAGATAGCCGAGAGGGCCCCGGCGGAACACGCCGTCGTCGCCGATGCTGAAAACAAGCCCGTTAAAGATGGAGAGGACGTTGATGACCGCAAGGCCCATGGCGGGCAGGAAGATGAACCATCGCAGTTCCTTCACCAGGGTGAAAATGACCATCGCAAGGATGAACGGCGTTGCACTGTACCGAACCGCCATCAGGACAAGCCGGGCATTTGCATGCCCGCCCAGATCGGTCAGATAAAACTCCGCAAACACGACGAGGGACAGAAGGAAAACGGCAACAATCAGAATGTACATGCGCCTGATGGTTGTCTTATCCAGGAAGACGGTCTCCTTCAGCGAGACGGCAAAAGCCGCCAGGATCAGAATCATCCCCCAGTTCCACAGTATGTACTGCTTAATCATAGACACATCCTTACATCCTTTTCCGGGTACCGTTCATCGGCAAACCACGCCCCGGTTCATTTCAGACAGACTGTGCGCGGCCGAAACCGTCTCCGCTCTGCGCGCTATTCGGCGAAGGTCAGGCAGTTTCCGGGGGTTTTCTTGCTGACGTACATGGCGTTGTCGACTTTTGAATACAGGCTGTCGAACGACTCCGCTCCGTCACCGGCGGTGAGCACGGCGCCGACACTGATGCTGATCTTCTTATCGCCCAGTTCCGGGATCTCTGTCTCCCCGAGGTGTTCAAACAGCCGGTGAATGAGCCGCTCGCCCATCCCGCGGTTCGGGATACCGACAGCATAAGCACCGAACTCATCCCCGCCCAGACGCACAAGGATATCATTCGAGCGGAAGGTCTTGCGCATGGCATCGGCCACGGCGACGATCACAAGGTCGCCGGTCTGATGGCCGCAGGTATCGTTGATTTCCTTGAAGTGGTCGATATCCAGCTCCAGAAGCATACCGCCGGTCCCCGAACGCAGGCTCTCTTCCACCTTGCTCTTTCCGCTGACATGGTCAAACAGCCCGGTCATGCGGTCCGTTTCGGAGAGCACCTGCAGGGCGTCCCCGCGCTGTTCCTCCTCGCTGACCCGGGTATGAAGCTGTTCCAGCGCCAGATTCTTCGCCGTCATGCGCAGGAAGACGAAAACCAGAAGCACGACGACCAGCGCCAGAATCACATAGAAAGAAATCAGGATGTTCTGAAGGGGACGGTACCAGATGTCGGAATTGATCAGGCTGACGCTGTACCAGCCGCCGCGGAGCTGATCGACATAGACCGAACAATTCCCCTCCGCCGTCTCCAGATCGAACTGTCTCTGACCGTCCTCGAGGATCCTGCGGGCAATGGCCCCGCCGAGGCTGTCGCTTTCCTGGAGATAGTTTTTGCCCAGCTGTGTTTTGTCGGAATGGGCAACGACGATGCCGCTGCTGTCAAGCACGAAAGCCTCGCTGCCTTCGGCGTCCGAGGAAAGCTCTTCCACGATCCTCTGGATCTGGTCAAGGCTGACATCCATGGCGACAACGCTTTCCCCGTCGCTGAGAAGCGTGGACACCGTCATCATGATGGTGTCGGTCTGCATATCGAGGTAGGGCTTAACAAAGGTGATCTTTTCGCCGGAGCTGCGGGTCTCGGTATACCACGGCCGCTCGACCGCAACATAGTCTGCGTCAGGGACCCAGCCGGCGCCGTCAAGGTATTCGCCGTGAATCCATCCGTACAGGCCCGTGGTGCTGGGGTCAAGCGAGGCGCCGATGTAGGAGGTTTCCTCCGTGAGATATTCTTCGATAGCGCGGTTTTCCGTGCCGGAGTGAAGCATCTGATCCACGGCATAACCGACGACCGTGACGATATTGACGCGTGTCAGAAGGCACTCGTCATACTCCATTGCCGCCTCTTTGGCGTTCAGTTCGCCCCGTTGCTGCAGCACCGTCTTTTCCATGGCATAGAACCGGTTCCCGATATAAGCCGTCATGGTAACGGTAATCAGGAATATGCAGAGCGCCGCGGCAACCGTCCGAAGTCCGATATGCCGCAGGGTGTCTTTCAATGATTGTTTTTGATCTTTCATACGGATCCTCAACGGCTTGTTCCAGGGTATTCTTCACCCAGCATCTACCGGGATCATAATAGCACGCAGAGTATCACAAAAGCGTCACACGCAGTCTGCACGGCAGCATGACGAATACGACGCGGCCGGATATGCTTTTCTCTTATCTGCTTCTTTTCAGTTCCGGATGAAGCGCATAGTATCTGCGTTTATCCTCATACATCTTTTCATCCGCTTTCTGGAGCGCGGTCCGCACGTTCCTGCAGTCATCCTCAACATCACAGCCGATTGCAAAGCTGACGTTGTTTTCTGACGCTTCATACTCTCTGATCAGGCGTGCTTTCGCCTCCATCTCCTCCGCGGTGGTACCGGGGACGATCACCGTGAACTCATCGCCGCCGGCGCGGAAAATCTGATCATCGCGAAACACCCTCCGGAGTACGCGAACCGCCCTTCGGATCAGGTCATCGCCCGCAGGATGGCCCTGGGTATCGTTGACGGTTTTCAGCCCGTTCAGGTCGGCAAACAGTGCGCCGACGGGCACGCCCGGCGATATCCTTCCGTCGCTCATCCGATCCACATTGTTGTTCATCTCGTTGCGGTTCTGCACGCCGGTCAGCATGTCGCGGGAGCTCAGGATCTGCAGACGTTCGAGCAGCAGATGATTTCCGATCTCCGCACCGAGAATGAAGGTCGTCAGTTCCAGCGTTTCCTTGATTTTCGGCGCATCCTTCTCGTCAAAGCCCGTAGCCCAGATATAGCCAAGGCGCTCATTGCCCGACTTCAGCGGGAAAAGGACGATGGAAGAAACGTGGTTTTCCACCAGCGACTGATACCATCCGGGGTTCCGCTCCCTGACCACTTCCATGTCCCGGGGATTTTTGGCGATCAGGCAGTTGCTGCCGTAAATCGTATGCTCCCACGATTCGGCAAGGTCATAGAAGGTATCGTCAACGATCTCCGCCATGGGCTTTTTGGGGCCGTCCTCCGCGACATCCTCGCACAGGACCGAGCAGGTCCGGGTAACCGGCTCCATGAGGAGGATGCAGCACTGCTTTGCCAGGCAGATCTCCCGGATATCCTTGATGACATCCGCCATCGCCGCTTTGAAATCCGTCGTGCCTCTAAGCTTGATCGTGGTCTCCAGAACCGCGGATGCCAGTTCGCCCGAGACATTGGAAAGCCTGGTACTGTCGGCAACCGGGTTGATCTCCATCGTATAGGTGCAGAAGCACAGGTTTCCCTCGTCCGGCACCAGCGGGAGAAAGGTCATATTAAACCAGACGTCAAAGCGGTCCGGATGCGCATAGGAATGCAGGCAGCGTTTTTCAACGGCCGCACGATAGCAGTAGTCCTCAAAATTGAGATCCCTTGTCATATATTCCGTGTACAGGCTGTTCGGTGTAAACCGGGTGGTCAGCATCTGCACGTCACCCATGGGGTGCTCTATGGAATCGATATACGCCCTGTTGCCGGTGACGATCCGCAGGTCGCCGTATCCGCCGTCTTCCAGTTTTTCCACCGAGACAACACAGGTCATGGCCCCCATGCTGTCAACCACTTTCTGAAAGTCCACCGTCTTTCCCCCGATCATTTGTCTCTTTCAGTGCCTCCGCGCGTTCTGACAGCGCCGGCCACTGATATGTCAATCTCTTCCCTTTTATTATTATAAGTTTCTTCCGTCAATCCGTCAATCGTTTCATCCGAAAAAAAGCAAATCCGGTCAGCGCAAAGCGGCAGGCTGACCGGATTTCTTTCGGAATTGTGAAACAGTCCTGTTTACTGATAGCAGAGGCGCATGCGAAAGACGTCGCGCCCGGTTTCCCCGGCGAGAAAATACTCCCCGGGGGAAGCCTCGCCCCAGCGGAGATGAAGCGTTTCACCAAGGCGGGCTTCGTTCTGATACTCGGCCGCAATGCTCTTCAGGCGCGCACCGGCAGCGGCGGCGCCGATGCAGTCCTCCGCCAGGTCGAAGTAACGGGTATTGTTCATATGGCCGTTGAGGTCAACGAAGCTGTAGGGCACGGTAAAATCCTGCGCGTCGGTGCAGTCCGCCCTGCGGACCGAAGCGGGCATGGCGATCTCCTCTCCGGTCACGACGCCCTCGATCTCGACGCCGACCTTTTCGGGAAAGACGACCCTGCGTGTTTCGGCATCCACAAGGCTCCACAGCGCACTGGCCTTCAAAAGCGGCTCGCCGGAGGCGGTTTCGAGACTGGCATAGCGGGGAAAGAGCAGATGCATGGTCCTGCCGGGCCAGCTTTTGAGGACGACCGTCTCATCGTACTCCGGCATGCGCGTGATTTCCGCGCGCTGCATCAGCAGGACCCACAGGATTCCCCTGTCAAGGGTCTTGTTGCGCCCCATGCCAAGCTGTTCGGTATGGCGGATGGCAGCCTCCTGCAGCATCCTGAAGAGTTCGGAAGTACGCAGCCGCCGGTAGAGATCGACATCCTTGCTGCGCAGGAGGACCGACTCGGCATAAACGCTCATGCCAGGCGCTTATAGATGGCGTCCACAACGTCGCCGAGGGTCTGCAGCTTTTTCCACTGGCGTTCGGGAATGCGCACATCGAACAGGGCCTCAAGCTTGCAGATGATCAGTACAAAGCCCATCGAGTCGATGGCGGTCTCGTTGTTGATGACGGTGTCCTCAGTCAGTTCCTGATCCTTCAGATCGGGAAAGCAGTCAAAAATGACGCCTTTGGTCTTTTCCAGAACTTCTTCTCTGCTCATGCGCTTTCCATCACTTTCTGCTGGAGTTCCCAGCGTTTTATTTTACCCGTCTGCGTCCGCGGCAGCGGTTCATCGGTAAAAACGACCTCGGCAATCTGTTTTCCGCGCGGCTGCCTGCGCATCAGGGGCCGCAGCTTTTCCATGACGGCGGAAGCGTCTCCGGAACCGCAGTATATAAGCGCCGGGCGCCCGCCTTTCAGGACGACCGCCAGCTCCATATGCTCAAGGGTCTGCATCAGGGCCGATTCGTACTCGGGAAGAAAGATCTTGGTGCCGTCGGAGAGGACCAGCATGTCCTTTTTCCGGCCGGTGATATGCAGGCGGCCGTCCTCGTCAAAGCAGCCCAGATCCCCCGTATGCAGGACACCGTCACGCAGGACCGCCCGCGTGGCATCCGGGCGTTTGTAATACCCCTGCATCATGCAGGTCGGGGCCTGAATCAGAATCTCGCCGTCATCGGCAAGCGTGATCGTATCATCCGGGCAGACCTCCATGGCATAAGGGTCACCCTGCACCGAGATGGCAACCCCCGAGCTCGTCTCGGTCAGGCCGTAGCCGAAGCTGACGTGCAGCCCCAAATCGGTCGCCGCCCGGAGAAGCTCCGGCGCGCAGTCCCCGGCGCCGACAAGGATGAGCCTTAGCTCGGGGTTGACGCACTTCTGCTGCAGGAGAAAGCCCAGCAGCATCGGGACCACCGACACCGCCGTCGGGCGGTAGAAATCGCAGTCGTCCAGATAATGGCGCGCGCCGCGGCCGAGAGAGACGCAGGCGCCGCAGCTGAGCCCCCACAGGAGGCCGCAGACGAAACCGAACACGTGGCTCAGCGGCAGCAGGCATAAAAGCCTGTCATCCGGCGTCAGGGGGAGCTTTGCCGAACCGTTCCAGGCGCTTTGACACAGGCTGTGATCGGTGAGGACAACGGCCTTGGCCTGTTCCGTCGTGCCGGAGGTGAAGAAGAGGATCCTCCCCGCCCCGTTCTTCACGCCGCCCATCAGGGCGAGCTCGAGGTCCTCCTTCAGGTCTTCCTCCCCCCAGAGCGTATCGACATCGGTGTAGCGGATCAGCGTCCGGAGCGTGTCGGTGTCGAGGGAGGCGTCCAGCATGACAAGCTGGAGTCCGGCGAGATTGGCAGCAAAAAGCTCGATCACACTGTCGAGACTGCCGTCGCAAAGCAGGCCGAGGCTGGTCTTCCTTTCTGCGCGCAGCATCGCGGCGCGGGCATCTACGGCATGCTTCAGCTCGGAAAAGCTGAGGGTCTTATCGTCATATCGGAGCGCAGGGGCATCCGGGCCGGTTTCGGCCAGATGGGCAAGCATTTGCTCAAAGCTGTCAAAACGCACGGGGCACCTCCTGTTCTTTTTCTTTATGATAGCATAGATTGCGTCCGTTGGGAAGACATCTGAGAAAAAAGCCGCCGGAATATTTGTCGATTATGACATTTTTCTCAAAGTGTATAATGATATTTTCGGCAGGTTGTTGTATAATTTTTCTTATCATGGCAGTTTTTTGAAAACGCACTCATGAAAAACAAAAAACGGAGGAAAACTATGGACAAAAACATTCGCATCGCCATTATCGGCGGCGGCCCGGCCGGTCTGAGCGCCGGTATGTATCTGGAGCAGAAGGGCTATGAAAACTACACGATTTTTGAGCGTCTGGACCGCGTGGGCGGCAAGTGCTGGAGCCCGCATTACAACGGACGTCGGTATGAGATGGGCGCCATCATGGGCGTCCCCTCCTACTATGCGGTGGAGGATGTCGAAAAGTTCTGCGGCATCACGCACGACGGTCCGAAGCTGAACCGCAATTACAAGGACGGCAGCGGCAACGTCATTGAGCCTTTTGCGAAGACCTTTGCCAATCTCATCCGCAACCCCTGGCTGCTGAAGATGAAGAAGCAGCTGACCGCCTTCGGCGAGCTGCTGGAGACCAAGTACAAGGGCTATGACCTCAACGGGCACCGGGGTGTGGCCGAAGGCCGCTATGACGGCTATGCCGTGACCCCCGGCCGCGAGCGCGTACAGGGCGAGAACCCGAACCTGAAGGACCTGGCGATGCCGTTCAAGGATTTCTGCAAGCTCAACGGCGTCCCCCTGGTGCAGAAGATCTGGATCGGGCCCTTCACCTCGTTCGGCTACGGCTATTTTGACGAGATCCCTGCGGCCTACGTCCTGAAGTATCTGGATTTCCAGACCTGCATGAACTTTGTCAAAGTCAACCTCTGGACCTGGAAGGAAGGCACCCAGTACATCTGGGAGCAGCTGAACGACCACCTGAAGCATCCGGCCCGGCTGAACAGCCAGATCAGCAAGGTCGAGCGCAGGGACGGCAAGGTCTATCTGACCGTCAACGGCAAGGTCGAGGAGTTCGACAAGGTCATCATGACGGCGCCGCTGTACATCCCCGACGAGAGAGCGGACGGCCAGGTCGGCATGGACAAGTACTGGGACATTCGCGACGACGAAAAGGCGCTGTTCTCGAAGATCGACTACGAGCGCTACGACGTGCAGGCCGTCCTCACCAGGCCGGAGGATCACCCTGAGATCTCGTACTATGTGTTTGACAACATGGTTCCCGAGAAGCTCGGCCACCTGATGGTCTATTACCGCCGCTGGAAGGACCAGATCGACCAGGTCATCACCACCTATGCCCTGCGCAAGCACAGAGACATGGCCGAGATTCCCTACGAGACCTGCAAGCAGATGGTTCTTGACGATCTGAAGACCATGAAGAACCCGGCGAAAGAAGTCATCAACGAGTGGAGCGTGTATTACTTCCCCCATGTCTTCTCCGCCGACTATGCCGACGGCTGGTACGACAAGGTCGAAGCCATGCAGGGCAAGTACGACACCTTCTATGCCGGCGAGATCATGGCCTTCGGCGACATGGACGAGACGGCCGAGTACTCGAGAGAGCTGGTCGAGAGGTTCTTCTAAATGAAGTTTTATAAAGATCATTACGATGTGATCATCATCGGCGGCGCGCTGGCAGGCATGAGTGCCTGCCTGCAGCTGCAGGCCTGGGGGATCAAGGACATCCTGATCCTCGAAAAGCATAACATGCCCGGCGGTCTCGCGACGGATTTCGTGCGCAACGGGTTTGAGATTGAGGCAACGCTGCACGAGATGATGAGCATCGGTCAGCCGGGCAAGCGCCTGAAGGTCGGTCAGTTCTTTGACGATATGGGCGTGAACATCGACTGGCTGCCGGTGCACGAGTGCTACCGCGTGGCGCTGCCGAACTCCGGGATCGACAAGGTCCTGCACCACGACTATGACGGCAGCTATACGACCGTGGCAAAAGAGATCGACGAGGTCTGCCCCGGTACCTATGAAAAGGTGCATGAGCTGATGCTGCTCTGCAGACGGGTCTATGACAGCATGAATACGCTGTCGGTGACCCCGATGAGCAAGGTGGAGATGCTGATCAAACATCCGGACTTTGTCAAGACGGTTGGCTATACCGCAACCGAGGTCATCAACACCTTCGACCTGCCGAAGAAGGCCGTGGAGATGCTGACGCCCTACTGGATCTACGTCGGCAACCGGATGGACGATCTTCCGTTTACGATCTACGCCTTCCTGATGGCGGACTACTTTACCGGCTCGTATGTATGCAGAGGCTTCAGCCACGAGATGAGCATGAAGATGCAGGCGAAGTGCGAGGAAAACGGGGCGCAGTACGAGTTCAACCAGGAGGTCGAAAAGATCCTGGTCAAGGACGGTAAGGTCACCGGCGTGCGGACCGCGCGCGGAGACGAGATCTCCTGTGACTACGTCATCTCGGGGCCCTATCCGAACCGGGTCTATACCCAGATGATCGAACCGCTGAGTGCGGTGCCGACCGCCGCCATCCGGATGATCAACAACCGGAAGCTGTCCGTGGTGCCGGTCAGCGTCATCATGGTCATCGAAGGGACGCCGGAGGAGAACGGCATCACGAACTACTCGACCTTCTCCGGCACGACGATGGACACGAACAAGATCTGGGAGAACTATTCGAACCTTACCGAGCCTTATAACTATGTGACGACAATCTGTCTGAACTATGCCAACCCGACCCTGCCGGAGGGCTACACCCAGCTGAGCATCACGGCGCTGGTGCCCTCCAAGCCCTTTGAAAGCATCAAGGAGGAAGAATACTTTGACCTCAAGCGGCGCCTCGCCAACGAGATGATTGAAGAGTGCCTCCGGGTCACGAAGGTGGACTTCCGTCCGCGCATCACCGAGATCGAGATCACAACGCCCATCACGGTGTCCCACTATGTCGGGGCCTGGAAGGGCAACATCTACGGCTATCTGCATTCGATGGAGGACCACGCGGTGGCAAGGCTGCAGATGAAGGAGAAGGATCACTTCATCGATGGTCTCGAGTTTGCCGGGGCGCACGGCATGTCCGGCGACGGCATGGGGCCGCAGATCACCAACGGGCGTGCGGCGGCAAAGGCCGTGAAGGAGGACATGGAGAAGAAAAAGGAGGCGGCGAAGGCATGAGCATCAAGGTCAAGGGTTTCCTGAAGGATGTAGGCGGCGCATCACGCGTTACGAAACTGCGGGAAGAGAATTTCGCCAACGGCTCGCCGAGGCCCGACCCGAAAGACCCGATCCGGGAGCTGGCCGACAAGCTGCATCCGGAGCACATGGTCTTCCGCTGCGTCGATATCCGCGAGGCCTCCCCCTCGGCGCGCGTATTCCGCTTTGAGAGCGCGGACGGCCACATCCCCTGCTTCCAGAGCGGCCAGTACGTCAACTTCCGTCTGAAGATCGGCGACAGCGTGCTGTCAAGGCCCTACACCATTTCCTCGGCCCCCTATGAGGCCAGAGGCGACAAAGGCTTCTTTGAGATCACGGTCCGGCGCAACGTGCCGTACCTCGTGCCGGACTGGCTGTTTGAGAACGTAAAGGTCGGGGACGAGCTTCAGGGCGCACTTCCCTTCGGCTTCTTCTATTACGAGCCGATGCGCGACAGCAGGGATGTTGTGGCGCTTGCGGGCGGAAGCGGCATCACCCCCTTCCACTCGATGGCGAAGGAGATCGCCTATGGCAAGCTGAAGGGCGTGAAGCTGACGATTCTGTACGGCTCGGTCAAGGCAAACGACATCGTGCTGAAGGACGAGCTGGACGCCATTGAAAAGGCCTGCCCGGATGTAAAGGTCGTGCACGTGCTGTCGGACGAGCCCGACTGGCCCGGCGAACAGGGCTTCATCACGAAGGAGATCATCCGCCGTTATTCCACCGAGGGCTGCACGTACATGTTCTGCGGGCCGCTGCCGATGTTCCGCTTTGTGAAGACGGCGCTGGACGAGCTCGGTGTCGGTCCCCGGCGCTTCCGACACGACGTGGTCAACAACCCCGCGGATGTCTCGACCCTGCCCGGTTATCCCAAGGGCACGGAGGAGAAGACCTTCAAGATCACGGTGCTGCGCGGCATCCACGAGGACATCATCGACGCCAGGGCCTCTGAACCCGTAGCCGTCAGCCTCGAGCGCGCGGGCATCGCCATCGACACCCACTGCCGCAACGGCGAGTGCGGCTTCTGCAGAAGTCATCTGCTGGAGGGTGAGATTTTCGTCTCGCCCATCGGCGACGGCAGACGCCGGATGGACAAGGAGATGGGCTGGTTCCACGCCTGCTCGTCCTGGCCGCTGACGGATCTGAAGATCAAGATCCCCATTATGTAAACCAAATACGAAGCTGTCAAAGCTGCTCCTGTTTCCGGGGGCAGCTTTCTTTCATGTGATAAGCACCATTTTTGCGGTCCGTTCCTTTTTCCTTCCGCTGTCTTCACAGACGCCTCTCTTTATGGTAGAATACCAAAAAGCCAAAGAATGGAGAGGAATGATACCAGTGAAACAACGCAGCCCTTCCCTTCTTCCCGCCATCCTGTGCGGCCTCTTTCTGTTTCTGCTTCTGATGCCGCTGTGTGCCTCTGCCGAGTCGGCAGATCCTTATTTCTCCAAAAGCGATTATAACGATGTGGTCGCGGAGCCTGCAGACGCCGTGATCACCCTGGAGGGGGATCACGGCACCCTTTCCGACACGACGAGAGGCCGGTCCGGAAACCCCGTCGTCATCGAACGGAAAGGGATCTACCGCATCACCGGAAGCTCCGACGGCGTCACCATCCAGATCCGTGAGCCGAAGAAATCCGGTAACGTCTATCTCATCCTCGAAAATGTCTCCATGGTCAGCAGGGACGGTCCTTGCATTGCCTCCCTCGCGGCGGAGAAGACGATCATCCAGTGCACGGGCGACAGCTCTCTCACCTGCAGCGCAGACAAAGGCGCGGCCCTGTATTCGGAGGACGACCTTACCGTCAACGGGAGCGGCCGGCTGAACATCGAGTCGGGCAAAAACGGGATTCAATGCAAGGGCGTCCTGCGCATTACCGGATCCCGGCTGCTGGTCCGGGCAGAGAACGACGGCTTCAAGGGAAAGCACGGCATCTATATGGACGGCGGCAGCGTGACCGTCGAAAAAAGCTATGAAGGCCTGGAAGGCGGCCAGGTCCTGGTTTTCGACGGAAACCTGCAGGTGACAGCCAGCGATGACGGCATCAACGCCGCATCCGATGAAAACAAGCTGCAGGGCGATGTGCGGATTTCCGGCGGAAGCGTTGCGATTCACGCCTCCGGCGACGCAATCGACAGCAATCATTCCATCGTGATAGACGGCGGGACCGTGCTCGCGGAAGGCCCCGGAAACAACCGAAACAGCATTTTTGACAAGGGGGACGGGAAAGACGCCGTTCTTTGCGTAAACGGCGGTACGGTTCTGGCAGTCGGAAGTGCCGAGAAGGCGAAGAATTTTTCAGGCGGCACGCAGTATTCCCGGCTTGAGCCTGTCTCAGGCCACGCCGGAGATGTAATTTCGGCAGACGACGGCAGTGGAGTCCAGCTGCGTGCATCCAGGGATTTCAGCTGCGTGATCTACTCCAGCCCGTCCTTCACGGAGAGCAGCCGGATTCAGATCACCTCCGGCTCTCCGACGGGCAGGGCAGACCTTGAGCAGGACCCGTCTGTCATAGCGGAGAACCCCTTCATGGCCATTGCGGTTCAGGAAGCGCTGGAAGGGATCACGTATCAGCACGGAGGTCCCTTCGGATGCGTGATCGTCAAGGACGGGGAAATCGTCGGTCTGGGACACAACATGGTGCTGGCAGGCCATGATGCCTCGGCACACGGAGAAATCCAGGCGATCCGGGATGCGGGTCATAATCTGGGCACCCACGATCTGTCCGGATGTGATCTCTATACGACCGGCGAGCCCTGCCCCATGTGTCTGTTTGCCTGCCTCTGGGCCAATATCGACCGGGTTTACTACGGATGTACGATTGAGGACAACAGCGTGATCGGTTTCCGGGACGGCGGATTTTCCGACTTGGTGGACAAAGAGTCCCTGCCGGATGACTATCTTGTCTGCATCGACCGGGAAGCCTGCCTCCGGCTGTTTGAGGAGTATCAGCGCATCTCGCACACCCTGTATTGATCAGCCCGCGCGATGCTGTCTCTTTGAAGAAAAACAGACAAACAGGACAGGAACGGAAAGGAGAAAACAGACATGAAAGAAATCGAACTGATTTTTCTGCCCGGCTGCCCCTACTGCGTCAAGGCAAAGCAGGCCGTGAAAGAGCTGCAGGCAGAAAATGAAAGCTATGCCGGGCTTCCCCTGAAGTGGATCAACGAGCAGGAAGAGACCGGCTATGCCGATGCACATGACTATTATTACGTGCCGACGGTCTACTGGAACGACAGAAAGTTCTTTGAAGCAGCTCCCGGCGATTCCCTCGAAAAGATCAAAGCCGGGATCCGGACTGCATTTGATGCGGCAGTCGAATCCGCAGGCAGATAATAAAAGAAAAGCCGGAGCTGCTTCAAACAGCTCCGGTAGTTTTTTTATGTCATCCATAATCTTGTGTCCGGCTTCGGTTCAGCGCCCGACTGCATATAGCAGCGGCATTTCGGTCAATCCGCTTCCGCAATGTTGCCGAGCTCCATGAGGCGGATCAGCACGCGGATGCCCTGCAGGTACGACCGGACAGGGATCCGCTCGTTTGTACCGTGGACGCCCTGGCGCGCCAGCTCCCTGTCGACCACAAAAGGGCTGCAGCGCAGGCAGGTATCGCAGACCGGTTCATAGCGCCGCGCATCGGTCGCGCCCGAGGTGAGGGAGGGCATGGCCAGAACCGCGGGGTAAAACTCTTTGAGCGCCGCCTGCAGCGTCCGGTATCCGAAGCCGTCCGTCCGTGCGATCCCCGAGGGGTCGTTCGCCTGCAGGAAGCGCAGTCTGACCGGGCTTTTCGGGTCTGCCGCCAGAACCGCTTCGCGGCAGCGCCGGAGCAGCATCTCGGCACTGTCGCCCGCGTTCAGGCGGAAGTTGATGACCGCACGCATGTTCTGCGGCAGGACATTGCAGGCGTCACTGCCGCCTTCGATCACGGTGGGGGCAACGGTGGTGCAGACAAAGGGAAAGAGTTCGGGGCGCGTCATGCAGAAAGCGGCGAGGGCGTCCGCATTGCCGCGCACATCCTGTACGAGTGACCGCAGCGGCTCCTCCGTGATGCAGGGCGCCAGCGTCTCAAAGGTCCTCAGAAGCGGCTCCGGACAGTGCGGGGCGAAGGGCCGGTCCGCGATCGCCGTCACGGCGCGCGCCAGATGCTCAAGCGAGCTTCCGCCCCAGGGGCGGCTTGAATGGCCGCCGGCGCTTTCAACCGAAAGCTCAAGATCGGCGTAGCCCTTCTCCATCAGTTCGATCTTCGTCACCGGGATGCCGGGCGCGCCGAACACAGCCCCATCCTCGACGGAACCGAAGCCCTCATCCAGCACATATTCCAGCTGCACCCCGCGCGCCTTCAGCGTTTCGGCGATGCTGAGAGCGCCGAGGTTCAGGGTTTCTTCATCATCTCCGAACGCGAGAAAGGCGGTGCGGCGAAAACGCCGGCCATGCCCGAGCAGATACTCCGCCGCCTCCAGGATGCCGAAGACCATCTGCTTGATATCCAGCGTCCCACGTCCCCAGATGCAGCCCTCCGCCAGATCGCCCGAGAAGGGGCCGTGTGTCCAGTCTGCCTCGGTCCCGCGCACGACCGGCACCACATCCTGGTGCGACATATAGAGTGCGGGGCGCAGAGCAGGCTCGCTTCCCGGAACGGTGATGAGCACACAGTGGCCGATCAGCTCGAAGCTGCCTGCGCGCATCACGGCAGGATAGGCGCTGCGCATCAGCGCCTGCAGACGGTCAAACTCGCGGAAATCCGTTTTGCTGTGATCGGCATCGTTCACCGTCCGGCAGCGCACAGCCTCGCGCAGCCGCTCTGCGGCGCCGGATGCGTCGAGGTCCGGATACCGGTCCTCCCCGGCAAAATACGCATAGACATCCTTCACTGCCGACATTCACTTATCCTCCAGATATCTGCTCAGGAAGGCCCGCGTCCGCTCATTCTTCGGGTGGGCAAAGAGCTCTGCCGGGCTCCCCTGCTCCAGGATGACGCCGCTGTCCATAAAGACGACGCGGTCGCTCACCTCCCGGGCGAAGGCCATCTCATGCGTGACGACCATCATGGTCATCCCTTCCGCCGCGAGCGCCTTCATCACGTCCAGCACCTCGCCGACGATCTCGGGGTCCAGGGCCGAGGTCGGCTCGTCAAAGAGCATGATCTCGGGCTCCATGCACAGTGCCCGTGCAATGGCGACACGCTGCTTCTGTCCGCCGGACAGGCGCGTTGCATCGGCGTAGATAAAGTCCTTGAGCCCTACCGCCGTCAGATGGCGTATGGCCGTCTCCTCCGCCTGCGCCCGCGGGATCCTGCGGACCGTCATGGGCGCCAGGGTACAGTTATCCAGGACATTTCTGTTGTTGAAGAGATTGAAGCTCTGGAACACCATGCCGATTTTCTGCCGCAGGGCGTTCAGGTCCACGCGCAGGTCCATGAGGTTCTGCCCGTCAAACCAGATGCTGCCGGCATCGGCCTCCTCCAGCAGGTTGACGCAGCGCAGCAGCGTCGATTTTCCCGAGCCGGAGGCGCCGATGATGCACACCACCTCGCCGCGGTCTATCTCCAGATCGATGCCTTTGAGCACCTGCAGGTCGCCGAAGGACTTTTCCAGGCCTTCGATGCGCAGCACGGTCTCCTTCATAACGCCGCCTCCTTGGTCATTGTTTCCGCTCATCACGGTCTCAGTTTGAGCTCGGGATGCCGCGCACCGGCATGTCCAGCTTCTTTCCCAGCCAGTTGAGCAGCAGCGAGGACAGCCAGGTCAGCAGCAGGTACAGCAGCGCCGCCACGCAGTAGATTTCCAGAGAGCGGAAATAGATGCCGCTTACGGACTTTGTTGCGTACATGAGGTCCATCACGCCGATCACGGACAGCACCGATGAATCCTTGATGTTGATGATGAATTCGTTTCCGATGGCGGGGATGGCGTTCTTCACGGCCTGCGGGAAGACCACCCGGATCATCGTCTGCCAGTTTGTCATGCCGAGGCTGCGCGCAGCCTCGGTCTGGCCCCGGTCCACGGCAAGGATGCCTCCCCGCAGCACCTCGGTGAGGTAGGCCGTGGAGTTGAGTGAAACGGTGCAGAGGCCGGAGATGAAGAAGCTCCACACATGGTTGATCTCGGTCACGGTCATACCTGTCCGCTTGAAAAGATTGAACCCGAAATAATACAGGATCAGCGCCTGCACCATCATCGGTGTGCCGCGGATGACGAAGACATAGAGACGGGCAAAGCGGTTTGCCAGCCACTTCAGCGCCTTCACCGCGCTGCTGTCGCGGCGGTTCGGCTCCTGGATGCGCAGAAAGACCATCAGAATCGCCAGCACAAAGGCGATCGCGGTCCCCAGAAGCGCGATGCGCACCGTCGTCCACACGCCGGTCAGGATCAGTTCCTTCCCCTTGATCGACATATAGATCATCGAGTCCACGAAGCCCGGGGGATTCTTCTCGAGTTCGGCACACCTGCGCACGGTCTCAGCGAAGCTTACGCCGCACCAGACAAGCAGCGCCAGGCCTGCGATCCAGGCCGCGGCCTTCAGCACCGTCGTTTTGTTTGTCTTCCCCTTCATGACGCTGATCCCTTCCATTCCTGCTCATAAGCGAAGTGGTTTACCCGAATCTCTCCCCGCCGAAGGCAGGGAGAGATGTCATTTCTATTCTATGCGGTCGTTCTGCGGCAGATCCTCTGTCCTCAGGCGGGGGCCTTCTCGGCAGCAGTGGTCCACATTTCGTCGCGCTGTTCCTGCTCGACGCCCGCCAGAGCCTCATTGACCAGGGTCAGCAGCGCCTCGTCGTCATAACGCAGACCGACACACGAGCCCTTGGCCGGCAGTTCAAAGCCATTGCCCTCGGCGAAGGTGATGAGACGGAAGTCGGGGTTCGCAGCCATGTAGGCGGGGGCGTTTTCCACGTTGACGACAATGGCGTCGCAGGCGCCCTGCTGGAGCCGTGCCACCATGTCGGGGACGCTGGAAACGGCGGTCAGATGCTCGACGCCCTGAATCTGGTCGATGACCGTATCAAGGGCGGTATCCTTCTGTCCCAGAACGCTTGCGCCGGAGAAATCCTGGATACTCGCGGCATTCTCGAAAGGCGAGCCCGCGTTCACCATCATGCCGTACTCGGTCGCATGGTAGGGCGTGGTGAAATTAATGGCCTCGCGGCGTTCCGCCGTATCCATCATGCCCGCGATGATCGCATCGATCTGGCCTTCGTTCAGGGCAGGGATCAGGCCGTCCCAGTCCATTTTCACGATCACAAGCTCGAGACCCAGGTAGTCGGCGATGATCCTGGCCCACTGAACGTCATAGCCCTCGGCAAAGCTGCCGGGCACGTTCTCGATGGGGACGTTGGTGTCGCTGGCTTCGGCCTCCTGCCAGTTGTTCGGGGCATAGGCGCATTCCATGCCGACACGCAGCTGACCGTTGAGGTAAGCAAGCTCTTCGTAGGGGGCCTTGCTCACAGGTGCCTTGTTCTCGGCAGTTTTGCTCTCGGCAAAGGCAGTCGCCGTCAGGGCGAAGAGCATCATCAGGGCCAGAATGGCAGCAGCAAGTCTTCTCAGGTTGTTCATCGTGGTTTCTCCTTTGTGAAATGGATTAGACAGAAACACGAAAAAACCGCAGACGCGGCTTTGCGTCTACGGCACTGGCCTTTCCGGACCGGGCAGGTCTAGGGAAAAGATCATTGTACTCGATAGCGCTCCACTCGCGTGACAGTCCGGCGGATCTTATCCGACGGCCCAGCGAAGAAACGCGCAGCTGCGCTTCCCCGCTTCGGCGATGTCCCCTTTCGGCTGCTGCAAAAGCTGCTTTCATGCAGGAGCGTACTGATGAACCTCGCGCCTCTATCTTGTGACAGATCATAATCGCCCCGTGTCCGTTTGTCAAGCCAGACTTGCATATTCTTTCACTTTGTGCAAGATTGTAAATAATCATGCATTACTTTTTGTTGATAAAGCACTAAATCGGTAAAGTGTCCTTCCGGTAAAACAGACCTGACATCAGCAAAGCACCCCGCCTCCCGGCGGGGTGCTTTGCTTAACGGTGTGTATCTTGGATCTGATCTCAGCTTTCAAGCGCTTTGTAGCACGCGGCTGCCAGACCGGCGCCCACCAGCGGGCCGACGACAAAGACCCAGAGGCAGACCAGCGGGCCGACGTTTCCGGCGATGGCGGCCACGATGGCCGGGCCGATGCTGCGCGCCGGGTTGACCGAGGTGCCGGTCAGGCCGATGCCGAGGATATGAACGCCGGTCAGGGTCAGGCCGATGACCAGGCCGCCGAAGGAACCGTGGTTGGCCTTGGGCGAGGTAACGCCGAGGATGCACAGGACGAAGATGAAGGTCAGGACGATCTCAACAAGCAGGGCCGCAAAAGCATTGCCGCTCACGCCGGCCAGGCTGTTGCAGCCGAAGGCGCCGGTCATATCCTCGACATGGCCGAGCTTGAAGATCAGCGCCAGGAGAGCCGAACCCACAAGCGCGCCGACGCACTGTGCAACGACATAACCCGCAACGTCCTTTTTCTCCATGCGGCCGGAGAGAAACACCCCCAGCGTGACGGCCGGGTTGATGTGGCAGCCCGAGATGTTGCCGATGCAGTAGGCCATGGCAACGATCGAAAGGCCGAAGGCGAGCGCGGTCAGGATGTAGCCGCCGCCCATGACCGCATCGCAGCCGACCAGCATGGCCGTCCCGCAGCCCAGCACGACCAGCGTGCAGGTGCCGATTGCTTCGGCAAGGTATTTTTTCATAATACAGACCTCCTCAAAGAGACTTTTTGTTCTGCTGTGCCTATTATAAACCCTATTCCCCGGTTTGTCACCCTCTTCTTTCCCGTTTTTATCTGTCCGTTCTCCCCCGACTATTGACAAAAGGCCCGGGGCGGGAGCACAATAGCGGCGAGGTGATTGCGTTGACGCGCGTATGCAAAATCCGTATATTTCTCCTGCTGCTGCCTGCGGCGAGTTGAATACAGATGAGAAAACAGAGGAAGACAGCCATTGCTGTTCTCCTCTGTTTTTTTCAGCAGTCGGTACCGCGGTAGTATTCCTCGAGCCGGGGGCGGGTGCGGAGATAGACACCGCGAAGGCCCGGGTCAAACTGGGTCCCCATGCCCTCGAGGATGATGCGGTCGGCGTCTTTGAAGGACATCTTGTCCTTATACACGCGTTTGCTGACCAGCGCGTCAAAGACATCGGCGACGGCCATGATGCGCGCCTCCAGCGGAATCTCTTCGCCTTTCAGACCGTCGGGGTAGCCCTTGCCGTCCCAGCGCTCGTGATGGTAATGGGCGACGTTGACGGCAATGCGCTTGAAGTCCGCGTCATCGACATCCTTCAGGATCTCCTTCAGGATGCGCGCACCCTCCGGCGCGTGTTTTTTCATCTGCTCGTACTCTTCGGGCGTGAAGCGGCCGGGCTTGCGGAGGATCGCGTCGTCAACGGCGATCTTGCCGATATCATGCATGGGCGCGGCCTTGACGAGATGATCCCGGAACGCGGGGTCGAGCGCCATTCCGCCTGCCAGCAGACGGACACCCTTGCTGGTGCGGCGAATGTGGCCGCCGGTCGAATTGTCGCGGCTTTCTACCATGGTCGCCATACCGAGGATCAGATCGTCCTGCATCTCAAGTATGTGCCGGGTCTTGTTTTTGACCTCATCCTCCAGCCGGACATTATAGTCTCTGACCAGTGTGATGTACTTCTGGTTCTGGGTATCGTCGCGGATAAAGAACTGATGGCCGTGTTTCTGGCCGCCGCTGACGAGGTCGCCGGCCTCGATGAGATAGATGCGCTCGTTCTTTCCCTCCCCCGTCCTGTATGCATCCGGATAAGGGGTCTGCAGCCAGGTCCGGAACTGTTTCTGAAGGCCGTCGGGCAGCGGACCGTCAATCTCGAGGGACGAGAGCTCCGGGATCATGCGGCGGGCAGTGCTGTTGCTGCCCAGGTAGCGAAACTCGCTGTCCAGCGAGACGAAGCCGGTTTCGCCGTTCTGGATGAGCGAGTCGATCACGGTATCGCTGACATTGTACAGGCTCATGCGTCTGGCAATCAGCAGGTACATGATCTCGGCCAGGATATAGGTAGAGGTGATGATCTCGACCCGGCGGCCGACGAAGAGGTTGCCGAAAAAGCCCAGGGCAGTCATGGCGACCGGCAGAAAGAGCAGGCCCAGCGTGATTTTGGAGACCTGCTTTTCCGTCCGGATCGCATAGAGGATGGCACCGGCCCCGATCAGGATATAGCCCAGCACCATCGGATAGAACAGCGCGTGCATGGGGCCGTAGCTGCGGATCAGGTTGGTCGCGCCGCCGGCGGTGTAGAGCTCGATATTGCTGTAGAAGAGCGGGTAATAGCCGATGGTCAGCACCGAGAGGTACAGGACGGCCGGAAATGCGAACAGCAGCCCGCGCAGCAGGCGGCTGACCCGGATGCGGCAGAGATTGAGAATGCCCATGGTGATGAAAAACGGCATGAAGCAGGCCCCGATGTAGATGACCTTGACAGCCGTGGCAGCCTCCATCTGGTTTTGGGCTGTGGCCATGAAGACATGGCCCAGGTTGGTGATCGGAACCAGCATGAAGATGGCCGTGATGTTGACATCAAATCGCCGGTCCCAGATCACGACATAGAGGCCCGCGAGCAGGAAGGACACGGCAAAGGCAATCTGGTAGTAAAGAAGAATCATGACCTGTTCTCCTCCGGCTGAAAGCTCAGGCTTTAGCCTGTTTGATGGAAAGGGCGATGCGCTTTTTCTTTTCGTCCACATCGAGGACCATGACCTCGACGACGTCTCCCACCGACAGGACCTCGGAGGGATGGCGGATGAAACGGTCGGCGATCTCGGAGATGTGTACGAGGCCGTCCTGATGGACGCCGATATCGACAAAGGCGCCGAAGTCGATCACGTTGCGTACGGTGCCCGAGAGCTTCATGCCGGGCCTGAGGTCCTTCATCTCAAGCACGTCGGTACGCAGGATGGGCTTGGGAAGGCTGTCGCGGATGTCGCGGCCGGGCTTCAAGAGCTCCTGCACGATGTCGTTCAGGGTCGGTACGCCGATGCCGAGAGCATCGGCAGCCTTCTCGCCGCCGTAGCTCTTCAGGCGGGCAGGCAGTTCATTCAGGCGCGAGGCCCTGACATCCGCCTCGGTATAGCCCATGAGGCCGAGCAGCCCTTCGGCCGCGGCATAGGACTCGGGATGGACGGCGGTGTTGTCGAGCACACGGCGGCTCTCCGGTACCCGTAGGAAGCCTGCACACTGCTGGTAGGCTTTGGGGCCGAGCTTGGGCACCTTCTGAATCTGGCTGCGGGTCGGGAAGGGGCCGTTCTCCTCGCGGTAGGTGACGATGTTGCGGGCAGTGGTCGCGGTCAGCCCCGAGACGCGCTGCAGCAGCGAGGGCGATGCCGTGTTGACATCCACGCCCACGGCGTTGACGCAGTCCTCCACCACGGCGTCAAGGGCCGCGCTGAGCTCCTTCTCCGGCATGTCGTGCTGATACTGGCCGACGCCGATGGCCTTCGGTTCGATCTTGACAAGCTCTGCCAGCGGGTCCTGCAGGCGCCGGGCGATCGACACGGCCGAGCGCAGGTTGACATCAAACTGGGGAAACTCTTCCGCGCCGAGCTTGCTGGCAGAGTACACCGAGGCGCCGGCCTCGGAGACGATCATATAGCTCAGATGCCTCCCCTGCTCCGCCTCCCGGGCGATCAGCTCGACCGCCATCTGTTCGGTTTCGCGGCTGGCGGTGCCGTTGCCGATGGCGATATGCTCCACACCCCAGCGGCGGACCATGGCGGAAAGCTTCTGGATGGCCTCGTTTTTCTGCCTGTCGCCGTAGGTCGGGTATACGACCGCGGTATCCAGCACCTTGCCGGTCCCGTCCACGACGGCCACCTTGCAGCCCATGCGGTAGCCGGGGTCAAGGCCCATGGTCACCTTCCCCTTGACGGGCGGCTGCATCAGCAGCGGGCGCAGGTTCAGCGCGAACTGGCCGATGGCGCCCTCGCAGGCTCTGTCGGTGAGCTCCGAGCGCAGCTCGCGCTCGAGGGAGGGGAAAATCAGCCTGTCAAAGGCATCCTCGGCAGAGGCCCTGATAAAGTCCATCGCCCTTGTCCCGGGCATGACGACCGTCCGGAAGACGGTCCTGAGTGCGCGCTCGCGGTCCAGGTCCACCGAGACCTTGAGCAGCTTCTCCTTCTCGCCGCGGTTGATGGCCAGGATCTGGTGTCCCTGCAGGCGCGAGACGGGCTGGGAAAAGTCATAGTACAGCCGGTAGACCGAATCCTCCTCGGTCGCCGCCTTCGAAACAAGCCGGCCTTCGCGCTGCAGCAGCTCACGCAGGGACTTGCGAAGGGCGGCATCGTCGCTGATCTGTTCGGCGATGATGTCGGAAGCACCTTTGAGGGCGTCCTCGGCCGTCTCGACGCCTTTTTCGTGGTTTACATAATCCTGGGCCGCGGTCAGCGGGTCGGGGCAGTCGCGCTTCTGGGCGAACAGGAGCGCGGCCAGGGGCTCCAGTCCCTTTTCCTTTGCGACGGTAGCGCGGGTGCGGCGCTTGGGCTTGTAGGGGCGGTAGAGATCTTCGAGTTCGGCCAGGGTACGGACCGAGGCGATGGCAGCTGCCAGCTCCTCCGTCAGCTTTCCCTGCTCCGCGATGGCCGACAGCACCGTCTCGCGGCGCTCCTGCAGCGAGCGCAGATACTGCAGCCGCGTTTCGAGGGTGCGCAGGACGGTATCGTCCATGGCGCCGTGCAGTTCCTTGCGGTAGCGGGCGATGAAGGGGATCGTGTTCCCCTCGTCCAGCAGGCGGACGACGTTTTCGACATATTCGCTTTTCTGTCCCAGCTCTTCGGCCAGAACGGCAATCATGGGATCCATAGGAACCTCCGGTACAAGAATAAAGACGGTTCTGCATGTTCGGGAAGAACACACAGAACCGTCCGTTGTGTTCTGCGTATTTTAACACAGGAAGCCTTCCGTGTAAAGGACGAGTATTTAACGCAGGGTGATGTTGCCGCTGCCGGTGGCAATGCTCACTTCGCTGCTGCCGCTGCCGCAGGTCCAGATCTTCCCTTCCTTTGTGAGCGGCAGGTCCGACTTGATGTGGCCGCTGCCGGCTTTCAGCGACGCGGTGAAGCCCGGCTCTTCCGGCAGATCCGCCCGGACATTGCCGGAGGTGGCGGAGATGCTGAGCGCGTCAAAGCGGTCGAAAGCCACGTCCGCGTTTCCGCTGGTCGTTGACAGCGCCGCGCGCTTCACCCTGCCGACCTCGGCGCTGATGCTGCCCGAGGCGGAGGAGGCCTGCAGTTCGTCAACGCGCTCTGCCCTGAGCTCAATTTTGCCCGAGGCGCTCGCAGCCGAAAGGCACTCGGCCGCAGCGGCCTCAAGCCCGATTTCGCCGGAGGTCGTCTCGGCCGTGATCTCAACCGCCTTCCCGCCGAAGTGCAGGTCGAGATCGCCGGAGTTAGCCCTCACCGCGGCATTTCGCGCATCGGCAGCGGCTTCGATATCGCCCGAGATCACATGCAGCTTCAGGGTGTCGGTCCGCAGCGCCGGAATGAGAAAGTCCGCCGACGTCGCCGTCATGCTGACCTCGTCAAAGACGATGTCTTCCGGCAGGGTGATGGTCAGCTGCTTGTTCCGGGCGAAGAGCGTGTGGAAGCCGGGTTTGGCATAGCGCACCCGGAGGGTATCGCCGTCAAGCCACCAGCGCATCTGCATATCCTTCGAAATCTGCTTTTTCGAGGTCTCATGGAGCTCGACCGTGTCGGCGCTGTGATACGCGACGGTGATTTGGCCGCTGACCCAGTCCACGTCCAGGTTCCGGACCGGTTTTTTGATCTCGGCGTCCCCGGCCGTGTATTTTGCCGCACTGGGATAGCTGTAGGCGGCAAAGCTGACCGCCGGCTTCAGGGCCGTCAGGGTGCCGGCCGTAAGCAGAACGGCGCCCAGGGTTTTCAGGCTTCTGCGAAAAGCTCTCATCTTCATTTCACGGCACCTGTCTTTCTCACGATCTCATAGATGACGAAAGCGATGCCGCCGATCACGGCGAGGGAGAAAAGCAGGCTGTTGAGGGTAAGATGCCCCCTGGTGCTGATCATGTTCAGGAGGTTGATGAACAGGGCAACATCGACCCCGATCACGATCAGCACGCGGTTGGCGCTGCCGATCAGCCGGCGCAGCGGCCGCGCGCGGATCAGGAAGGGCAGGAAGATCACGGACAGGCCGAACAGGACGCCGCTCGAGGCGATCCAGAACCAGTCGCCGCGGGTGTACAGGCAGGCCACGCCCAGCAGCAGGAGAAGACTCGCCGTAAAGGCGCAGAAGGTCCAGAAGCCCTTGTCCTCGGGCACCAGCAGCGGCACCGCGATCAGTGCGGCCGGGACGCAGAGAGCCGCCAGCACCACCGAAACCCAGCTCAGCGAGGGGCCGGTGAACACGATGGCCAGCACGATCAGGGCCGGGATCAGCACGGCACCGGAAACCGCCGAGCCCACCGCCGCCGAGCGGCGCCGGAAGCGCCGGACGGCATAGTCGATGACCGATTCCTTCTCTTCCAGGAGGCCGGTCTCGATTTCGTCCTCCTTCAGGCGCTGCAGCATCTCGCTGCATTCGGGGCATTCGCCCAGGTGTTCCTCCACCACAGCGCGGCTCGCGGCGCTGCAGGCATCGTCGGCATACAGCGGCAGCAGGTCGCGGATCACATCACAGTCTGTCTTCATCTGGCATCCATCCTTTCCTGGAGTTTGAGCCGGGCGCGGTGATAGGTGACCCGTGCCCAGTTCTCGGTTTTCGAGAAGATGAGTCCGATTTCCCGGAAGCTGAGTTCGCCGAAGATCCGAAGCTCGAACACCTCGCGGTACGGTTCCTCCAGCGCGTGCAGCGCCATATGGATCCGGAAGGAGGAATCGCGGTCCATGGCGGTCTGCTCAACGCCCTTGCCCGTATCCGGTCTGTCTTCCTCGGGCATCGGCTCCGTACGGCTTCCGCGGCGCTTTTCATCGAGGAAGCAATTCTTCGCGATGGCGCAGAGCCAGGTGATTTCGTTTGCCTCGCCGCGGAACTCGCTGTTCCTGGAGATCGCGCGAAAGAAGGTTTCCTGTGTGATCTCTTCCGCCTCGGTGCGGTCGCCTGTCAGCGTCATCACATAGGAGAAGACCCGCATGTAGTTCGCTTCGTACAGTTTTTCGGCCTGCTCCCCGGTCACGGTCTCACCTCCCTTCTGTTTGACTCGTGGGTTAGACGGCGCCAGATGAATTTCGTTACAAAGATTTTGAAAAAAAATTAATCGATCCTTGTGCCGTCGCCGTAGCACTCGCAGAAGCGGGCGGCAAAGGACGGCGGGACCTGCCTGGCATAGAGGTGCGAGATGTCGCCCACGGCAGCGGTGCGGAAGGCCGCGATGCCCGGCCGGCGCTCTTCGGTGTAGACGGTGGTTACCGAAGAGGGCGCCATGCACAGCCCCTGCCAGAGCACCATGGGCGAGCAGTTCATCAGGTGGCTGAGCAGCACGCAGCTCAGTCCGAAATGGCAGAAGAAAGCCAGCGTCTCGGTGTTCGGGCGCTCGGCGGCATAGTAAAGTCCGCTGCGCCTGTAGCCGTGGGCCTGCAGCAGGGCATCAAAGGCCTCGACGACGCGGTCATATTCCTCACCGATGTGCTCGGCCGCCAGGACCTCGTTCTCGCGCCAGCGTACCGGGTCCAGAAGTCTCGGATCCTGCAGCCAGTCGGCAGGAAGCCAGTCCCAGGGGACGGAGCTGTACTCCCCGTTTCTGTCCGGCCGCCGCACGGGGATCGAAAACTCCCGCAGCCAATCGCATTCCTCCGCGGTCCGGCCGAGCGCCTCGAGTGCAGGCCGGGCGGTTGCCCTCGCCCGCCCCATGGTGGAGACGAAGAACTCCGTAACCGTCTCACCGGCCATGCGCGACACGAGCAGCGCCGCCTCCCGCTCGCCGACCGGGGTCAGACCGTCGTGTTCATAATCAGGGTCACCGTGCCGAATCAATAAAAGTCTCATAATCAGTTCCCGGCTTTCAGTCTGTTTTTGTTCTCATACATGTTCTGATCCGCCCGCTCGAACACCGGGGAATGTCGCAGTCAGCTTGCCGGCGGAGGCTTCCGCTCCAATTCAGAGCGCGGCGGGAAGTTAATCCTGAAGGGGGATGATTTCGCCTTCTCTGGCGAAGCTGCACTGCCGGCAGACGGCCTTTGCCTCGCTCTCGGCAGCATCGAGATCGTCATCCGTATGGTTGGGGTCATGATGGATGATCTTCACGCAGGCTGCATGACAGTCCTGTCCGAAGCGCGCGGCCTCGGTCCATCTGGTATGGCCGTAGGTCTCTCTTCCCTTCCACTCGTCATCGCTGTACTGTCCGTCAATCATCAGGACGTCGCAGCCCTCTGCGAATTCCTGAAGCTTCGGACGAAGCTCATCCGTCAGGGTGCAGTCGGTCGCAAAGACTAGGGTCTTCCTGCTGCCTGTCAGTTTGAAGAGGCTGACCCCGCCGGGGTGGACCCCCTCCATGAACTCGACAAGCACATCCCCGATCCGGAAAGCTTCCTTCATATCGTGGAATATGCTTTTCCCTGGCATCATTGTCGGATTGATCGGCCACAGCGGCGGGGAAAAGAACGCCAGGATCTGGGATTCGGTATTCAGGCCGCCATGCTCGGCAGCATAGACGGAGAGATTGGCGGTTTTCTGCGACAGATACGGGCACATGGGGATGCCCTGCATATGGTCAACATGGGGATGCGATAAAAGCAGGCTGATCTGAGGGGCGCTCAGAACGTCTTTCGGGATGCGCGCCATGCCCGTGCCCGCGTCCAGCAGAATGAGTTCCCCGTCCATCCTCACAAGAAAGCAGGTGGTCGCGCCGCCGAAGCGAAGAAAGTCCTTCCCGCTGACGGGCAGCGAGCCTCTGGTGCCGAGAACCGTGATGCCGTCCCGGCCGGCATTCTCAGATGCAGGCGCATCGGCAGCGCCTGCGGCATCATCGGCAAAAGCCTCTGCGCACAGGGAACCCGTCAGCAGCAGCGCCGCGCTCTCGGCGGCTATCCCTTTCAAGAACTGTCTGCGTGTGATCATGGTTTACCGGCCTCCTGCTCATATCCTTTTCTTTTTTTGGCTGCATGGATCAGGGCAATGGATTCATCAAAGGCCTGCGGAAGATACTCCGCTTCCGTTGCTTTCCCGAGCTTTTCCGCCGCCTTGATCTGTTCCCAGTTCACAAGGACCTCGTCGGATCCGCTGACCTTCACCTCGCCGAAGACGTGCGGATGCCGCCGGATCATCTTTTCCGAGATGCCCCTCAGCACATCATCCATGGTGAAGAGCCCCTCCTCCTCGGCGATCTGTGCATGCATCATCACCTGCAGCAGCAGGTCCCCCAGTTCTTCCTTCAGGTTCTCCGGATTCCCCGTCGCTTCCAGGACATTGATGCCGCAGACCACTTCCGCCGCCTCTTCGATGCACTCGGGCTTCAGCGAGGCGTGCGTCTGCTCTCTGTCCCAGGGGCATCCGTCCTCTGCGCGAAGCCTCGCAACGATGCTTTTCAGTTTATCAAAGGATTCCACTCTGTTCACCTCTGTCATCAGCGCTTCTCTGTTTACAGGCTGTATTCTATCATATCGTTTTCACTTTCACAACACTCAGTAAAGCGCCGGACGGCAACCAGCACAAAACGAAAACCGTCCGCCGGATTCGGTATTGCGTACGCTCTTGACAAAAAGTGGAAAAATGATTAAAATAGATTACAGTTTAATTACACTTTATTGTATTCACCAGATGTCATGCTCCATCTGAAGCAAGGGTAAAGAAGGATGTCCGCCGTATGAATTCCATTCGAACGAAATTTACACTCCTGAATCTCTGTACGATTCTGGTGGCCATCAGTATTGCCGCGGCCATCGGCGTGATTTCCATCCGGAATCTTGGCAGAGATGACGCGGACCAGCTGCTTCATCTGACGGCGGAGACGGGCGCGAAGAATCTGGATGCCTATTTTGAAAGCGTCCAGCACTCTGCCGAGACGGTGGCGGCGCTTGTTCATGACAGCTTTGACGGCATGACGGAGGACGGTCTGGAAGAACAGGTCGAGCATACCCGCAGCCTGTTCGGCAGGATTGCCTATAACACAAACGGCGTCCTCACCTATTATTTTCGGATCGATCCGAAGGTCTCAGATACCGTTAAGGGCTTCTGGTATGTCAATCAGGAGGGCAGCGGCTTTCAGGAGCACGAGGTGACGGACATCAGCCAGTATGACACCGACGATACATCACAGCTTGTCTGGTTTACCGTCCCGAAGGCAACGGGAAAGGGCGTCTGGCTTCCGCCTTATTATACCGAGAATCTGGGGGCCCGGGTCATTTCGTACAATGTGCCGGTCTATTGGGAGGACCGGTTTGTCGGCGTGATCGGCATTGAGATCGATTATGAGACCCTCGCACGGGAAGTAAACAATATCAGCATCTATCAGACGGGATATGCTTTTCTCCTCGATGAGGACGGCAACTTTATCTGCCATCCGCAGATAGACTCGGAACATCTTGACAGCAAAAAGATCGCCATCAGCGATTCCACGCGCTTTGTCGGGGATGACCATGTGGAGTATGTCTTCGACGGCGTCGAAAAAGAGGCGATCTGGGCGCCGCTCAGAAACGGCATGCGGCTGTATGTGACGGCGCCGGTTTCCGAGATCGACAGCGGGTGGAAAGGGATGATCGAAAATGTCTTCCTCGCCTCGCTTATGATTCTGACGGTTTGCGCCGCGGTGGTCTTGGACTACTCGAAGAGCATTACCCAGCCGCTGCATGATCTGACCGTGGCCGCGAAACAGGTACAGAACGGCAACTATGAATCGCCCCTGGAATACGACGGGAACGACGAGGTCGGCGTGCTCACCCGGACATTCAAGCAGCTTGCCGCGCATACGAAAGCGAATCTGACGACAGCCAGACAGATGGCGGATGTTGATTCCCTGACAGGCATCAAAAACAAGCGTGCCTACACGCAATGGGAAGAGAGGATCAACGAGGCGATCAAAAACGGCGAACAGAAGCCCTTTGCCGTCGCCGTCTGTGATATCAACAACATGAAGGCGGTCAACGATCAGTACGGCCATCAGGAGGGCGACGCCTGCATCAGGAACGCCTGTGCGAAAATCTGCGGGATTTTCAGCCACAGCCCGGTGTTTCGAATCGGCGGTGATGAGTTTGCCGTCATTCTGTCCGGCGAAGACTATTATGCGCGCAACAAACTGATGGACCAGGTCAACGCCGTACCCAGGGATCTTTCCAGACTCAAAATCGGGGAAACCATTTCTGCCGGCATGGCGGAATATGACCCGGGTCGGCATACTTCCCTTTCCGCTGTTTTTGAAGAGGCGGACAAGGCCATGTACGAGAGAAAGCAGCATCTGAAGGAGGACATACTGACGGCAGAGGCCGGCGCCGAGAGCAGTCCGGCCGATGAGGCCATCCCCGTGATCCACGGCAGAAAGCAGATCCTGATTGCCGACGATGCAGAAATAAACCGTGAGATCATGGGCGATCTGCTGCAGGATGACTACGATATCCTCTATGCCTCCGACGGGGTCGAGACGCTGGATGTGCTGCGAAGGCATAAGGACGAAATCGATCTCGTCCTGCTGGATCTGCAGATGCCGAAGAAGAACGGCCGCGAGGTCATCGCCGAGATGCAGCTTGACGAAGACCTGATGTCGATCCCGGTGATCTTTCTGACCGTTGACCAGGATGCCGAACTGGATTGTCTGAGAAGCGGAGCCATGGATTTTATCCCGAAACCGTTTCCGGATATCGAGATCGTCAAAGCCCGCATCGCCAAATGCATTGAACTGTCTGAAAACCGCGAGCTGATCCGCTACACGGAACGGGATAAACTGACCGGCCTTCTGAACAGGGACTACTTCTTCCGCTATGTCAGGCGGCTTGACAATATCTACAAAGACACGGTGCTGGATGCCGTGGCCTGCGATGTGAATCACTTTCATTCCGCAGTCAAGCAGTATGGCCGGCACTTCGGCGATTATGTTCTGCGGACCGTCGGCGACAGCATCAGAAAACTGGCCCGGGAAACCGGAGGCATCAGCTGCAGGCAGGACGACGACACTTTCCTGCTGTACTGCCCGCATCAGGATGATTATGAGTCGCAGATCCGGGATTTCGTGTCCGACATCCTGGCGGATGAAGAGATCCGGGAGAGAGTCGATTTGAAATTCGGTATCTATGCCAATGCGCAGCAGGAGCCGGATCTGGAAGAGCGCTTCCTGCGTGCGGATCTGGCGGCGGGCAAGGTGAAGAACGATCCTGAGCGCCTCTTTGCTTTCTACGGGCAGAGCTGACAGAGAGCATGAAATCCGAAAAAAAGTTATGGTAAAAGTTTGAGCAGAGGAGGGCAGCGGATGTACACCTTTCCGAAAGAGATGAGAGCAGCGCTGGAGAGCTGCGAAGCGTCTTTCGTCTATTATCAGAGGATTGGGGATGAAGCCGTTCCTGTCCTTGCGTCGGAGGGCTTTTGCCAGAAAACCGGGATGCCGCGTGAGCATGTGCTGGAATGGCTGAAACGCGGCATGTTTGAGCGGATGTACCCCGATGATGTGGGCATCGTTTCACAGGTGAGCGAGGAGTTCCTCCGGCATGAGGGGCCGTATGACGTGGTCTTCCGTTGCAGGCTCTCTGCGCTTGAAAAGGGCAAGTATTTCCTGATTCATGGGCTTGGCAGCTGGCAGACCATGCCGGACGGGACAGAGCTCGCTGTGATCGCTTACGCGAATCTGTCTGCCACGATCCAGACGATCGAGGATAAAATACAGGCCTACGGCCTGTTCCAGAGAGACCGCTTCTACAGAGATTTCCTGACAGATCTTCCCAATACCAATTATATACACGAGTTCGGCCGTGAGAAGGTGGCGCAGATCAGTTCTTCCGGTCGGACGCCGATGCTGGTCTATTCCGATGTGGAATCCATGCAGTCCTATAACAACCAGTATGGCGTTGAAGAGGGCGACGCCCTGCTGCGCCTGATTGCGGCCTCGCTGAAGGAGTTTTTCCCGACATCGCTGGTGACGCGCGGCGCGGATGATCACTTTATTATACTCGCGGATGTAGACGGGGAAGAGGAAATTGAGGATCTCCTTGCTCAGGTCAACGCGAGGGTCAGGCAGCTGGCCAGAGGCAACACCGGCGGAGTCCGTTCCGGAGTCTGTCCGGTTGAGGCAGACGGCTCCGGCGACAGCGTAGGCCGCGCCATCGACCATGCCAAGCATGCGCTGAAGCGGATCAATACCAACCTGAATCAGAAGGTGCGTTTCTTCTCCACGCAGCTGGATGAGGCATACTGGCGCAGCCGCTACATCGTCGAGAACATCGACCGCGCGATAGACAGCGGCTGGATCAAGGTGTATTACCACGCCCTGTACCGCGTTGAGAATCAGAAGATCGCGGCCTTTGAAGCGCTCGCCCGCTGGGTCGATCCGGTGCGTGGGATCATCTCCCCTGCGGAATTCATCCCGGCTCTGCAGAAATATCACCTGCTGTACAAGCTGGATCTGTGTATGTTCGAGCAGGTGTGCCGGGACGTTCGGATCCGGCACGAGAACGGCCTGCCGCAGATTCCGGTGTCTGTCAATTTTTCCCGGCAGGATTTCGATCACACGGATGTCGTATGCCGGATGAACGAGCTTTATGAGAAAAGCGGTGCATCCAAGTACGTAGACAAAAGCTATTTCATCGTTGAGGTCACCGAGCAGGAGGTGGCCGCCGATCCCGAGAGCTGCCAGATGCAGCTCCGCAGGCTCAGGGAAAACGGGTACAGTATCTGGCTGGACGATTTTGGCAGCGGATACTCCTCCTTTAACATGTTCAGCCAGTTCCGCTTTGAGCTCATCAAATATGACATGGAGATGATCCGTCATCTCGATGATAACGACGGCGCGAATCGTCTGATTTTGAGAGATTTGATCCACCTGGCCAAAGCGCTGAAGCTTCACACCCTCATCGAGGGCGTGGAAACAAAGGAACAGCTGGACTTTGCCAGAGAAATCGGCTGTGAGTTCGTGCAGGGCTTCTATTATCAAAAGCCGGAACCTTTGGATGAAATCCTGTTCCGTATTCGGAGCGGGGATACCGTCAGGCCGTGTGAAACGGCGGAGGAAAGGCAAGAAAGGAACCGCCGTTGGCTTGCGTAAAGGCATCATGCAGCCCAGCCGCTTTCCTGCTCACTTTGAGCAGGTCAGCGGCTGGGCTTTTTCTGGTCGGTATCAAACAGTTTCGTCCTGTACTTCGGCGAGGCTGCCGAAGTACGCAGCCTGCTCTCCCCTTCTGTACTGCAGCATCAGATCCACCATGCCGGCGTCAATTCGCCGAGGGTGACGACTCTCTCTGTCTCATAGTCCATCATGATCTGCACGCCCTGATACTTCTCCGGCATCAGCTGGACCATCAGCTCCCGGCAGGCCCCGCAGGGTGCACCGCTGGAGCCGTCGGGCAGGATGGCGATAACTTTTTGTATCTCCGCCTCACCGTTTGTGATCATATGGAAGATGGCATTGCGTTCTGCGCAGATCCCAAGTGTTGAGCAGGTGTCGATGCACACGCCGGTATAGATCCTCCCCGAGCCGGAGAGGATCGCTGCGGAAACCTCACCGCAGGTGACGTAATCGGAGATCCTGCGTTCCTTCCTCACCGCAGCGGCAGCCGCATAAAGCCTGTCCCACTGCCACTGGTCCCTTGTCAGGCTGCTCACATACCCGGTGCGTTTTTCCTGCATCAGCGGGACATCCACCCCTTCCGATTTCCGCTGAAAGCGGAAGCGGCACTTCTCCTGCACCCGCTTCGACTTGCTGTTGCCCTCATAGTATCCGACCCAGACCTTCTGCATGCCGATGTCCTCAAAGGCACGGCGCAGCATTTCCGTCACAGCCTCCGGCACGATGCCCCGTCCCCAGAACGGCTTTCCGAGCCAGTAGCCCATCTCGCACTCATCATCCCTGTCCGTCAGATCGGTATGCCCGTTCAGCTTCAGTTCGATGGCGCCGATCGCCCTGCCGTCTTCTTTCAGGCAGATGGCATAGGCCTCCCTGCCGTTCAGTACATCCCTGATCACAGCCCGGCTCTCGTCAGGATTTTTGTGTGGCGGCCAGCCTGCAATCGGGCCCACGTCCGCATCGGAAGCATATCGGTACAGGTCTTCGGCATCCGCCTGCTCCCAGCGGCGCAGCACGAGACGCCGGGTCATCAGCACACCGGAATCCGGCCATCGTGTAGGAAGGTTCATCTGTCAGCGCACCTCCGGTACTTTTTTCTGTTTCCCACCTTCGGGACTCTCGTAAAGTATAACACAAAACCCTTCGGGATGGTAGGCCGTCCGAAGGGTTTGCAGGCTTTTTTTGATTTGCGTCAGAGCAGGGGTTTTCGAAACTGCGTATCCCGTTACCAGATCTCTACCGAGCCGATATCGTCACCCTTCACCCAGTGGAGTTTGTTCTGGTCTATACGGACGTAAACCTTATCGACATTGCCCACCTTTACAAGGATCTCTTCCGGTGTGATCTCGCCGCCCATCGGAGACTGGATAAACACTGTCGTTTTCTTCATGGTCTTTTCTTTTTTCGTCATGGCTGTTTCCTCCTTATACATCATGATCGAATTGCGGATTCTTCATATACCGACTGCAGTATAACACAAAACTTTTCGAAATGGTAGACCGTCCGAAGGGTTTGCAAATCGGAAATCATCCCGCGACGATTCTTCTGATGCTTTCCCAATCAAAGCACCTTGTATAGTTCTCATTCGGGAACTCGCAGCCCTGGTTCCACGGTCTGTCGAAAACCAGCACCCGCAAATCCGGAAGATGGTCAAAGAACCTGAATGCTTTGGGCGAGTCTTCCACAGCGAAGTCGAATTTCATCCTGCGATAGTCTTCCGGTTCGAGACTGAACGCACTGTTTTTGATGAAGCTGTCTCTGCCGTATTTGTTGAAGCAGTATAACCTGGCCTTCTGAAGCCCGTGATTGTCAAGCCATTTGCGGGACGCCTCATAGGCGCTGTATGGACGGCCTGTGATGATCGATACCTCGTATCCGCAGCCGATCCATTCATTGATGACAGCGGATGCGCCCGGTGTCTCTTCATAGGACAGAAGCACATCAGGCTCATGTCCCCTGATCATAAAACGCGCATACTGGTCTTCATCCAGTGCGAAGGATTTGTCCAGCTCGAAGAATCTGATATCCTCGTAGGCTGCGTTCCTGCCAAACATGTCTTTCGCCAGCTTTACGAATGATCTGGCAGTCTCACAGAGGCAGTCATCATAATCAACATAGATCCGCATGTTTATGATCCTCCTTGCTGAACGGGTGTTCTTTATACACTGCTGCAAACTGCTTATCCCGTTACCGGATATCTGCCGGGCCTCAGCTCCGTGCGCCGAATGCCTCAAACCCGCACAGACGCAGGGGTTCCCTGCCCGTCACTTCATAGCCGATGTCAAGCGAAGCCAGTTCCCCAAGGAACGCATCCATGAGCCTGTCAGAAGAAAAGTTCTGGCCGACGGCCAGGAAAAAGCTGTGATTGATACAGGCGACCTCACAGATGACATCCGTGACACCCGGCTCGGAAAGCAGATACAGTTCCTCAATATAAGGATCCAGCGGGCCGAAGGATCTGCTGTTGGCGTAGGATATGGAGAGACTCCAGCGCGGGCTCCCCGCAGATTTTGCTAACGCCCCCAGCTTCGTCTCAAGCGGCAGCTGTGCAAGCCTTGCATAGGTCTGCTTTCTCTGCTTCATGGCCCAGAGAGAGTTTTCCGGCTGCGCCTGCAGCATCAGCTGACCGCGTGCCACGGTGCACGTCTTCATCAGGTCGTCAAGCGGCCTGCTTTTCGGAAAGGCCAGCTCTGCGACATTGGCAAACATGCGGTAGTTGTCGCGGTTTCCCAGCATCGCCTTGTGGTCGATCGCAACGGCCACGCTGATGGTTTTTTCGCTTGCGGGATCACAGCGCCTCCCCGCCCTGGCCAGCATCACGGCCAGAAAGGTGTTCGGGCTTCCGTCAAAATCCCTGCAGTACTGCATGAGCTGCTCTTCAGGCAATTTTATGTAAGTGATGCGGGCATCATGATCCGTTCCGTCGTTCAGGCGGCAGAAATCCTTTTCCGTTTCTTTGGCGTACAGCGGCGCTTCTGCCGCGTCAATATCCAGACCGGCAAAGGGATTGCCTGTCTCGGTCTCCGGAATGTCATCTCCCGGCAGGCGGAACCCCTCGGGGTCGAAGCGCTGCCCCGTCCTGCGCGACAGATAGAGGTACAGGGCGCTTTTGAAATAAGGGAGCACCCCGGCGCCGTCGGTAAGCGCGTGAGTAATCTCAAACGCCAGGCGCTTTCCTTCATACTTCCATGCGCCGAGATGGTAATTGGATTCCTTTGCATTCAGCATGATCGGGGACCATGTGTTTCTCACCGTCATGGGAAGCTCGTTCGGCACGGGAAGCAGATCATTTTCCCGCTGCTCGGCTTTCACATAAAAGTACGGAAAACGCGTGCGCAGTTCCTCCACGGCATCCCGCAGGAGTTCACCGTCCACTGCTTCCGTCAATACGGCAAGCACACCCATTGTATTGGGATGCTCCGGCGTAGACAGATATAGCATCGGCTCGTAGAATTCTATCATTTTCAAACTCTCCGTCTTCGTAAACCCGATACTGGCATTCAGGTCGGCCCCGCCGCTGCCCTGTTCACCAATACAAGGAAAACATGGCTGTCCCCTTCCCTGTGCATATACCAAACCCATGGTATCATATAAGCATTACAGAGTATAGCACAAAACCCTTCGGGATGGTAGACCGTCCGAAGGGTTTTGTAAGAATAATCCACTTATTGACAGGATCGCGGAGAAAAAACTGCCGCTCATTATTCATCCGCTTTCCTCTTCGAATAAGTTATCAGACCTCTGTCCCGTTTTATTTCCGTATATCCCAGTTTTGTATAAAAAGAATTTGTTCTGATATTCCAGTCGGGTGTGTCCAGGGTAAACGCTTTTACTCCGGTAAACATGGATTCTATTTCCTGCATCATAAAAGCTCCGTAACCCTTACGGAAATGCTCCGGCGCAACAAAAATCCTGCCGATGTTCAGTGCGTCTCCCTGCAAAAACAGGATGGCTCCGCCGACAGTCAGTCCTTCTTCTGTCAATTTATACAGATGCCCTTGCCTTGCCATCTTCGTATGAAAGGAAACCGATTGATACCCGGGAGGACCTTCTGCCGAAGGTCCTCCCACGAAAACATCACTGTCAAACGCACGCTTTGAAATGCCATTCAATGTCAATGCATCTGATGTGCCCGCCTTTAAGAACCGTAAACTCATAAACTGCGCCTTTCTTGCATGCTGTAGAAACATTCATGTTCTCACCATTTTTTTGTAATTCTGAAGCGGCAATGCTCCGCCCCATTCAAGACGGTTTCCAAGATGTCCACTTCAAATTCACTGTCTGGCTCCTGTTGGCTGAGGATATATAGAATACTCTGCCTACTGCAGTTACAGTGATCCGGGTCTGTGATTTGTCCGGACAGGACTTTCGGACATGTGCATTTTTCATAGCCAAGCTCGTATACATGGCCGGGCACGATCACTTTCCCAAAGTATCCGTTTCCATTCATAGCCTCGCCGTAGATTCTGTCCAGATCTCCGCTGCAGGACCGATAGAGTTCCATTTGTGCAGGCAGAACACGGTCTTTCACACAGGCCACTGCCTGTTCATAGTATTGTTCTTTCATTTGATTGCCCTCCTTCATGTTGCATGCCGGGATCTGATGTGACCTTGATGTCGTCTTTCTTGCCAGACTGGTTTCTGCAGCTTCCCTGCTCAGAAACAGTCTGCTTTCCCGCAGCTTGATGCCGCCATCGTGATCTGCGAAACGCACTCTTTTATAATCTGTATTCCATTTGAATATCAAAAGGTTCATCTTCTACACAGGAAGGTATCGGATGTTCACTCAGTCTGAAGCCCATTGCCTTGTAAAAAGCAATGGTTTCCTCAGCAGAACAGCAGGATGCGTACAGGGCAGAAGCCCCGCAGCCTCTTGCATAATCAGCAGCAGTTTCAACCAGACGCCGTCCGATCCCACGCCGTCTGAACGCACGGGAAACATGAAAACTGTCAATGATAAGGCGATTCTCGTTGAGTTCCGGTATCAGCATGATTTCACCAACGACCGCATCTGCCTCAAATGCGCAGAAGGTGATAAATCTGCCTGACAGGATATCTCGCGCCTTTTTGCGTCTCTGTTCGGGCGACCAGGTTTCGGTAAAGGGGTGGAAAA